>VGVM01000070.1 GCA_016874035.1 Gemmatimonadota bacterium
CTCACACCCCCGGTCGTCGGGTTAGTCAGGATGGATACATACGGCACACGCCGCTCGGCCAGTTGGGAGAGCACGGCCGACGTCTTGGCCATCTGCATGAGCGACAACACGCCTTCCTGCATCCGGGCGCCGCCGCTCGCCGACACGATGATCAACGGGAACTTGTTCTCGAGCGAGCGCTGGCCCAGCCGCGCGATCTTCTCGCCGACGACCGACCCCATGGACCCGCCCATGAAGGCAAAGTCCATGGCCGCAAGGTTCACCGGCATGCCGTCCATGGTCCCGGTCACGGTCAGTATCGCGTCCGCGTCGCCGGCGTTGTCGCGCGCCTTCTTCAGCCGACCGGGATAGTCGGGGAACGTGAGCGGGTCCACGGACTTGATATCGGACTCGGTCTCCTCGATGGTGCCGTCATCGAGCAGGAACGTGGCGTACTCTACCGACCGCAGGCGGCGATGGTACTCGCACGCCGGGCAGACGTTGAGGTTGGCGAAGAACTTCTCGCGCAGGTCCGTGTGGCCGCACGACTCGCACTTCTCCCAGACGTCCGCCGGGATCTCGAGCTTCGTCTTGAGCGGCTTTCGCGGCTTTTTCTCTTTCCGAAACCACGCCATGGAAGGAAATGTACCCTCAGATCACGAGTGTGTCGGCCCGGCCACGCCCTTCCAGTGACAGTCGAACCAGCATCCCCACGGCGATCCAGCAGGCCAGCATGAACGACCCGCCGTAGCTGAAGAACGGAAGCGGGATGCCCGTGATCGGCATGACGCCGATCGTCATCCCGACGTTGATCAGCACGTGGACATACAGCATTGACACCAGCCCGAACGCGACCAGGCTGGCGTACGGGTTGGTCGAGCGCCCCGCGATGCGGATGCAGCGCATGAGGAACCAGCCGGAGAGCGCCAGGGCGACCGCCACGCCGATGAAACCAAGTTCCTCGCCCACGACGGAGAAGATGAAGTCGGTCTGCTGCTCGGGCAGGTACCCAAGCCGCTTCTGCGTGCCATCGGTGAATCCTTTTCCGAACAAACCGCCCGATCCGATCGCAATCTGTGACTGGAGGACGTGGTACCCACTCTTGAGCGGATCGCTCGACGGATCGAGAAACACCAGGATTCGTTGGCGCTGGTAGCCGTCCAGGACGTCCGACCAGATCCATGGGGCGAGCACGCCGAACACCAGGTTGGCGGCCACGGTCGCGATGCTCTCCACGAGATACGGCTTGCTCCAAATCACCAACGCGACGACCAGAGTGAACCACGCGCCCCACAGGCCGGTGTTGAACGCAAGCACAAGGCTCACGCCGGGACTCGCCGCCAGGACGAGCAGATGCCACGGCGTCCCCGCCCAATACAGCATGGCGAAGAAGAACCCGATGAACACGAGCCCGGTCCCCAAGTCGGGTTGCATCATGATCAACACCCAGGGGACGGCAACCACGAGGGCCGGTTGCCAGAGATCGAACAGGGATTTCGGCGCCTCACCCCGCTGCGACAACACACGTGCGAGCGCAATCACGACCGCGAGCTTCGCCAGTTCGGACGGTTGCCCGATGGACACGTCCCCGATGTAGAGCCAGCTCTTCGTGAACTTCCCAGGTCCAGCGCCGCGCCCGATGAACAACAGCAAAACGAGCAGCGCCGTCGTCGCTGCGTACACCGCGGGCGTCAGGTAGTCGAGCGCGCGCACCGACAGCCGGCTCACCATCCACGCGCCGCCGATGCCCAGCGCCAGGAACAGCACCTGCATGCGCCACAGGCCGACGAATCGCAAGTTGAGGTCGGTCTGGCCCGCCGAGTACACGGTCGCAACCCCGAACGCCGAGAGCACCAGCGCCAGCGCCACCAGCGTCCAGTCGGCCGAGATCGTGACGCGCCTCATTCGCCCTCGGCCCGGTTGATCTGCGTGGTCCTCGTGCGCAGGTACTTCTCGACGATGCTCTTGGCGATCCGAGCCGCGCGGGTCCCATGGCCACCGAACTCCAGCATCACCGCCACCACGATCTTCGGATCGTCCGCCGGAGCGAAACCGGCGAACCACGCATGGTCGAGTTCAATCCCACCGGCAAAGCGTCCGGACTGCGCCGTCCCGGTCTTCCCCGCGAACACCGTGCCCTGGATTCGCGAGGCCTGCGCAGTCCCGCGCGCGACCACGCCGGCCAGTGCGTTTCGGATTCCCGCAAGCGATGTGGTATCAAGTTCATACAGGCGATGCCGGACCGGATCGCCGTGCCGGATGCGTGGCGTGGCTGCCACGCCGTCAGTCGCAAGCGCCGTGTAGAACTTCGCGAGGTTCACCACCGTCTGCGAGTTCTCGCCCTGACCGATGGACAGGTTCAGCACTACCGCGTTGCTCCAGCCGCCCCGAGGGTACCGCCGATTGAAGTACTCCGTCGCCGGATCCGTCGGATAGTCCGACCGGTTGTCGCCGGGCAGGTCGATCCCGGAAATCTCGTGCGCCCCGTACCGAAGCGAATGCTGCACCAGACGGTCGAGCCCGATGCGGAGGCCCAGCTGGTAGAAGTACACGTCGCAGGACTGCTCGATCGCCTGAGCGAGCGTCACGTTCCCGTGACCCCGCGCGAGGTGGCACTTGAACGCCCGGTTGCCGAACTGGTAGGCACCCGTACACGGCACCGGCATGCGATCCTCGAGCCCCACGAGCCCTAGCTCGAGCGCCGTCAGAGCTGTGGCCAGTTTCCATGTGGATCCGGGCGCGTACCGCCCCTGCGTGGCCTTGTTGTACAGCGGACGCCGCGGGTCATTCAGGAGCTGGTTGTAGTACGACCTCGGGATGCCACCGATGAACCGATTGGGATCAAACGTCGGGCCGCTATACAGCGCGAGCACTTCGCCGGTGGTCGGGATCATTGCCACGGCTGCGCCGACCAATGAGTCCCCGAACACGGCGGCGACGTAGCGCTGCAGGTCCAGGTCAATGTTGGTGTTGAGCGGCTGCGCGGCCTGCGGCGCCACGAGCGACCCCGCGCCGCCGTCGCGCACGATGCGCCCACGCGCATCCATCTCAACCATCCGGTAGCCGTCCCGGCCGCGAAGTTCCGACTCGTATTGCCGCTCGAGCCCGGCCTTCCCGACTTGCTGGCCCGGCTTGTAGTCGGCGAACGCGTCGGTGCCGAGTTCCGCCTCGGTGACTTCGCCGGTGTAGCCCACCAGCGGCGCCACCGCGATTCCGTCCGGATAGAACCGCTTGGTCTGTTCCTGGATGATCAGGCCCGGGAACAACAGCCGATGCTCTTCCAGCCGGCTCACGACGTCGAACGACGCATTGGGCAGGATCACGGTCGGCAGGCGCGCTTCCTGCCGGAAACGCCGCACGGCCTGGGCGACCTGTTCGGGCGTCAGCGGCGTCACCGATCCGATCCGGCGAAGCACCGACTGGAGTGAGTCAAGTCGCGGGGCGAGGATCGAAACGCTGTGGACCGGGATGTTTTCCGCGATCACCTGCCCCCGGCGATCCCGGATCGGGCCACGCGGCGCGGGGAGCGGAACTTCGCGGAGACGGTTTTCCTCCGCCTGCGTCAGGTACGAGCGATGCTCGAGCACCTGCGCCCGGAAGAACGACCCGATCAGGAACACCATCGTGAGAAACAGCACCGCCGCCGCAGTCCGCGAACGCCGCTGGATCTCGTTCGGGTGGAACTTCATCGCCGAACCTGCGCCGACGGCTTCGACGCCACCATGACAGCGAGCCCGACAGCCGCCGTGAGCAGCGCCGCGAGCGGTGACCAGACCAATAGCTGGGACGCCATCGCGCCGACACCAAGCCGCCGCTCGGCGATCAGGAAGCACACGTCATATGCCCACTTTCCGCCCAGCACGAACGCCGCGTTCAGCCACAGGTTCTCCGAGAAGAACACGGCCTTCAACCAGCTCGCCACGAATCCGACCACGGTCATGGCCAGCGCGCCGGCCCCGAAACTCTCCGGAGTCATCGCATCCGTGACCACGCCGATCGCGAAGCCGACAAACGCGGCCGTCGCCGGCCGCGCGCGCACCGACACGAGGAGCAGCGCGATCACCAGGAAATCCACCTGGACTCGCCCGCCGATTGCCGGCCGCACCGAATAGTGCAGCAGCACCAGCGCGGCGACCCACGCGGTGACGACGAGCGTCCGAGTGCGATTCACGGTGTTCGCCCCCGTGCGCCTCCAGCAGGGCCTCCACCGGCGCGTCCGCCGGCGCGTCCACCGGCCCGTCCGCCGCTCGCGGCCAGCGAATCCGCCATCGTCCGCCGCGCGCGCACGGTTGCCGTGTCGCCCGTGAGCCGCGCAATCGAGTCAATCACGGCCTCGACGTGGCGCGCGGCCGAATCCGCTCGCGCCGCCGAAATCCAAACGTTATCCACCCCACCGCGTGCGCGTTCCGGCAGGAGCACGAGCACCGAAGCGATGTTCGCGGCCGGAACAGCTGGCTCAACCAGGTAGGATCTCGACCACTGCTCCGGCGTCTCGATTTCGCGCACCACGGTACCCACGGGGATTCCGCGCGGCCAGGTTCCGCCGAACCCCGTGGTGACGATCGCGTCGCCCGGCTCGAGCTTCACGCGCAGTGGCACGCGCCGGAGCGCCATGTACATCGCGCGAGGCGCATCGTCGAGGTAGGCCTGCGCCACGCCCCACGCCTGGCCGTCGGTGGACATGGCGCTCACCCGGAACTCCGGGCTCCACCAAGCGATGGCCGACGACATGGTCGGATCCGCGCGCTCGATCTGGCCGACCACGCCTCCGGCGGACACCACGGCCGCAAGCGGCACGACGCCGGCCCGCCGGCCCGCCGAGAGCGTGACCGACGACTCGCCGCCCAGCGCGCGACCTTCGAGCACCTCGGCCGGGACGAAGCCCCATTTGAGCGTGACGCCAAGCCCCAGCACTTGGCGGAGCAGCGCGTTCTCCTGCTCGAGCCCGGTCGCGCGTGCGGCACGGAGGGCGAGCGAATCGAGCGCTCGCGTGGACGCGTCGCGGCCCACGAATGCCGCCCGTCCCTGCTCGGCGCGGGTCTGCAGGGCCGCGAGGGGGGCCATGATCGTCCCGCGCAGCGCCCCGGCGAACGTCTCGCGCGTTGACGCGGGGAGCGCCAGGCACACCAGCGCGGCGACGACGCAGGCCGCCGCCGCGGCGAGGTCAATCCTCGGGTCGGTCCGGGCCGCGCGCGCCATCGGTCAGCGCCGCCGCATGCTCAGGACGAGAGAACCGGCTCGTACTTCTCGCGGTCGTCCAGGATCCGGCCGGTCCCGCGCACCACGCAGGTCAACGGGTCTTCATCCACATGGATCGGCAGGCCCGTCTCCTGGGTCAGCAGCACGTCGAGTCCGCGAATGAGCGCCCCGCCCCCGGTCATCACGATCCCGCGGTCCACGATGTCGCTCGCGAGTTCCGGCGGCGTGATTTCCAGCGCGCGGCGCACGGCATCCACAATCTGCTGCACCGGCTCCTGGATCGCTTCGCGGATTTCCGCGGAATGAACGCGCACCGTCTTCGGGATCCCCGACACCAGGTCGCGGCCCTTCACTTCCATTTCCTTCTCTTCGCCCAGCGGTGCGGCCGAACCGATGTTGATCTTGATCAGCTCCGCCGTCGGCTCGCCGATCAAGAGGTTGTAGCTCTTGCGCATGAACTGCACGATGGACGTGTCAATCTCGTCGCCCGCGACGCGGATGGACGTATCGCTGACGATGCCCGAGAGCGCGATGACGGCGATCTCGGTGGTACCGCCGCCGATATCAATCACCATGTTGCCGGTCGGCGTCTCAACCGGCAGGCCCACGCCGATCGCAGCGGCCATCGGCTCGGCCACGAGGAACACCTCCTTCGCGCCGGCGCCGAGCGCGGAGTCACGCACCGCGCGCTTCTCCACTTCGGTGATGCCGGACGGCACGCACACGATGACTTCCGGCTTCACCTTGAAGACGTGCTTCTCGATGATCAACGTCAGGAAGTACCGGAGCATCTTTTCCGTCACGTCGAAGTCGGCGATCACGCCGTCCTTCATCGGGCGCACCGCGATCACGCCTTCCGGCGTACGACCGAGCATGCGCTTCGCTTCGAGTCCGACGCCCTTGATCTTCTTCGTCTCGCGATCGAGCGCGACGACGGACGGCTCGTTGAGCACGATCCCTTCACCCTTCACGTACACCAGCGTATTCGCCGTGCCCAAATCCACCGCGATGTGCTGCGCGGGGAACAAGGTTCCGGATTTGAAGAATGGCCAACGCATCATCGGGCGGCGGAAGTCGCCGCGCGCGTAAGAAGCGGCGTCAGCAAGGGTGTTTTCTGTGGATTTCGTGAGGTGTCAGCAAGCTAGCCAGCGCCCGTAAGTCCAGCAAGCGAGCGGTGTTACGGCACCCCCGGACGCACGAAGGGCGGCCGGGTAACCGGCCGCCCTCCGTGACCCAACAGCACGCGATTGGCGCGCTACGGCAGGCGGTCCGCGCAGGCGTTGAAGTTCGGGTTGTTCCGCTCGTCAATCGGCGTCGGGAAGTTCACGTCCGTGCCGTACGGGCCCCCGCGATAGTGCTGCCCGGTCGGGAACGTCGTCGGCTCGGTGCGGCCGTACTGCCGCATCAGGCGCCGCTTGTCGCTCAACCGCTGGCCGCGGCTGAAGGTCCAGAATCCCTTCTCCCGGAAGAACAGGTCCACGGCGGCAGCCGTGGTAGCCGGCGCCGCGAGGGCCGGGAGCTGGGCAGCCGTCGCCTGCACCTCACCGAGCTTGGGAGGGGCCGCGCGGAGCGCGTTCAGGATCGTCATCATCCCCGCGATATCGCCGGACTTCGCGCGGGCTTCGGCCTCGACCATCCGAGCGTCAATGCCGTTGACCACGGGAACCGCCGTCGACCGAGCCCACAGTGTGGTCCGCCGCGAGAACGTGAGCCCGTCCTGCGACTTGAGCGTGTCGCGCCCCGCGTTGGTCACCGTATAGCTCACCGGCAACCGAGGGTCTTGTGCCGAGAAGAACGGCTGCGCGCCGGTCACGAGCAGGTTCCGGCCGTTGCCTTCAAGCGAGTCGCCGACCGTGTAGCGTTGCGAACTGTTGGGCTGACTCCAGAGGATGTTGTCGCCGGAGGTCGTCGAAAACGTCACGTCGTAGGTAAACGACGTCGCAATCGCGGCGACGAGCGCCGCGGCCTGCGTGTGTTGGTTGAGCCCGATCAGCGCGCGCGCCTTCCCCACCGTCGCCGCGTTCCGGATCAGCGTGGATGACGCATCGGTCGCCGTTCCCACGATCGCAAGCGCCGAGTCATACGATGCGACCGCCATGTTGAACACCTGCACGTTGGTCATCGGGGAACCGGCCACAGGCACCGCCACCGCGCCGTTCGAAATCACCACGCCGTTGCAGAAGTCCTGCGCGATCTGCATCTCGGCGAACGCGCGCGCGAAGTACATCTCGGCGATGTTCGCCGCCGGCGTGGGCGCGTAGGTCCGGAGCAAGCCGATCGCCTGGTTCGACGCAGTTCGCACCTGGTTCAACGTGCGGTAGAACCCGGTCACCGTGCCGTTGTTCAGCGCCATCTTGCGCTGGTCGGCCTCGTCGTTCTGGATGAACGTCGAGCTCGTGCTCCATTCGTCGGTCACAAGGCCACCGAACAGCCATATCCCGTCGCTGCCCGCCGTTGACGTCCGGAATCGCGCGAGTGCGCCGATACGGACGGCGTTCGCGCCATCCGGTGACTGCACAAGTGACGGGTCAATCAGGTCGGGGTCGGGCGCGCTCAGGAGTGCCGTCTTCACATCCGTGCACGCGGCCGCCAATACCAACGCGGCGACGGCAGCCAAGGCACCCGCCGCGCGGCGGCTGAAACGAGCATGCTGGCTCATACTCATTCTCCAATTAGTAGTGGTCACGTCGCGGCTTACCAGTTCACCGTGAGACGCGCCGTGAAGTACGACGGCGTTCCGACGGTCTGGAAGTCCTGCGGGACGTTTGATGTCGAGCTGGTGATCGTGAAGTCGTTCTCGGGGTCAACGCCCTTGTAGAGCGTGTGCTTCCACACGTTGCGCCCCGCAATTGCAAACCGCGCGCTGCGCCCACGCATCTGCTGTGCCCACGCCTGGGGAAGTTCCCAGCTGACCGACACTTCGCGGAGCTTGACGAAGTCGCCGGACTGGAAGAACCCGTCGAGCGTGCGGGTCGGATCGTTCAGCGTTCCAACGACCATCGCCTGATCCTCGAGGTCCGACTTCGGATTCATGAATCCGTTGCAGTTCTGCCGGCTCACGCAGCGAATCCGCTCCGTGTTGTTGTAGTACTTGTTGCCGCCGCGGTAGTCCACCAGCGCCTGCAGACGCAGCTTCTTGCGCAGCAGGTCGAAGCCCGGGGTAACAGCCAGGAACTGCCGCGGCGCCGAGTAACCGCGGAACACCGAGCTCGTATCGAGCGCGCCAGCCGCCGAGCAAAGCCGTCCCGGGGCGCCAACGTCTTCCGCCTTGCAGATCCGGCCGACGGTCAGTTCTTCGGGCGTCAGGTAGCCGTCCTTGTTGGCATCGTTCCACGCCGTTATTGGCGGGGCCCAGAGCGAGAAGAGCGGGTAGCCTTCCACCGCCCGCGTCGTCGTGCCGATCTGCGGCGGGGTGCCGCCAAGCGACACAAGCTGGTTCGCGTTCTTGGACGCGTTCACGGTCAGGTCCATCGCGAACCGCGGCTTGTCAACGACCTGGCCGTTGATCAGGAACTCCCAGCCATTGTTCTTGACCTTCCCCAGGTTGCGGCGCACGCTGCCCGCGGAACCGAACGACGGGGGAACGATCGCGCTGATCAGTGCGTCCTTCGTGCTCTTCTGGTAGTACGTAACATCGAGGCTCCAGCGATCGTCGAAGAACTTCGCCTCGAATCCGGTTTCGATCTCCGCCGACTGCTCGGGCCGGAGGTCCGGATTGCCGATCGTGCTGAAGATTTCGCCTGCGGACTCGACGTTCCGGATGTTCGTCGTCGTCGTCGCGAACGTGCGGAGCGCGTCGTTCGGGCCGGGCTGCACGCCGGACGTTCCGTACGCGATGCGATACCGCGCCGACGACATGAACGAGGGCATCTTGAACCACGACTCGTCCGAGATCAGCCACGACGCGCTGAGCTTCGGGTACAGCACGTTCTGGAAGTTCGTACCGAACGCGCTGTTCTGGTCGGAGCGCACCGCCGCCGTGAGGAACAAACGGTCGTTCAACGCAAGGGCTTCCTCGATGTAGATGCCAAGCGTCTTGCGAAGCGTCGTGCTCGCGCTTGCCGTCCGGGTCAGCGCGCCATCTGGAACCTGCGACCCCGGCGGGAGCTCCGCGCCGTTCGCGCTGGTGCCATCATCCTGGTAATTCGTGTATTGCACACCAACCGTGGTCTTGGCGAGCGCCCAGTCGCGGAGGCGCCACGTCGCCGTGCTCCCGAGGTTGGCCGTCGTCGTCTTCGTGTTGAAGCGCGAGTTGTTGCTGAACCCGTTCCGGTTGGTCGCCGAGATCGGCGCGCCCTCGCCGCGGAACAGGAACCGGCCGTCAACTGCATCCGCCAGGTCGGTGCCCATATCCACACGGTTCTGCAACCACGATGTCGGACGCCAGTTCAGGTTGATCGACATCATCATCCGGTTCAGGTTCTGGTCTGTCCGCTCCTGCCAGGTGTAGCCCGGCGTCCACGCGCGATAGCCGTTCAGCGGCGTACCCACGATCGCAATGTTCCCGTTGTTCTTGAACCCGGGGCCGCCGAACGCCTGCGAGCCGAGGCCAACCGTCGCGTTCGACTCCTGCGTGAACCGCTGGTACAAGTTGATGTAGTTCGCCTGGAACGTCGCATCGAGCTTCGGCGTCATCGCCACTTGCAGGTTGGTGCGGAACGAATACTTGGCCAGCATGTTCGGGCGCTCCACCCACGGGTGGAAGCCGCTGCCTTCCGCGTTGATGCGCCGACGTTCGAACGCGGGCAGCCGCAGCGTCCCGGTTTCCTTCTGCTGGTCCGCGGACACGAAGAACCGGACCTGCTCGGTGCCGCCCAGTGCCTGCACGGCATACTGCGAGATGTCGCCTTGGTTGATCGGCGTGGCATCCGGGTCATGGAACGGGCTGTAGATGCGCACGCTGTCCATGATGCAAGTGCCGCGGGAGACCGACACGAGGCCGAGGCAGTTGGTGTACGTCGTCTGGCCAGGCAGGTGGCCGGCGATCGTGTAGTTGTACGGATACGTGTTGCGGTCGGTGAGGATGCCGCCTTCGACGGTCCCGTTCCAGCGCGTTGCGCCGGCACGACCCTTCTTGGTCGTCACGACGATCACGCCGTTGGCCGCGTCGGTGCCGTAGAGCGTCGCCGCCGACGGGCCCTTCACGATTTCGATGTTCTCGATTTCATCCGGGTTGAGGTCGTTGGTGCGGCTCGTCGAGCTGCCGCCCGTGCCCGGGCCTGCCCCCAAGTCGCTCGTCATGCGGACGCCGTCAATGATCCAGATGGGCTCGTTCGACAGCGACAGCGAGTTGGCGCCGCGGATGCGGATGCGCGCGCCGGTGCCGGTCTGCGAGCCGAGCTGCACGGACACGCCCGGCGTGCGGGCGTTGATCACGTCCTGCACATTGGCGATCGGCGCTTTCTCGGTAATGTCCGCCACCGTGAAGCTCGAGACGGCATTGCCGATCTCGACGCGACGGGTCTCGCCCGTCGCCGTCGTGACGACCGGGGTCAGGCTGACCGCGACCGCCGACATCGTGAACTCGACCGCGGCCGTCTGGTTCGCCGCGACCGTCACGGCCTGCTTCACTTCGGCAAACCCGACGCGAAGCGCGCGCACCGTGTGCGTGCCGACCGGGACACCGCGCAGCGTGATGCGCCCGTCTGCGCCGGTCAAACCGCCGAGCGTGGTCCCGACGACGGCGACCTGCGCCGACGCCACCGGGTTACCCCCCGATTCAACGACGCGAACGCCGACGGAACCGGTCTGGGCCTGCGCGGCTGCCGCCGCGCCGAAGCCGAGCACGGCCCCGAATGCGCGCGCGACACGAACGGCGCGGCCCAAGTACGTGGAAGACTGCATGCCATCCCCTCCTGCCAGGGTGAGGTGTATTTGCTGCAACAACTTTAGTGGCCGAACGCAGGCGCTGCAAAGCACCAACGCCTGCCAAGCCCTTGCCATGCAATACCTTCGCGCTGTTAACGCCGTCACGGCGCGCACCGTTGGTTGGGGTACGCGCCGTGATCGGAACCGCAATACCGCTAGAGGAACTTCTCGGGCGCGTGGTACTTGAGCCCGAACGCCTCGGCCACGCCGGCATACGTGACCTTGCCGGCCACGACGTTGAGTCCCTTCAGCAGGCCCTTGTCCTCGGCCAGCGCGGCCTTCCAGCCCTTGTTCGCCAGCTTCATCGCGTAGGGGAACGTCGCGTTGGTGAGCGCGAGCGTGGACGTGCGCGGGACGCCACCGGGCATGTTCGCGACGCCGTAGTGAATCACGCCGTCAACCGTGTACACCGGGTTCTCGTGCGTGGTCGCCTTGATCGTCTCGACGCAGCCGCCCTGGTCGATCGCGACGTCCACGATCACGGACCCCTGCTTCATCAGCTTCAGGTCCTCGCGCCGGATCAGCTTGGGCGCCTTGGCCCCGGGAATCAGCACGCCGCCCACCACGAGGTCAGCCGTCGCGATCTGCTCCAGCACATTGTGCCGGTTGCTGTAAATGCAGGTCACGTTGGCCGGCATGACATCGCTCAGGTACCGAAGTCGCGGCAACGAAAGGTCCATGATCGTGACCTTCGCACCCATGCCAGCTGCCATCTTCGCCGCGTTGATGCCGACCACTCCGCCACCGAGCACCACGACCTTGGCCGGCGGAACGCCGGGCACGCCACCGAGCAGCACGCCGTAACCACCGAACAGCTTCTCGAGGTACTTCGCGCCTTCCTGAACCGCCATGCGGCCCGCCACTTCCGACATCGGCGTGAGCAGCGGGAGCTCCCCGCTCGGCAACTCCACGGTCTCGTACGCGATGCACGTCGCACCCGATTCGATGTGCGCCTTCGTGAGCTTCTCGTCGGCCGCGAAGTGGAAGTACGTGAAGATCGTCTGCCCCTTCTTCATGTGCTTCCATTCCTTCGCGATCGGCTCCTTCACCTTGATGATCATCTCCGCGTCGGCCCATACCTTGGCGGCTGACGCACCGATCGTCGCGCCGACCGACTCGTACTGCTGGTCGCTGAATCCGCTGCCGATGCCGGCGCCCTTCTCCACCATCACGGAGTGACCGGCCGCGACAAGTGCCTCGGCGCCCGCAGGCACGAGGGACACGCGGTTCTCATTCGTCTTGATTTCCTTCGGGATTCCGATGCGCATGTGAGGGGCA
>VGVM01000071.1 GCA_016874035.1 Gemmatimonadota bacterium
TGTCGCGGACATCACGATGTTGACGACGACATCGGGCCCGGAGTTCGCGACCTGCACGACGGCATGTCCCGGACGGTAGCCGACCAACAGGGTCGTGAGATGGTACTCGCCCGCGGCGAGTCCGCGGATCGTGAACTCGCCGCCGGCATTGGTCGTCGCCGAGCGATTCGCTTCGGCTACGACGACCTGGACATTGGGAAGACCGGCGCCTGACGAGTCACGGACGGTGCCGCGCACCGTTTGCGCCACGTCGGCGGCACAACAAGCTGCGGCGAAGTGCGCCGCGTGAAGAACCATGGAAAACATGAAATCGCCCCTGAACGGTTTACGATCGCAACGGGCCCACGGCGCACGGTGCGCCGGGCCACAGGGCTGCGATCCACAGTTGGAATGGCGCCGCGATGCGGCGCCGTGCCGTCAGGACTTCGGCGGAGCGCGCGGGCGGTTCGCCGTCGCCGTGCACCACGACGTCGGCCCGGATACGACCACGGGAGCGATCGCGTGCCGCGCGCCCACGGTCGGCACCGCAGGCACTCGCGCCTCGTCCCCGAACGGCGCGTGGGCACTCCGGCACAGCGCGCAGTCGTGGAGGTGCTCCGCGGTGCAGTTGGCGCGACTCGGATCCTCGGCGTGCTGGACGCTGGGACGACCGTTGACCGTCTGGCCTTCGACGGCCGCAACAACAGGCGGCAGCGCTGCTTGAAGCAACGCGAGCATCGCAAGAAGGATGCGCACCGAAGGGCGCCGCGCGGTCATGATATGGAAGATATGCCCGCGTGAATCCCAGGCCGATGGGGGACCCCAAACAAAACCCAAAGCGCTGACGGCCGGGAGACAGTCCGACCGTTATCTTTGACCGCCTATGAAGCGTGAAGACGCGCTGGAATACCACGCGCGCGGCCGCCCCGGGAAAATCGCCGTCGTTCCGACCAAACCGCTGGCCAACCAGCGGGACTTGGCCTTGGCGTATTCGCCCGGCGTCGCGGAACCGTGCCGTGAGATCGAGGCCAACCCGGATACCGCCTACCAGTACACGGCGCGGGGCAACCTCGTCGCCGTCGTGACCAACGGCACCGCGGTGCTCGGGCTCGGCAACATCGGCGCGCTCGCAGGCAAGCCGGTCATGGAGGGTAAGGGCAACCTCTTCAAGCAGTTCGCCGACATTGATGTGTTCGACCTCGAGGTCGGCTCCGAGCGGCCGGAAGACGTTATCCGGTTCTGCCAGCTCCTCGAACCGACCGTCGGCGGGATCAACCTCGAGGACATCCGCGCGCCGGAGTGCTTCCACATCGAGGAAGAACTCCGCCGGACGATGAACATCCCGGTCTTCCACGACGACCAGCACGGGACCGCGATCATCTCCGGCGCCGCGCTGCTCAATGCGCTGGAAATCGTCGGGAAGGACATCGCGAAGGTACGCGTCGTGTTCTCTGGGGCAGGCGCCGCCGCGATCTCGACGGCCGAGCACTACGTGCAGCTGGGCGTGAAGCGGGAACACATCCTCATGTGCGACCGCACGGGCGTGATCTACAAGGGCCGCGCAGGCGACATGGACCGCTACAAGGCGCGGTTCGCCGTGGACACGCCGCACCGGACGCTGGCGGACGCGATCCGCGGCGCCGACGTGTTTGTGGGCCTGTCGGCGGCCGGGGCGTTGTCGGGCGACATGGTGCGCGCGATGGGCCCCAAGCCGATCATCTTCGCGCTGGCGAACCCGAACCCTGAGATCCTCCCGCACGAAGTGCGCGCCGTTCGCGATGACGCGATCGTCGCCACGGGGCGCAGTGACTACCCGAACCAGATCAACAACGTCCTCTGTTTCCCGTTCATCTTCCGTGGCGCCCTCGACGTCCGCGCGACGACGATCAACGAGGAAATGAAGATGGCGGCGACGCGCGCACTCGCGGCGCTCGCCAAGGAAGACGTGCCCGACAGCGTGGCCCAGCTCTACGGCCTGACTTCCGTGAAGTTCGGGCCGGATTACCTGATTCCCTTCCCCTTCGATCCGCGCGCCCTGCTGTGGGTGGCGCCGGCCGTTGCCTGGGCTGCCATCGCGACGGGCGTGGCGCGGCTCGCCGTTGACCGGGAAGAATATCGCGAGTCACTGGAACACCGGCTCGGGCGCGTCCGCGGGATCATGCGCGGCATCATCAATCGCGCGCAGGCAGACCCAAAGCGCGTGGTATTCCCCGAAGGCGAAGACCCGCGGATCCTCAAGGCCGCCCAGATCATCGTGGACGAGGGGATCGCGCAACCGATCCTGCTCGGCCGCCCGCCCCGGGTGCGCGAGATCGCGGCCAAGCACGGAGTCTCGCTCGACGGAATCGAGCTGGTCGATCCGGGGACGTCGCCCAACCGCGACCGCTACGCCGCCTTCCTCTTCGAGTGCCGTCAACGCAAGGGCCTCTCGCTCGCCGAAGCCGAGCAGCGCCTCTACAAGGGCGTGTACTTCGGTTCCGTCATGGTCGCGATCGGCGATGCGGATGCCATTGTCGGCGGCATCGGGAAGCACTATCCGGAAACCGTCCGTCCCGCGCTCGAGGTGATCGGCGCGCACCATGTGACGCGACTCGCGAGCGGCATGTACATGCTCGTGTTCGAGAAGCATGTGGTGTTCTGCGGCGACACGACGGTCAATATTGACCCGACCGCCGAGCAAGTGGCGCAGATCGCGATTTCCGCGGCCGGACTCGTCGCGAACTTCGGGCAGGTGCCGCGCGTCGCGATGGTGTCGTTCTCGAACTTCGGTTCGGTGAAGCACCCGCAGGCGCAGAAGATGGCCGAAGCCGTCCGGATCGTGCGTGAGCGACGACCCGCGCTGATCGTGGACGGCGAGATGCAGGCCGACGTGGCGTTCGACCAGATCGAGCTTGCGGCGCGGTATCCGTTCGCGCGCCTGAAGGAGCCGGCGAATATCCTCATCTTCCCGAACCTCAGCGCCGGCAACATCGCGTACAAGCTCCTGACGAAACTCGGCGGTGCGACGGCCGTGGGCCCCATCCTCGCCGGGATGGCCCATCCGGTGCATGTGCTCGAGCAGAACGCCGATGTGCAAGACGTCGTCAACATGGCCGCGGTGGCCGTCATTGACGCGCAATGGCGGGTTCGCACGACCAGCGGGTCGTACGTGCCCGTCGGTACCACGGCCGAGACGGCCGTCCCCTCCCCCACTCCTGCGAACCCGCCGACCGCGACAGCGTCGGCCGGCTCGCGCTGAACTCTCGAACCTGAAAGGACGAACACCATGACAAGCGGGACCGCGCGGCAAGGCGCAACGGGACTCACGGGCCAAGGACTTGCCCCCTCGGGCAATGTCCACTGGAACTTCGTCGCCCCGGAGTTGATCCAGGAGGCCATTCGTCGAGGCGAAGGCCAGCTCGCCGACATGGGGCCGTTCTGCGCCGTGACGTCGCCGCACACGGGCCGCTCGCCCAAGGACAAGTTTGTCGTCGAAGAGGCATCGTCCGCGGCTGACGTGGACTGGGGTGCCGTGAACCAGAAGATCACCGAGGCCCACTTCGACACGCTCCAGGCCGACGTGAAGGCCTACCTGAATGGGCTGTCCGACCTCTTCGTGCAGGACCTCTACTGCGGCGCGGACGCCGCGTATCGCCTGTCGTGCCGCTACGTCACGCCCAACGCGTGGCATGCCTCGTTCGTGCGCAACATGTTCATCCGGCCGGCTGCCAGCGACCTCGCCGCGTTTGCGCCGAACTTCACGATCCTCCACGCGCCGGAGTTCCAGGCGGATCCGGCCCGGCACGGGACGCGCACGACCACCGCGATCGTGCTCCATATCGCGAAGCGTACGATCGTGATCTGCGGCACGCGCTACGCCGGCGAACTCAAGAAGTCCATGTTCACGGTCATGAACTACCTGCTGCCCAAGCAGGGCGTGCTGTCCATGCACTGCTCGGCGAACGTCGGCAAGGGCGGCGATACCGCGCTGTTCTTCGGCCTGTCCGGCACGGGCAAGACCACGTTGTCGGCTGACCCGGAGCGCGGGCTGATCGGCGACGATGAACACGGCTGGTCGAAGGAAGGCGTGTTCAACTTCGAGGGCGGCTGCTATGCCAAGGTGATCCACCTCTCGAAGGAGAACGAGCCCGACATCTATGCGACGACGCAGATGTTCGGGACGATCCTTGAGAACGTAGAGCTCGACGAGAACCGCAAGGTCAAGTTCGAGAGCCAGAAGATCACGGAGAACACGCGGGCCAGTTACCCGCTGCACTACATCGGCAACCACGTCCCCACCGGGCGGGGCGGCCACCCGAAGAACGTGGTGTTCCTCACCGCCGACGCATTCGGCGTGCTACCGCCGATCGCCAAGCTGTCGCGCGAGCAGGCGATGTACTACTTCCTGTCCGGCTACACGGCGAAGGTCGCCGGTACGGAGCGCGGCGTGACGGAGCCGCAGGCCACCTTCAGCGCCTGCTTCGGGGCCGTCTTCCTCGTGTGGCACCCGACCAAGTACGCCGAGATGCTGGGCCAACTCCTCGACCAGCACAAGGACGCCAACGTGTGGCTGGTGAACACGGGATGGAGCGGCGGCCCGTACGGCGTCGGCGCGCGAATGAAGATCAGCTACACCCGTGCGATGGTCCGGGCCGCGCTCGATGGCTCGCTCGCCACCGCCCCGGTGAAGGTGGACCCGGTTTTCGGACTCGCCGTTCCGCAGGGAATCGCGGGCGTCCCGGCCGAAGTGCTCGATGCGCGCGGTACCTGGAAGGACGCCGCGGCGTACGATACCCAGGCGAAGAAGCTCGCCGAGATGTTCCGCGAGAACATCAAGAAGTTCGGCACCGCGGTTTCGGACAAGATCCTCGGGGCCGGGCCGAAGGCGTAGGCCGCGCGCGACCAGTGCTCTACATCCGCGACACGCTCTGGGGCTCAATTGCCGTAGACGAGGTCGCGGCCGAACTGATTGATACGCCGCCATTCCAGCGGCTGCGCTACGTCAGGCAGCTCGGCTTGGCGCACCTGGTGTACCCCGGCGCAACGCATTCGCGGTTTGAGCACGCGCTGGGCGCATATCATCTGGCCACCCGCGCCCTCGAGCATCTCGAGGGCGCAGGTGCGCTCGACCAGGTCGCAGCGGACGAATCCGCCGTCGTGGCGTCCGCCGCGCTGCTGCACGACATCGGGCATTACCCGTTCTCGCATGCCCTCGAGGAGATCGGCGCACCGCACCACGAGTCCCTGGCCACGGCGCTCATCACGACCGGGTCCGTCGCGGAAGTCCTGCGCCGCCGCGTCGCGACGGACGCGCCCGAGCGCATCGTGGCGCTCATCCAGGGCTCGAGCGACTCCCCGCTGCAGGGGTTGATCTCGGGGTCGTTCGACCTCGACAAGATCGACTATCTCCAGCGCGACGCGCGCATGTGCGGCGTGCCCTACGGTGAGGTGGATGAGGATCGGCTGCTGCAGGCGATGACAGTGTCCCGCGATCCGGCCTCAGGACGGCGGTCGCTCGCGATCGGGTCGAAGGGACTCTCGGCGGTCGAAACCCTCCTGTTCGCCAAGTACCAGATGTACCGCAACGTGTACTGGCACCATGCCTGCCGCAGCGCCACGGCCATGTACAAACGCATCGTTGAGCGCGCCGTTGAGCGTGGCTCGGTCCTGACCGCGGAGCTCGGCGGCTACACCGATGAAGGCCTGCTCCATGCCATCGAGTCCGGCGCCGGCAGCGACCCCATGGTAGCGGCGCTGCGGGGCCGGCGCCTGTTCAAGCGCGCGTACGAGGCACCGGCAGCGTCGCTCGGAGGCGTGGACCTCGAGTGGATCGCCAACGACCGGGAACGCGTGCGCGCGACGGAAGCGGCAATCGCCTCTGACGTGGGCGTTCCGGCGAACCACGTCCTGCTCGACTTTCCGGCCAAGACCCAGATGCTCGGCGTTGACCTGCTCGTGTCGAAGGCCGGCGGCAAGGCGGAGCGGCTGACGCAGGCCGGCCAGCCCGGCTCACTGGACCTGCCGCGCCTGGCGAGCGACCTCTACGCCAGCGCCCGCTGCTTGCGGGTGTTCTGCGCGGAACGTGTTGATGCCGCGGCCGCCGTGCGGCGGCAACTCGGCGCCTGAGCCGACGGCGCTACCGTAGCCCGTCAGCGCGCAAACGCGGTCATCGCCCGCCAGACCCCCGGCCGCCGCGCGCCGAGGTACATCCACGCGAGCACAACCGCCGCGCTGTTCGCGAGCACGATCGACCACCATGGGAGCACGGGCCGGATCGGTGCGCTGAGCGCACCAACCGCAACGATGGTGATCACGAAGCCGGCAGTGACCATCGTGAACGCAAAGCCGCTGCGCTGCGGCGACTGCTCGGCGACGTCAACAAATGCCATGACCGCTTGGCCGATGGCCAGCGACGCAACGAGATGAACCCCGTTGTAGAAGAACATCGCCATCGGGTCCAGCGGGATCGGAAGCTGCAGGACTGAAGGGTCGCGCAGCCCGCGAAACAGCGACTGGCCAAGCACGTTGACCGTATAGAACGCACCGCGGGCGGCGAGGAAATCCAATGCAGCGTAGCACGTCACCACGGCCGTGTAGGCGATCAGGCCGATGACGAGCCCATCCTTGAACGTGCGTGCACTGGAGCTACTCATGGGCGACTCCCGGACCGTAGTGACTTGGCGTGCTGGAGTGTGGCCTGTGGCCCGGTCGCGCGCCGCAAGGGAATCCCCTACACCACCGCGCCGGAGGCGCAGGCCGAAGAAGCTCTACGCCTTTTCGCGGCCGCGCGCGTCGGCCAACAGGCGACCGATGCCGCGATAGAAAGCGGCTTCGTCGGCCTTGCCCTCGGCCTCCAGCGACATGGCGCAGCGCTCCAGCGCGTAGAGGATGTTGCCGAGGTACAGCGCTGCCAGCGACTCGACAGTCGCGGTGCGGGATGGAACGGCTGTCGGGTCGGACATGCCGCTCCCGCCGGTCAGGGGACCGTGGCTTCGGCCGGGCTCAGCGCGGTGTCGGTTGAACCGACCTGGACCACGATCGCGGTGATGTTGTCCAACCCACCCCGACCGTTCGCCTCGGCGATCAGCGCATCCACGATGCGTCCCGGGCTCGACCGCGCGAGCAGGATCTGCTGCAGGCGCCGGTCGTCCACCATACCGGTGAGCCCGTCGCTCGCGACGAGGTACACGTCGCCCGGCATCACCTCGCCGCGGAACAAGTCCACGTCCACGCTTTCGTTCGCCCCGACGCAGCGCGTAATCACGTTGCTGTAGGGGTGATAGCGGGCCTGTTCCGGCGTCAGCAGGCCGGCGTCCACCTGCTCCTGGACGTACGAATGGTCCTTCGTGATCTGCCGCAGCGCGCCGTCGCGAAGCACGTACACGCGCGAGTCACCAACCTGACCGATCAGGTACTGGCCCCCGGAGACGATGATCACCGACGCCGTGGTGCCCATGCCCTGCTTGTCCACCTCGGCCAGCATGCGTTCATAGATCGCGCGGTTCGCGTCGCGCAACGCGACGGTCATCGTCTCGTCGGCGTTCGAATCGCGGATGTGCTCGAGGGGAAGCAGGTGCCGCGCGACGATCTGGACAGCCATCTCGCTGGCCACTTCGCCGGCGGCGTGGCCGCCCATGCCGTCGGCCACGATGAAGACACCGCGGAGTTCGTCGGCCTCAGCGAAGAAGTTGTCTTCGTTGCCCGAGCGAACCATCCCGACATCTGAACGAGCGCCCACGGCGAGCTGCACGCGATCAGCCTCCGACCGTGAGCAGGACGGCGAGCATGCCGGCGCCGGCGGCACCGAGTGCAACAATGAACGCAATCATCGCCGCGCAACCCTTCTTCTTCTCCGGAACCGCTGGCTCCGGCACCACGATCGGAGTCGCGGGTTTGCCGCCGGACGGTGTCGTAGGCGCCGAGGCGGCCTTTGGCGTGGCCGCGGTGGATTGCGCCTTTGCCATCGACGACATGCGCTTGGCCTGGTCGATACTGACCGCCGCAATCGCCTTCGTGCTGCCGCTCTCATCCATGCCGGCAGCCGTCGGCTTGAACATCACCTTGATGTTGCCGAACCGCACATCGGGCGCGCCAACCAGTTGCTGCTCGTCCTGGATGCGACGTCCCCCGACGTAAGTGCCGTTCGTTGACCCCTGATCCGCGACATACCAGTGCCCATCCTTACGGAGGATCTTGGCGTGCGAATCGGAAATGCTGTCATCCTTGATCGCGATGTCGTTGTGGGCGCCGCGGCCAATGTTGGTCAGGGGCGTGAAGATCTCGTACTTCGTCCCCTTCATCGGGCCTTCGTTGATGACCTCGAGCGTCGCGAGCGCCGTTCGGGCCGCTGCCGCGGGCGCCGCCGGCGCCGCGGCCTCCGGGGCCGACGCTGGTTGCTGGGCGGCGGGCGCGGTGGTCGCCGAATCCATCGCAGTCTGGATCACCAGCGCCGGTTCTTCCTTCGTGGGCGGCCGCACCGTCACGTCGGTCGAACTTGGGATTTCTGCCGAGCGTGACGCGATTGGCGCCATGACGGGCGGAGCCGCCGGCGCCGCCACTGCAGGCGGCGGAGGTGGCGTTGGAGCCGCGGCCGGCGCCGGCGCTGCGGGAGCAGCCGCCGGTGGGGGTGCACTCGCCGCGGGCTCCTTCGCCTTGTCCGCGTAGAAACGGAACTCTTCCTCGCCAATCCGGATCACGTCACCACGTCCGAGAACCTGGCGCTCGGTAACCCGGATCCCGTTGACCAGCACGCCATTCGTGCTCAGGTCAGCAATGACATAGCCCGCCTCGGTCGGCGCAATCGTCGCGTGACGCCGCGAAACGGCGCCTGACGCGATGACGATGTCATTGCCGATCTCGCGACCGAACGTGACGCCGGCGTCGGGAACCGCGTATTCGCGACCATCAACGAGCGATACCAGGCGTCCGCCCGTCGCGCTGGTCGGCTTCTTCGGGGCCCCGGCGGCAGCCTTCACCTTCTCCGCGAGGCTCGCGGCGGAAATGAACTGCGTGCTCCCGCCCTTCGCGTCCTCGCCGTAGTGCAACTGGTGACCGCCGATCTCGACCTTGTCGCCGTGCAGCAGGGGCGACGGCTCAGCACCCAGCATGACGCCGTTCACCATCACGACGGCATTGGCATCGCCGCGCAGGATGATCCCCGTCCCATCCTGGCCCAACCGGACGATCGCGCGGGCCGTCGCATCGTCGCCCGGAACCCGAAGCGCCGCACCGTCAAAAGCGCCGATCGTCTGATCGGCGGCGGACAGGGTTACACGCTGGTCGCGGAACTGGAGGTACGGCATTCGGGCGGAAACTACCCCCCTCACCGGGGGGTGGCAAGGCAAATCCTGACATGCACTTGCGGGGTGTTTGCGGGGTGATTTCCCTCTCGCGGCTAGGTTTCTGGCGTGAAGGATTTCATCCGGATTCGCGGCGCCAGGCAACACAATCTCAAGGGGATAGACACGGACATCCCGCGTCGCGCGATCACCGTGGTGACGGGGCCGTCGGGCTCGGGCAAATCGTCCCTGGCGTTCGACACGATCTACGCCGAGGGGCAGCGACGCTACGTGGAATCCCTCTCCGCGTACGCGCGCCAGTTCCTCGAACGAATGCCGAAGCCCGACGTGGACTTCATTGACGGGCTCTCGCCGGCGGTCGCGGTCGAGCAGAAAAACCCCACGCGTACCTCGCGCTCGACCGTGGGCACGGCGACCGAGGTCTACGACTACCTCCGCCTGCTCTGGGCGCGGGTGGGTCGCACCGTCTGTCCAAAGTGCGGCACGGAGTTGCGGCCCGATTCCGCGCAGTCAGCCGCCGATCGGATCATCGCCGAAGCCCCGGCCCAGCGCCTCCATGTTGCCTTTCCGTGGAAACGGTCCGCGCGAACGAAACATCAGGAGATCGTCGAAGCACTCCGGGCCAAGGGGTTTGTCAGGGTCGTCGCCGACGGGATCGGGCTCCACCTCGATGAACTCCCAGCCGGCGCCGACCTTGCCGCGGCTGACGAACTGCTGGTCGTCGCGGATCGCGTGGTCGTAGGCGCCGACCAACTCGCGCGGATCGTGGACGCGTTCGAAACGGCATTTCGGGAGGGCGACGGCGACGCATTCGCCCTCCTCGCCGACGCCGTCCCCGCGCGCCGCGCGTTCACGACGGCGTTCCGCTGCCCCAACGACGGTCACGTGGCGCCGACCCCCGTGCCGCAGCTCTTTTCGTTCAACAGCCCCCAGGGCGCGTGTGCGACCTGCAACGGGTTCGGCGCGACGCTCGAATACGACGAGGCGTTGATCGTTCCCGACGAGGCCAGGACGCTCAAGCTCGGCGCCATCGCCCCGTGGACGATGCCGCGGTACGACAACAAGCGGCGCGCGCTTGCCGAGTTCTGCCGTCGCGAAGGCATCCCCATGGACCGGCCGTGGAGTGAACTCGACCGTGACCAGCGCGAGCAGCTCCTGCGCGGCAAGGCCAAGGGCTTTCTCGGCATTGTGAGGCACCTCGAATCGCTGGAGCCGAAGAAGTACAAGCAGTACATCCGGGTCTTCCTCCGGCGCTATCAAACCGCGCAGGAATGCCGGTCCTGCGGGGGCGCGCGCCTTCACCCCGACGCACTCAATGTGCGCGTGGGCGGGCAGTCCATCGCCGCGGTCTGTGCGATGCCGATCGGGGCCTTGCACGATTGGCTTGGCGCGCTGTTCCTGACGGGCGCGGAACTGGCCATCGCCTCGCACATCCTTCGCGAGGCGCGGGATCGGGTGCAGTTCCTCACCGATGTGGGCCTGACGTACCTCACGATGGACCGGCCGGCACGGACGCTGTCGGGAGGCGAAGCACAGCGCATCACCCTCGCGAACGCGCTCGGCTCGCGCCTCGTGGACGCGACCTACGTCCTCGATGAGCCCAGCATCGGTTTGCATGCGCGCGACCTCGACCGGCTGCTGTCGTTGCTCGTGCGCCTTCGCGATGCGGGCAACACCGTCGTCGTGGTCGAGCACGACCTGGATGCCATGCGCGCGGCGGATTGGATGGTGGAGCTCGGTCCCGGCAGTGGAGCCGCCGGCGGTGCCGTGGTCTTCGCGGGAACGCCGGCGGACGCCACATCCGGAAGCCCGTTGACGGGCCGCTATCTCTCGGGCGCGGCGTCGATTCCCGCCGCCCCCGCGAGGACGCTCGGCCGACGCTGGCTGCAGCTCGCCGGTGCGCGCGAGAACAACCTGGCCGGAGATCTCGTGCGGATCCCGCTCGGCGCATTCACGTGCGTCACGGGGGTGTCGGGCAGCGGCAAGAGCACGCTCGTGCACGACGTGCTGTATCGCGCGCTCGAGCAGCGCCTGACGGGCGAGCACACCGCCAAGCAGCACCTCGGCGAGCGCGTCGGGGCCTACGACCGCCTCGATGGTGTCGAGTCGCTCGAGGCCGTGGTCCTCGTGGACCAGGAGCCCATCGGGCGCACGCCGCGATCGAACCCCGTGACGTACATCAAGGCCTTCGACGCCATTCGCGAGCTCTTCGCCAGCGTGCCGCTCGCCCGCAGCAAACGATTCACGGCCAGCACGTTCAGCTTCAACGTGAAAGGCGGCCGCTGCGAGCGCTGCGAGGGCGCGGGATACCAGGAAGTGGAGATGGTGTTCATGGCCGACCTCTTCGTCCCGTGCGAGGAATGCGAAGGACGGCGGTTCAAGCCGGACGTGCTCGAGGTGAAGGTCAACGGCCGTTCACTCGTGGACGTCCTCGAGCTCACCGTGGACGAGGCAATCCGCGCCTTCCCGCGCGAAGAGAAGCTCGGCCAGGCGCTGTGGCAGGTGCAACAGGTCGGGCTCGGCTACCTCCGGCTGGGGCAACCGGCTACCACACTGTCCGGCGGCGAAGCGCAGCGGCTGAAGATCGCCCGCGAATTGGTCGCGGGAACGAAGAAGCAGGGCCGCAAGCTGTTCATCCTGGACGAACCCACGACCGGCCTGCACGCCGACGACATCGGCAAGCTACTCCGCGTGCTCGACCGACTTGTCGAGTCCGGACACACGGTGCTGCTGATCGAGCACAACCTCGACGTCATCGCACGGGCCGACTGGGTAGTGGACCTGGGCCCCGAGGGCGGCTCGGGCGGCGGGCGCGTTGTCGCGATGGGACCGCCGGCGGAGGTCGCGCGCCACGCAACCTCACATACCGGCCGGTTCCTCCGTGCGCTGATCGAGCGGACCGCGGCGAACGAGTCTATTCGTGACGGATCGCGTCGATCGGCGACAGGCGGGCCGCGCGAAGCGCGGGGTACAGGCCGAACGTAAGCCCGACGACCACCGAGG
>VGVM01000072.1 GCA_016874035.1 Gemmatimonadota bacterium
GCGGCGACGGTGAAGGTCACCCGATCGAGGAGCGTGGTCGCCCCGAATTCGATCGCGATGTCAGAAAGCGAGAGCTGGGTCACAGGGCATGAAATCTCGCCAAGTGACCCCGGGATCGCCTATCTCCGGTTTGTACAAATCCGAATGCCAACCATTCGGGACGGGTAAGAGTCCAAGTACCGGACCCGTGGCTTGACTCGCCGTCGCGAGGAGCCATTCTTCACGGCCCATCACCCTCACCGGCCCCCCGTATGCCTGCCGGACCACGGAACGTTGGCGAGTTCTGCTGGATCAACGTCATGACGTCGGACAGCGAGACTGACCGCAAGTTCTTCAGCGAGCTGCTCGACTGGAGCTATCTCGAAATCCCCGGGATGGGCCACCGGATCCAGCTCGGCGGCAAGGACGTGGGCGGGATCTTCCCGGCGTTCGACCCGCAGACCCAGAAGCCGATTCCCGCCGGCATCGGCGTGATGGTGCGCGTCGAGAGCGCGGACGCCGCCGGCGCGAAGGCCGCAGCGCTCGGCGGGAAGTCGAAACCCGCATTCGACGTCGGCCCGCAGGGGCGGATGGCGGAGTGTGTGGACCCCGTCGGTGCGATGATTGACGTGTGGCAGCCGAAGGCGAGCATGGGCATGGAGGCCGACCCGCAGGCGCACGGTTGCCCGAGTTGGTTCGAGTGCACCACGCCAGACGCCGCGAAAGCCACAAAGTTCTACTGCGATTGGTTCGGCTGGACCGCGCAGGCGATGCCGATGGGCGATTTCGATTACACGGTCCTCAGCCAGGGCGGCACCATGGTCGGCGGACTGATGCCCTTACTGCCGCACATGGGTCCGATGCCGCCGCACTGGGCCGTGTACATGACCGTGGACGACTGCGACGCTTCGGCGGCGAAGGCCGCGGCGCTCGGCGGTCAGGTTTGTGTGCCGCCGATGGACATCCCGAATACCGGGCGGTTCGCGGGGATCGTCTCGCCGAAGGGTGTAATGTTCTACGTCATCAAGTACTCGATGCCTGCATAGCAGGGCGAGCCGTCGCCCGGCGCGGGGCATCCCTTCGCGCCGGGCACACATGAAAAGCACGGGTTTCGCACTTCTTGCGATAGGATCCGCCACTCTCGCTGCGGGCTGTGGCGCCGCAGGGTCGCCCCAGGGCCCGGCGCCGGCGTCGCCGCAGCCGGCCTCGACTCCGAATGTCGTATCGGCTGAGACCGTCGCGCGCGGGCTCGAGCACCCTTGGGGAATGGCGTTTCTCCCCGACGGTCGCATGCTGGTCACGGAGCGACCGGGCCGGCTCCGCGTGGTCACCCCAGCCGGCGCGCCCTCGGAGCCGGTCGCGGGCGTTCCGGCTGTCTTCGCAGAAGCGCAGGGCGGGCTGCTCGACGTCACCCTCGACCCGGAGTTCGCCGCCAACCGCCGCATCTACCTCTCGTACGCGGAGCCGGGACCCAACGGCACGGCGGGCACGAGCGTCGCGCGCGCGGTGTTCGCGGAGTCGCGCCTCGACAGCGTGACGGTGATCTACCGGCAGGAACCCAAGGTGGAATCGGGCGGGCACTTCGGCTCGCGACTCGTCTTCGCGCGCGACACCACGCTGCTCATCACGCAGGGCGATCGCTTCACCGTGCGGAACCGCGCGCAGGACCTCAGCTGGGGCGTGGGCAAGGTCGTCCGCATCAGGCGCGATGGCTCCGTACCACCCGACAATCCGTTCGTCGGGCGCGAAGGCGTACAGCAGGTGATCTGGTCGTACGGGCACCGCAACATGCAGGGCGCAACGCTGCACCCCGAAACGGGCCGGCTCTGGACGATGGAGCACGGTGCGCGCGGTGGCGACGAGCTGAATCACCCGGAGGCCGGCAAGAACTATGGCTGGCCGGTGATCACGTACGGCCGGGACTACTCGGGCGTGCGGATCGGCGAGGGTGCCGTGAAGGAAGGCATGGAGCAGCCCGTGTACTACTGGGATCCGGTGATCGCGCCGTCGGGCATGGTGTTCTACACGGGCGATCGCTATCCCGGCTGGAAGGGCAACCTGTTCATCGGATCCATGACGCCCGGCGGGCTCGTGCGACTCGAAATGTCGGGCGATCGCGTGACCAACGAGACGCGCTACCTCGGCGAGCTCAACGAGCGGATCCGCAACGTCGTACAGGGTCCCGATGGGTTCCTCTACCTGCTGACCGACAGCGGGATGGGGCGGATCCTCAAGGTTGTGCCCGCGAAGCCCTGACGAAGCGTAGTTTCTTTCCGTCTGCCAGCCCCCGGAGAGTAGGAATGACGTCGCGACGCGACATGCTTACGAAGACGGCCGGCGCCTTGAGCGGCGCCATGATCGTCGGCGTCCCCCCGCTGCGAGACGCACAGAACCCGCGCGATCGCCGCGCCGCCCAGGCACCGGCGGCGCCGCCGGCCGAGCAACCGATGCTCGACGACCCGACCAGCGCACCGGGCGCGCCGACTTCCGCCGTGGGCGTGCGCTCGCCGCAGGTCGCGCCGGTGCGCACGCCAACCGGGCTGATCCAAGGCAGCTCCCTCACGCCGCATCAATCGCTCTCCGGCACGATCACGCCGGCCGACCTCCACTTCGAGCGACACCACGCCGGCGTCCCGGCGATCGACGCCGCGAAACACGAGCTGATCATTCACGGCCTGGTCGAACGCACGCTGGCATTCACGCTCGCCGATCTCCAGCGCTTCCCGCGCGTCACCCACACGTACTTCATCGAGTGTTCCGGCAACGGCGGCGGCGCGTTCCGGCGCCCGCGCCCGGAGATGACGCCGCAGCAGATCGCGGGCCTCACGAGCAACAGCGAGTGGACCGGCGTGCCGCTGCGCACGCTGCTGAATGAAGTCGGCGCCAGCCGCGAGGCGACGTGGGTGCTCGCTGAAGGCTCGGACGCGGCAGAACTCACGCGCAGCATCCCGATGTCGAAGATCATGGACGATGCCCTGATCGCCTGGGGGCAGAACGGCGAGCCGCTCCGGCCCGCGCAGGGCTACCCGATGCGCCTGTTGCTGCCCGGCTGGGAAGGCAACGCCTGCGTCAAATGGCTGCGCCGCCTCGAACTCGGCACGCGCCCGTGGATGACCCGCGAAGAGACGTCGAAGTACACGGACCCGCTCAAGGACGGCACGGCGCGGCAGTTCAGCTTCGAGGTGGATGCCAAGTCCATCATCACGTCACCGGTCTATCCCGACAAGATCACCCGTGGCTGGCGACCGATCAGCGGCATTGCGTGGAGCGGCCGCGGGCGAATCACGCGCGTGGAAGTCAGCACGGATGGTGGCGCGACGTGGCGCAACGCGAACCTGCTGACGACGCCGACGCCCAAGGCGCATGTGCGGTTCGAACGCATGTGGGAGTGGACCGGCGGCGAGACCATCCTGATGTCCCGTGCAACCGACGAGACCGGCTATGTGCAGCCGACGCGCACGGCGCTGATCGAGGCGCGCGGGATCGGCACCAGCTACCACTCGAACCCGATCTACGGCTGGAAGGTCGCGAGCGACGGCGGCGTGGCGTTCCACGGAGAGACCTGATGCGCATGCGTCCTGCATTGATTGCTGCTGCGGTCATGGCGCTGTGCGCATGCGGCGACGCGAGCGGTGCCGGCGGCGCCGACGCGTCTCCGTCCCGGCTCGGGCTCGGTCGCGAAGTCGCGCCGCACGAGGTCGCCAAGTTTGATCGCGACGTCGGCCCTGACGGCGCGGAACTCCCGCCCGGTCAGGGAACGGTGGCCGAAGGTGCGACGATCTACGCCGCGAAGTGCGCGTCATGCCACGGCGCCAAGGGGGAGGGCATGACCGGCGGGTTCCCGGCGGTGATCGGACGCCCAGCGAACGCGGAAGGATTCCCGTTCGGCGGTTCGTCGGAGCCGCTCGATCGAACGATCGGGAACTACTGGCCTTACGCGACCACGGTATTCGACTACGTGCGGCGCGCGATGCCGCAGCTGACGCCAGGCACGCTGAGTGACGCCGAGGTGTACTCGCTCACCGCGTATCTCCTCGCGGCGAATCAGGTGATCCCGATGGACGCTACGCTCGACGCCGCATCGCTGCGCGCGGTGAAGATGCCGTATCAGGACCGGTTCGTGCCGGACAACCGGAAGGGCGGGCGCGAGGTGAAGTAGTACGGGTTCACCGATCGCGCCCGGCCCGGCCGCCTCAGCTGCCCAGCTTTGCCTTGAAGAACGCCACCGTCTTCGGCCACGCGGCCTGCGCCGCCGCGAGGTTCGCGGGCGAGCCCTCCTGGCCACGCAGGAAGCCGTGACCCGCGCCGTCGAAGATGTGAAACTCGTAGGACTTGCCGAGCTTCTTCATTGAAGAATCCGCCGCGGGGATCGTCGCGTTGATCCGCGCGTCGTTGCCGCCGTAGAGTCCGAGCACCGGCGCCTTGATGTTCGCCATCTGCTCCGCCGTCGGCGGCGAGCCGTAGTACACCACCGAAGCGCCGAGCCCCGCGGCGTGCGTCGCGTGATGAAACGAGCGCGCACCACCCCAGCAGAACCCGACAATGCCGTACTTCGGCGACGCGGCCGGCAGCGACATCCCATACTTGGCGGCCGCGTCAATGATCGCGTTGGCCTTGTCGGGCGTCACCTGGCCGATCGCGGCGCGACCGGCGTCGGGGGTCGGGTCGGCCTTCAGGTCACCCGTGCGGAACATCGTGGTGAGGTCGGGTGCGATGCCGATAAAGCCCTCGGCCGCGAGCTGGTCCGCGACCGAACGCGTCCATGTGTTGATGCCGGTGTTCTCGTGGATCACGACGACAACCGGCGCCTTGTCGCGGCGCTCGGGGTACACGACCCAGGCCATCGCGCTGTCGGTCGCATTCACCTTGATCGCCACCCATTCGCCATGCCGCGGCGACTTGTTGATGCGTTCAACCGCGGTCGCTCCGCTCGCGGGGATCGCGGCTCCCTGCTGCTGCGACGCCACAAACGCACCCGCCGGCGTCGCCGCATCGTGGTTGGCGTGTTCGTCACTCGCCACGGGCCGTGCTTGCGCGATCGCCGGCGCGCCGGCGGCCGCGGTCGGCTGGGACGGCGACGTGCGGCCGGCACCAAAGCCCAGGCCAGCGGCCGCGGCCATCGCCGCGGCTCCAATGATCAACTTCATGTTCTGCTCCGGAGAGGGGGATTCGCCGGAGATTACGGATCAGGGATCGAAGTCGCTCCGCATAACGCGGCGCCGGCTACTCGGCGATGTACTTCCAGACCCCGTTCTCTCGCTTCCAGATCGTGAAGAACGGGAACCCCGGTGCGCTTGCGTCGGCGTTCGGGCGGATGATCCCGAACGTGATGCCCAGGTCGCCGCTGGATGCGACGATCGCCGCTTCGCCCGCCGACCACGAAACCGGGCTGGGACTGCCCTTGCTGTCCGCACCCACGCTCTCGGCAATCGCCGCGTTGCCGCGGACAAAATCGGCGTCGGTCGGGCCGCCCATGTTGATCGCGTCGGCGCGCCCGTTGATCAGGAACGCCGGCCCGAGTCCGATCTTCTGTGCCGTGTCGGAGAAGGCCTGCTCGGCGGCGACCAGGCTCGCGCGGTGGCGCTCGTTCGCCGCGGCATCCACGGCGACCGCGACCGACGCAGCCGGGATCGCCGGCGGCTGGACGTCCGAGTTTACCCCGCCCGGCGCACTCGGAGTCCGCCGGTAGGCGACGACGCGCCAACCCGCCGCGCCCTTCACCCAATAGGCGAGGTACTTGAGGCGCTCATCGGCGGCGTTTGCGCGCCGCACCGTCATGAAGCCCCAGGTGAAGCCCTGTGTGCCGTCAGCAGAAACGCCCGCGCGTGACGGCGTCCACGTCGCGCGCGCGCCGGCGTTCAGCGCGTTTTGCCGCATCACCGCAGTGAGCTCCACCTTGCCCTTCGCGAACTTGCCCCGGAGCGCGGGCGCCATCACGTCGTCGGCGAACATGGCGGAGATCGCGTCCACCACATCGCGGTCCTTGCCCGCCTCGGAAAACGCCCGGTCCGCCGCGAGGAGGCCCTCAGCCGCCACCCACGCTGGCGGCGGCGAGCCCGGCATGAAGATCGAATCGTCGAGCGGCACATCGGTGCGAACCTGGGTGTAGAGCTCCGTCTGCTGCTCGCGCGCCTGTGCGCCGAGCCCTTCGTAGAACCGCATGTCCTTCTCGACCCAGGCACCCGCGGCCGTCCGCAGGTGCTCGCGCACCTGCGTGTCCCGCATGGGCGCGTTGGGCTGCGGACCGGGCTCGATGACCCGTACCACGAGCATGCGCTCGCGCTCGACCCAGAACTGGCGCGACGCCGAGTCCCCGGCGGCGGCGCCGACAACCGTCATCGCGCGGCCGTTCCACGTTGTCTCATGCGTGCGCGAGAGATCGAAGCCGGCTGCCGTCAGCTTGGCCGTTGTCTGCTCGGGCCGCACCCACTGGATGTCCATGAAGAGCAGCTGGAGCGGATGCACGAGCGCGCGCCCCGGCGCCACGGGGCGCCCTGGCCGCCATTGGTACAACGAGTCCCGGCGGAACAGGATGGTCCGTTGAATCGAATCCGCATCCGACGCCGCGACGTCAATGCGCAGCATGCCCGGTGACTTGATGGACTCCCACCAGATCTCCTTCCGCCCGTCGGCAAACCCGGTCTCCTGCCGGAACGTCAGCGTGGCGTACGTACGCCCGTTCCAGCGGTCGTGGATCGCGCGGACGACGGCTGCGCCCGGGGACTGGGCGGCCGCGGGGAATGGCGCGCCGGCCAGGATGCAGAGCGCAACCAGCGCGGAGCTGGTGACCCGCGCTGAACTGCGCGCCCGGCAAGACTCGAACAGCGATCGGTTCGGCGGCGACGCGTACGAGTAAGCGTGCATTGACGTTGGCCCTGGTGGGTGCGTGTGCATCGGGGCGCGCACACGTACGACTTTGACAAGACTGAGCCGCCGTTTCGTTGCACCGTGCGCGGCGCGCCGTTCCGTGCAAGTCATTCGTTCCATGCCGAAAACACTAACGCCCGCGGACTTCGCGGGCGTTAGCTGAACCGTACATGACGGCATCGTGTTCGCGCGGCGTCAGCGCCGCGATCCGGTACACGCGCTGGCTACAGCCCGCCCAGCATCTTCGCGCGCACGGCGCCAAGCCGACGACGCACGCTGCCGTCCATCACCGTGTCGCCCACGCGGACCACGACGCCACCGAGGATCTGCGCGTTCACGTTCACGTGCGGCACGACGGTCTTCTTGAGTGCCTTGGACAGCTGGGCGGCGATCGCGTCGCGCTCGGCATCCGGGATCGCCCGGGCGACGGTCACGCGCGCATGCACGCGCCCGGCCGCGTCGTCCAACAGGTCCGTGTACGCCGTCGCGATCTGCGGGATCAGCAGCTGCCGGCGATTCGACACTAGCTTCTGCAGGAACTTGATGAACATCGGCGGCGCCTTTCCTTCCATCCCCTTCGCGAGGATGCGGCGCTTGTCCACCGCGCTCACCTGCGGCGCCTCCATGAAACGCCGCAACGTGAGGTCCGACTCGATGGCGCCGGCCACGGCGTGGATCAGTGCGCCCCACTCCTCGGCGGCATTCGCCTTCGTCGCGAGCGCGAGCAGCGCATCGGCGTAGTTCCGCGAGATCGAAACGTCGCGCATGGTCGGGCTAGTTCAGGCTCGAGAGGTAACCTTCGACGAGCTTCTTGTTCTGTGCGTCGTCGAGGTTCTTCTCGATCACCTTTCCGGCGGCGGCGATCGCGAGCGTCACGGCCTCGCGGCGGAGGTCGGCGATCGCGGCGGTCTTCTCCGTCTCGATGTCGCGCTTGGCGCGCTCGAGCAGGTCCGACTGCTGCTTGCGGGTCTCCTCGAGCATGGTGCTGCGCATGGCTTCGGCCGTCTGGCGGCCGTCGGCGATCAGCTTCTGCGCATCGCCACGCGCGGCGTCAATCTGCGCCTTGTGGTCGGCGAGCAGCTTGGCGGCGGCCTCGCGGTCGGCCTTCGCCTCCTCGATCGCCTTCACCAGCGCGGCCTCGCGCGCCTGCACCGCGCCGAGGATCGCCGGGAAGGCGAACTTGGCGAGGATCGTGAAGATCGCGATGAAGACGATCAGCGTCCAGAACATCAGGCCGCCGTCTACCGTGAGCAGCCCCGGAGGCGCGCCGGCGGGCGCGTGTTCCTGGGCGGCAAGGACGCTCGGCGTCAGCGCGGCGAACGCAGCCACAGCGCGAGCAGGAAATGCAGAGGTGATTCTCATGAATACAGATCCGGTGTGATCCCCGGTCAGCCTGTGCGTTCGCCGGGAACGCACAGGCTGGCCGGAAATCCGGTGTGATCGGAAGTCTAGAACTTGCCGACGACGAGGAACGCGACAACGATCGCGATCAGCGCGGCGCCTTCAACGAGCGCGGCGAAGATCAGGCCCTGCGTGACGACCTTGCCAGCCATTTCCGGCTGACGGGCCATCGCCTCGACCGCCTTGCCGCCCACGCCCGCGATGCCGATGCCGGCGCCCACGGCCGCGAGCCCGGCGCCGATCGCGGCGCCCATCATTGCCCACGCGCCCGTGTACGACGCGTTGAACTCGCCAGCGGCCTGAAGAAGCATTGGAACGATCATGATTTTCTCCGAAACAGTGTGCTGTTGACCCAACCATTGCCCCGCCACGCGATGTCCCGCGCCGCTGTCCGTCTCCGGGTCCCGGGACCCAACGGACTTCGCCGAGCACTCGCTCGGGTACTCAAGGGAGCTTGGAGCCCTACCCTCCCTTTGTCATTCCAATCCCTACTACCTACTACCTATTACCTGTTGCCTGTCTCACCCTAGTGATGCGACTCGCGGATCTGCCCGATGAACACCGCCGTGAGCAGCATGAAGATGAACGACTGCAGGAACGCGACGAACACCTCGAGGCCCATGATCGCCGTCGAGAGTCCGACAGGAATCAGCGCGGCGACCCACGAGCCGACGCCGTAGTTGAGCAACTGCGCGAACGTGAACACCATGCCGATCAGCGCGAGCACCGCGATGTGACCCGCGGTCATGTTCGCGAAGAGACGCATCGCGAGTGCGAACGGTTTGGTGAACTTCCCGAGGATTTCCACCGGCGTCATGATCAGCGTCACGGGCAGCTTCACCGAGACCGGAAGGTCGTGCGGCCACCAGACGATCGTGTTGATGTAACCCGCGCCGAGCGCGCGCATGCCGGCGACTTCGATCATGATGAACGACAGCAGCGCGAGCGTCGCCGTGACCGAGATGTTGCCGGTCGCGGTCCCCATGTAGGGGATCAGCCCGAGCAGGTTGCAGAACAGGATCAGGAAGAATGCGGTGAGGCAGAACGGGACGAACTTCTCCCCGTTATGCCCGACGTTTGGCAGGATCACGTCGTTGCGGAGGTACAGCACCATCGCTTCGATGGCGGCCGCGAGCCCGCGCGTCGGGCGTCCTTCGGCGTGCGCGCGCTGCGCGCCCTTCGCCGCGACCAGCATCACGATCACGAGCAGCGTCGAGGCGATGAGCAGCATCACCACGTGCTTGGTCGGCGAGAGGTCGAGCGTGATCGGCCCGATGTGGATGGGCTCCCAATGCGGGAGCGCGATCTCCTTCTCGAGCCCGTGTCCCAGCCACGGCAGGTACGTGTGGTCCGAGTTGAGCACGTGCGGCATGATGTAGTCCTTCTTCTTGCCGCCAACAGTGTCCGCGGCCTGCGCCGCATGCTCTTCGCCGGCCTGCGCGACCACGTCGGCCGGCGCCAGCAGGGCCGCGGCGACCGCGGCTAACGCAATGAATCGAAAAAGACGGGAGAAACGAGAGTGCACAGAAGTCGGAGCGTTATGCGTTCAGGAAGACGGGCTCGATCACCGATGTCAGGAGCAACAGCACAGCGAAACTGACCAGTGCGGGCGCCGGAACCAGCGCGAGCACCTTGAACACGAGTAGCGCATACACCACCAGGGCCGCGAAGCGCACCGCCATTGCACCGCCCCACGCCCCAAACAAGCCGACCTTTCGAGCCATCAGCGCCTTGGCGACACCGAAGCTCGCGAGCTGCGTGAACGCAGCCACACCCGCGCTGGTCACAACGGCCCGCTCGACGAGCGCGTCCTGCGAGAGCAGCACCGCAAGCCACGCCGCGCCACCGCAAATCACCACCACCGCACCTGCGAACGCCGCGAACCTCTTCATTTCTTGTTTACGAGTTCCGCCGCGCGAATCATGGTCCAGAAACCGAGGGCTCCACCGAGCAACATGCCGGCCAGCAGCAGCCAAGGCGTCGTACCGAGTCGGCGGTCCAGCCATTGCCCTGCGAACAGGCACACAAGGATCGTTACGACGAACTGTAACCCCAAGCCCAGCATGGGGTTGGACGTTTGGCGAGGTGCCTCGCCACGCGCCTCCCGCAGGAGCTCGTTCTTTCGCCGCTCGACCTCGGCGGGGTCTGGTGTCCAGCGATCATCGGCCACGCGTCACCCGCTCGCTTGATGCCCGTTCTACAGAGGGAAAACTAGGCGCTTGTGAAAAATTGTGCAAGCAAAAGCCGGCCCGGAGGCCGGGCGGGCGGACGGCGGTTGCTCGTGTTGCCTGACGCGCCTCCGCTCGTCCCTGCGGCAATGGGCTATCAGCGCCTCACTGGCAGCCAAAAACTGGGATTCCTCTCGCTGGCGGTGCTGGCTTTCGCCTGCACGCCGCGCTCACAGGCCGCCGATGCGCGCAAGCCCGCGCCGCCGGCCCAGTCTGCCGCCCCCCGACTCGAAAGCGCGCTCGATGTGGACGCCACCAACGGGGTCAAGCTGACGTTTCATGTGGTGAACGCGGGTGGCGCGGACGCCGAGCTGGATTTCCCGTCCAGCCAGACGCACGAGGTGGTCGTGCTCGATTCGCTGGGCCGCCAGGTCTGGCAGTGGAGCGAGGGGAAGATGTTCACGCAGGTCATGCAGGCCCGCACACTCCGCGCGTCCGATACCATGTCGTTCGATGAGCGATGGGTCGGTGCGTCACGCGGGCGCTACGTCGCCGTGGCCCGGCTCACCTCCGCTAACTATCCGGTGGAGTCCCGCGTCGCCTTCACTGTTCCCCGATAACTGCGATAGCTGGGACACTGCGGAAACGGCGGATCAGGGCGGATACGGCAACTACGACTTCTTGGGAACAGCAACAACAACGGCAACTACGGATCGGCGTCTCCCGCCGTCGCAGTTGCCGTCGCAGTTGCAGTTGCCGTTGCAGTTCCCAAGAAACGCAGTTGCCGTTGTCGTATCAGCAGTTATCCGTCGTTTCGGCCGTTTCCCCGCTCAAGCAGGGCAACTGCATTAGCCGGGACACTACGGAAACGGCGGATCAGGGCGGATACGACAACTACGACTTCTTGGGAACGGCAACAACAACGGCAACTACGGATCGGCGTCTCCCGCCGTCGCAGTTGCCGTTGCAGTTCCAAAGAAGAGCAGTTGCCGTTGTCGTATCAGCAGTTATCCGTCGTTTCCGCCGTTTCCCCGCTATAGCAGTGGCCTATCCGCCCTGATCACTGTGGCAGCTTCACGTAGGAGCACACGGGACTCTGCTGCGGCGCCGGTGCCCCTCCACCCGCGGCGGCTGCGCCACCACCCGGCGGCGCCCCCGCGCGCCCACCACCCCGCTGCGGCGCGGGAATCGTTCCCTTATTCGCGATCGCCTTCTGCATCGCATCGATCGTGTAGCTCGTCCGGAACTCCACGATCTTCTTCGCCAGGTCCGCCGCCTTCTTCCGGTCGGAGATGTCCACGCCGTTGATGACCGCCGTCTTGGCCTTCACGCGTTCGTCGTAGCGCACCGACTTGGGGTCGGTGTTGAACATGTTGAGCGTGATGACCGCGTCGTCATGGAGCCCTTCGCGGCACGTGTCCACGAGGCCGTTCTTCTCCATGAAGTCCCCGACCGCGGAATACGCGTAGTACTCCTGGATATGCGCCACGATCGGGTCGCCCTTCCAGATCGCTGTCAGCGAGTCCGCGACGAAGCGCTGCCCGCCCTGGTTGCCGCCCGAGTCGCCGATCAGGAAGATCGTCTTGAAGCCGTGCATCTTGAGCGAGTGCACGATGTCGAGGAGCAGCGCACGGTACGTGCCCTCACGCATC
>VGVM01000073.1 GCA_016874035.1 Gemmatimonadota bacterium
TGGACATCCCGGCCGCGTACAAGGGCAAGGGCCGCGTGATCATGTTCTCGAACAACCCGATCTACCGCTGGCAGAACCACGGCGAGTTCAACATGATCTTCAACTCGGTGATCAACTGGAACGACATCCCGCAACCGGCTCGCGTGGTACCGTAGCAGGACGCCTTGATCCGCAAAGCAAACGGAGGCGAGCATGGTGCTCGCCTCCGTTTTTTCTTGCCGTGACCGCTTGGCCGTTACATCGCGAGCAGCTTCGCGACGCGCTGCTCGGTGCTCGGGTGCGTCGAGAACAGCGACATCATGCCCCCGCCGTGCGCGGCGAGCGGGTTCACCTGCGCCAGCGGAGCGGCGGCCGGAGCGACATCCATCGGGATGCGCTTCGAGTACGCCTCGAGCTTGCGGAGTGCACTCGCGAGCCCCTGCGGGTTCCCCGAGATCTCGGCGCCGACCTGGTCCGCCTTGAACTCGCGCTGGCGGCTGATCGCCATCTGGATGAGCGACGCGGCGAGCGGTGCGATGATCATCACCGCGAGGCCGGCGATCGGGTTGCGATCTTCGCCGTCACGTCCGCCGCCGAAGAACATCGCGAAGTTCGCCAGCATGCCGATCGCGCCCGCCATCGTCGCCGTGACCGTCTGCAGCAGCATGTCACGATTCTTGATGTGCGCGAGTTCGTGCGCGATCACGCCCTCGAGCTCCTCGCGATTCACGAGCTTGAGCAGCCCTTCGGTCACGCACACGACGGAGTTCTCCGGATTCCGGCCCGTCGCGAACGCGTTCGGCTGGTCGTGCGGCGCGATCGCGACAGTCGGCATCGGGAGCGCGGCGCGCTGGCGCAGCCGGTCCACCATCTCGTAGAGCTCAGGCGCATCCGCCGGCGCGACGACGCGCGCGTTGTACATGCGCAGCACCATCTTCGACGACGAGTAATACATGAAGACGTTCATGCCGCCGGCCATCAGCAGCGCCATCATCATGCCGCTCTGGCCGCCGAGCGACGCGCCGATCGCGCCGAACAGGGCGGTCATGCCCGCCATCAGGACGAAGACTTTCATGTTGTTCATCTGTACTCCCTCCGTTGTTGCCCGGATACGCGAAAGGCGAGGCCTCCGCGTTCCGGACATTGAAAAAGTCCGAACACCGCGAAGGTCTCGCCTGGTCAGCGGCTGCCGTGCCGCTCCGACCCGGGTACACCGTGCGGTCGCATGGTTGATCGCGCCCGCAGTCTTGACGATGTGCCCGCGCAGTCCGGTGTGCTGGGCTGCGTAGCTACTCCCCTTCTACTGAGGGAGAAACTTAATCGAGTTTTGGGTGGTCGGTGATCGGTGGTCGGTGGGGGTGACTAAGTGCATGGATGGCAACGGGTTACGAGGCAGGCATCGGAACGGAGGCCCTTGACGGGGCTTCCCTTTGGGGCGGCGACCGGGGTGCTCAGTCGAACTCCGCCCGGGGTGCCGCCTGGTCGGGCCCAAGGCGACCCACGACGATGTCCGCGCGCGCGTAACTCTCGCCGCGCACGGGCGAGCCGGCCAGCCGCCTGAGCAGGTTGCCCTGCCCGATGTGGTTCAGCGAATCCGCGATCGGGCCCGCCATGAACTTCTCGGCGGGGTAGCCAAGCGGCGCGTCGCTCGCGAGGTGGGAATCGAACGCCGCGAGCCCGGCGTGAAAGCGCGCGACCTCGGCGTCCCAGGTTCCGGGCACCGAATCGCGCCATTTCCATTCGCCCTTCGCCAGGCACTGCGCCCAATCGTAGAGATCGTTGGTGTGCGCGAGGATCTTGAGCGCAGTGCGTGACCCGTTGCCCGCGGAGAAGGCGCCGAAATCGGCCGGTGCGCCGCAAAGCGCCTTCGCACCGCGATAGGCGACGACGGCAACCATGTAGCGCAATGCTTCGCGAGCGGACGCGACTGGTGGTGCGTGTTCGGTCATCGAGGTCGGTGTTCGGTGTTCGCGGCGCGGCCGTCGCTGCGCCGCGCTGCGGTTTCCGTAGCATACTATAGAACATGCACCTGTGTGCCCTGACTCATCACGCGCGACGGGCGCGGACCTTCACGGTAGGCCTGGCCGCGCTCGCGCTCGCAGTGGGTAGTTTCGCCGCGCGGCTTCCGGCGCAGGCACCACGCGCCGTCCCCGATTCCGCCTTCGCCGCTCTGGTCGCGACACTCTCGGAGCCCGGCGGGTATTTCGACACCGACAACCTCATCACGAACGAGGACTCGTACCTCATCCCTCTCTCCGTGCTCCGGACGCGCGGACTGGCCGGGAGCGCGTACATCGGGGTCGGGCCGGACCAGAACTTTTCGTATATCGCAGAGCTGCGGCCGCGTGTCGCGTTTGTCCTGGACATCCGTCGCGACAACATGCTCGAGCACCTGATGTTCAAGGCGCTGTTTGCGCGGGCGCGCAGCCGGGTGGAGTATCTCGCCCTGCTCTTCGGCAGGCCGCTGCCATCGGACTCGTCGTGGAATGCCAAGCCGATTGACTCGCTCGTCGCGTGGGCGGCCGCGGCGCGCGGCGATTCGGCATCACGGTCCGCGGCGCGCGCGGTGGTCGCGGCTGAGTTGGGTCGATGGCCAGGCCTCGTGTCGGCCGGTGATCGCGCGACGATCGCGCGGTTTCACGAAGCCTTCATGCAGGCGGGGCCGGCGCTGCGGTTCAACACATTTGGGCGAGCGCCCCAGCCGTACCACCCGGACCTCGCGCGGTTGCTGACCGAGCGGGACGCCGAGGGGCGCTCCGCGAGCTACCTCGCCAGTGAAGTGCGGTTTCGCGCGGTGAAGGACCTGCATGCGCGCAACCTGATCATCCCGGTGACGGGCGATTTCGCCGGGGCGAAGGCGCTGGTCGCGATCGCGGACTGGCTGCGGCGCGCGAATGAGCGGGTCGGCGTGTTCTACACGTCGAACGTCGAGCAGTACCTGGGCAGCGGGCTCGCCAGGTTCGCGGCGTCGGTAGCGGCGCTGCCGCAGGACGAACGGGCCGTGTTCATTCGCAGCTGTTTTGTCTGCCGCGCGCACCCGGCCGCGGTCCCCGGATACCATGCGGTCCCGCTGGTGCAGCCGATGAGCGACCTTGCCGCGGCTGGCCGCGGCGGACAAGCGCCGACCTACGGCGCGATCATCGCGATGCCGGTGGTGCCGGTGCTTCCGCCGGCGCGGGGCGCCAGGCCGTAAGCGCGACACCCGCCAGCACCAGCGCGGCCGCGAGCGCCGCATTCGGCGCGAGCGTTTCGCCGAGGAACGTGTAGCCAAGGAACGCGGCGACCACGGGCTGGATCAGGATGTACACCGAGACGATGGACGACTGCACGCGCGCGAGTGCCCACGTGTTGAGTACGTACGGGATCACCGTCGCGCCGACAACCGCGTAGAGGACGGCCCCGAGCCCAGCGGGAGAGAGCCCGGTCCCGAACAACGTCGAAAGGTCCCGCAGGCCGATCGGCAGGATCGTGAGGCCCGCGAACAGGAACACCCAGCTCATGACGCGGATCGGGTCGAGGCGCGCGAGGATCGGGCGCGCGAGGACGAGGTAGAGCGCGTACGTCACGCTGCCGAGCACGAGGAGCGCATTCCCACCGGCCGCGCGCGCGGACATGTCGAAGCCGCCGCGCGGGACGATCATCAGGGTCGCACCGACGACGCCCAGTGCCACACCCAACATCGCGCGCGGTGACGCCGTTTCGCGCTTGAGCAGCACGGCGAACGCCATCGTGAGCACGGGATTGATCATGAAGATGATCCCCGCGTTCGTGGCGGTGGAGCGCGAGAGGCCTTCGAGGAAGCAGTACTGGTTGATGGACGCGCCGAGTACGCTGAGCACGAAGAGCTGGACCAGGTCCTTGCGGCTCAGCGGGCTGCGCGGGACCGAAGGCCGCACAGCGGACATCCAGGCGAAGAGGATCGCCGTCGTACCCCACGCGCGAAGGACAACCAGTGCCGGCGGCGCCACCTCGCGCATCGCGATCTTCGCGGCGAAATAGTTGCCACCGAAGAGCAGTGACACGACGGCAAGCGCAAGGTGCACCGTGTAGGGCGCTCGCGTCCGGGCGGCTGCGGCAGTCGCGCTCACGCGCGCGCTCTCGCTAAGTCAGGCATTCGCGGGTACGGCTACTTCAGCAGCTTCTCGACGGTGGTGGCAATCCGCTGTTCCAGGAGCCCGGTGCTGCCGCACTGGGTCGGGCGCTTCGCTACCCCGCCAAAGTCCTGCGCGCTCGCAACCGCGGCGACCCCAAGCGTGGTCCCACCGCCCGCACTCGGCTGAACCCACGCGGCGATCGCGATGCTCAGTCGGTAGGCGTCGGCATTGGGCCCGGTGGCGGACTCGCCACAGCTGAACCACCGCGACAGCGGCGCCTTGGCCAGGTTGCGCGTCTTCTCGAACCGTTCGCTGCCGACGATCCCCGCCTTGCTGTCGGTGCGCCCGGTCGGGATCTCGAGTTCACCGAAAGCCTTCAACACGGCCGAATACACGGCGGCGGGCTCGGCGTTCAACGGATAGTCCTGCTTCAGCGTGTCCAGCACGATCGGCTCGTGCCATGACGGAAGCGTGATGCGCACTTGGGCGCCGGCACTCCGCGTAGCCACCGCGACCGCCAGCAATACGGTCGCGAACGCGCTGAGCACAGTTGTCCACCGGCGCCGAACATTCATGATCACGCTCCCAGGATTTCAGTCACCGTACGGCCGTCACTGAGCCCGCGCGCCAACAACCCGGTGACGTTCGCTACCGCAAATGATACACCGTGCAGGTTTCGTTCGGGCGGCACGCCGGGGATTGGGCGAGCATAGACCGATGCGGCCACGCACGCTAGACCGTCCCGGACTTCTGAGCGCAGTGCATCGCGTTCGATCGTTGCGTCTCCCACCACGCGTAATATCCCGTCACAGTCCGCGAGTGCACCCGGCAGCCAGCGAGCGCCCTCAGATTCGTACGCGGCGATGACATGCGACCCTTTCTTGCTCGCGTAGGCAACGGCATCACGGAGGAGCGCGTCGCGTTCCGCGTTTTGCGTTCCGAGTGAGAGGTTGATCAGCGCGCAATCGTGGTCCGCCGCCCAGCGGATGGCCGCCGCGAGGACATCGGCGTTCGTCTGCAACGTTCGTTCGAACACGCGCACGGGGATGAGTTCCGCCTGCGGCGCCTTCTCGCTGACCGCGGCTGCCACGGCGGTCCCGTGCCCGATCCGGTCCATAGTGTCCGCAGCGCCCGCGGTGCCCGCACGTTCGCCCACCAGCGCCGTGCCAACGCCGACTGCCGAGATGTGCGGGTGCGGGAACGCGATCCCGCTGTCCACGACTGCTACGCGAATACGCGGCGCCACGGCCCGCCCGATTCCGCCAGCGCGCCCGGCGCGCCCTCGGCAGCCACGCTGCCGCGCTCGAGCACAACCGCGCGCTCGGCGCGCGAGGCCAGCGCTTCGCGATGCGTAATCACGACAGTGGTGCGTCCGCGCATCACGGCGTCGTATCCGGCAACGACCTCGGACTCGGTTGCCGGGTCGAGTGCACCGGTTGCTTCGTCGAGCACCAACACCGTGGGGTCGGCAAGGAACGCCCGTGCGATCGCCAGCCGCTGCCGCTCACCCGCTGAGAGCGCACGGCCCCGTTCGCCGACAATCGTCTTGACACCGTCCGGGCAGCGCGCGACGAACTCGGACAACCCGCTCGCTTGCAGCGCTTCCCGGATGTCGCCTTCACTGGCATCCGGACGTGCGAACCGCAGGTTGTCCTCAATTGACGCGTTGAAGACGAATGGTTCCTGGTCGAGCACGACCACGTGGCGACGGACGTCCGCGACGCGCATGTCGCGCAGGTCATGCCCGTCGAGCACGACGGCGCCGTTGTCGGGGTCGAGGTGCCGCGCGAGCAGGTCCGCGATCGTGCTCTTCCCCGCTCCGCTCGCCCCGACGATCGCGACGCGTTCCCCGGCGCGGACCGTCACGCTCACGCGGTCCAGCACGGGCTCGGGTCGCCCGTGCGCGATCGTGACGTTGCGCAGCACGACTTCGCCGCGCGCGGTGGCAATCGCCGGCGCACCCGGCTTCTCGACTACCTCGGGCGCGACGTCGAGGATTTCCTGCACACGACCCAGCGACACGCGAGCCGTGGCTATGCCCGCGTACAGGCCCATCAAACCTTGGATGGGCGATAGGAGCCGCACCTGGTACGCCACGAACGCGATGAGCGTGCCGACGGTGATCTGCTGCTCGATCACGCGCATGCCGCCGAGGAAGAGCACCGCTGCGCTGCCGAGGGTCAACAGGAGCCCTGGGAGCCCGCCGGCGAGGAACGTGAGCTGGCGCATGGCCATGAGCGCCGTGACGAACCCGTCGTTGCGCGCGCGGAACCGGACGGCCTCGCGTTCCTGCGCATTGAGGCCCACCACGAGCTTCATCGCTTGCAGCGTGTCAATGAGGAACGTGCCCATCGCGGCGCTTTCGTCGCGCATGTCGCGAATCGAGCGCTCGAGTTTGGTCCGGTACCGCACCAGCGCCCAAAACGCGAACGGCACAACCGCCAGGCTCGCGGCGAAGAGCACGGGATCCAGCATGACGAGGATCACGACGGTCCCGACGAGGAACAGCACGTTGCTCACCCAGGCGAGCGCCACCTCGGTGACCACCCGCTGGATCTCGCCGACATCATTGTTGAGGCGCGAGACGATCTGGCCCAGCGGCATGCGCGCATAGAACCGCGGCGAGAGCGCCTGCAGGTGGCGGAAGAGCGCCAGCCGCATGTCGAACAGGATCTCCGCCGAGATGCGTGTGTAGCGCAGTCCGCTCGCGACGTTGATGGCGAAGCTCGCGAGCGTAATGCCGAAGAACAGGCTTACGATTTCAACGAGCGCGGTCGCATCGCGGCCGACCAGTGCGCGATCCACGAACGCGCGAAACAGGTACGGCAGCGTGAGTGAAAGCGCGGTGCCGGCCAGCGAGAAAGCCAGCACCGCAACCAACCGCCAACGGTAGGGCGCGACGTACCCAAGCGCCCGGCGTACGTCTGGCGCGATCAGGGACGTGGGCCCGGCACCAGCGCGATAAACGTCATGTCGTCGTTGTACTCGGCGGTCCGAACCTTCCGGAACGTCTCCGCATCGTACACGTCAATCGTGTTGCCGGCGGTGTGGATGTACAAATGCGAGCCGCTGGTCGCGATCGTGAGCCCCATGCGCGAACGTCCGGCGAACTCCGTCTTCCCGATGACGCGGCGATTCTCCAGGTCGAAGCTCCAGAACTGGTAGTTCCCCACTTCGCTCAGGATCCCGTACGCGCGCCGCTTCCCCGGCGCGAGCCGGAAACTCACCGGCTGGCTCGGCCCCAGCGTGTAGAAATCCACCGAACGCTTCGCGAGGTCCACGCGCGCGACGCCCATCAGCAGGCGACGGTTCACCGGATCACTGACGCGGAAGAGGTTGGTGTAGAACCCCGGCTCCTCGTAGATGTCCGAGCCGAAGCCGGCGTTGATGCGGCCCATGCCCTCTTCATAGAAGCTCTGGGCGAGGTCCCACTTGTCCACCTCCTTCAGCGTGGCGGCGTCGTACACCAGCACGTCGTCGTTCGTGAAGAAGTACATGAAATCGCCGGCGGGCGAGAAGATGATCTGGACATTCTCGCGCTCCTGACCGTTCGGCCAGGCGATCGTGTCGGTCACGGCCTTCTTCGCGAGGTCGTACCGCAGGAGCGTGGGCGCGCCGATCTCGTAGCGGTCCATCAGCTTCTTGTACGTCTTCACGAAGAGCACGGCGAAGCGCTCCTTGGGGTCCACGTTCATGCCCCATATCTGCACCGTGGACTCGCCTGAGTTGAGCGAGAAGGTGCCCTGCGACTTTCGCGAGGCGAGGTCCAGGATCTCGACCTTGTCGCCACGCGGATTGCGCACATAGGCGCGCTTGCGATCGGCCGAGAGCACCAGCGAGGTCGGGATGCCGATCGAAAGCTTGATGGAATCGCGCACGGCCAGCGTGGCCTCGTCAATGACGAGGATCTTGTCGCTGTACGTGCCCATGTAGAACGTGCCGTTCGCCTGGGCGCGCGCGTCCGGCGACACGACCGCCAACGCAACGGCAACCGCACTTGCAGCGAACGCCGCTCGGGCGCCTGTGGACATGTCGAATCTCATGGGAAGATCAGGTCAATCTTGCGCCAGTCCTTCTGGGCGGCCGCGCATTTCGCGGTCCAGTCGGGCGCGTGGTTGTAGAGGTCGGGCACGTGCACCGGCCAGAAGCACGTGATGTAGCAATCGTAGAGGTCGCGCTCGACGGGCTGGCAGAGGCCGGCGGTTCCACCGCTCGAGTCCACTTCCCAGCCGGGCGAGAACACGAACGAGCAGCCCAGCGGAATGTTCGGTCCGGTCGGGGCCCCGCCCTGCTGCAGCGCTACCACGTCGTTGCCGGCTGCGGCATCCGGTGCGGCAGCGGCGGCGAGTGGCGTTGCGAGCGTGTCCGCGTCTACGCGGCGGGCCTTCTTGTTGATCGGTTGCACTCGTGCCATGGGATCGCTCCTCTGTCGCTCAGTCGAATTGCTGCAGGAACTCGGGACGCTTCGCCGCGATCGTGCCGTACACCTCGAGACAGGTGTTCGTCCAGCTCCGGATCCATTCGCAGTAGTGCAGGTTGGGACGGTGCGTGTCGCCGTAGCGCGTGTGTGCTTCGTGATAACAGCCGCCGGCGCAAAGCGGTCGCGCCCAGCAGGTCTTGCAGTCGGTCTTCGTCGCGATATGGTGCTCGGCCAGCCACGCCTGTTGCTTGTCGTGATCCACGCCGCCGTGCACCGTGCCCAGCTTGTGCGCGTCGGAGCCGGCAAACCGGTGGCAGAGCGCCACATCGCCGTCCGTCGCGACGCCCATCAGGCCCATTCCGGCGCCACACGGGTGGGACTTGTTCAGTCCCTTGTGGATCTCCTCGAGCGTGTCGCGCACGTTCGAGAACTTGTGCCGCTTGCCCGCGAGCGCAAACTCGAGATACTCGGCCGCCAGCGACTGGAACTGCGTCAGCATGTCGTAGAAGCCGTCTTCCTGGATCGCGTAGTCGCGCTGCCACGACGTCGTAACCGGGGCGAAGCCCACTTCCCAGAAGCCGAGCGTGTGGGCCAGGTGGTCGTAGATGCTCCGCACGTCCAGGTTCTGCTTGGTGAGCGTGACGCGCGCGCCGACCGGGCGCCGCGTGTGCCGCGCCAAGAGTTCCTTTACGTTCGGCGCAACCGTGCCGTAGCTGCCCATTCCGCCCTTGAAGACGCGGAACGTGTCCTGCTGCTCCTTGTTCCCGTCCATCGAGACGGTGACACCGACGTCGTTCTCGACCAGCCAGTCAATGATCTCCGAACGCAACAGCGTCGCGTTCGTGGTCAGGCTGGCCTCGACGCGCTTGCCGAGCGTGGCGCCGCGTTCACGCGCATAACCGAGCGCGGCCTTGAGCACCTTGAAGTTGAGCAGCGTCTCGCCGCCGAAGAACGTCAGGTTGACCAGCTTCTGGTCGCCCGACTCGGCGAACATGAAGTCCACGCTGGCGCGCGCCGTGGGTTCATCCATGAAGCGCGGTTTGTCGGACGCCTCGCTGAGCCGATCCTCGCCATACTCATAGCAGTAGGCGCAGGAGAGGTTGCACTTGCTCGTCACGTTCATGACGAGCGTCGAGAGCGGCACACGCTTGCCCGATGCGCGCTGCAGCGCGGCCGGCGACGGCGCGGGAAGTTCTGCAGGCGGTGCCTTGCGAGGGGTCTCGAGGAACGCCTCGACCGCGCGGATGCGCACGAGCTCCTCGATGGCTTCCTTCACCTCGGGAAGCGGGAAGCGCGATCGCAACGCCTGCGCGAGTTCGTCGGGACTGCAGTCACCCTGGGCCAGCGTGTCGAGCACGGCGACCGATGCGTCGTCGAGCCGGTACACCGCCGCCGAGGGCGTCATGTACACGAACGGCGCGCCATCGCCCGCGAACGCGTGAAACTCCCCGCGCCGAAAGCGCGTGGAGCGTCGCGAAACCGTCTGCGGCTCGGCGGTCGCGGTGCCGTCAATCATGGAACTGCCCGCACTCCCGGATCGAATCGCATGTAGAGCGGTACGGTGACGACCAGATGCGCACGCGCGCGGATCGGCCGCGCTCCGGATTCCGGTGGCTGCCAGGTGGCGACCACCCAGATGTCGCCGATGTTGTTGCGATTCCCGCTCCGCTGCGTGTTCGGCCCGTCAACGTTCGGCGTGAATAGGCCCGTGGCGTCGAGCGTGCCGACAAACTTGAGGTCATCGTCGGCATACGTGACGCCGTACTCTTCCATGCTCCACGTGACGTCGGCCGGTCCGATCTCGAAGTCATCGTCCGTGTCCGGCTTCGCATCGGCGCCATTGTGCCAGGCGGTTGCCTCGAACTGCTGCAACTGTCGCGGGAACCGAATCCCACCGACGCGGGCGAGGCCGGCGTTCGGCGTCACCTTGATGCGGCTCACCTTGTCGTACACGTTGATCGCGGCGCGCTTCGACACATTCGCGAAGAACAGGTCGCGCGAGCCCAGCGTGACCGCCGAGTCCACGTCCACCTTCATGACGATCGAGTCGGCGGTCGAACGCGAGACGCTCGTCACGCGGATGCCCGGCCCGAAGTCCAGCGCCGCCGCCTGAGTCTGCAGCGGCAGGTTGACACCGTAAAGGGTCAGGTCCTGCGCCTTGGTGTTGGTCTTGAGCGCGCGCTTGGAGAACCCGGCGATCGCCGCCGCCGCCGTCACGCGCGTGAGTGACACGTCCACGCCGATCTCGTCGTAGCCGCCGCGGAACCAGCGGCCCGACATCTCCTGCCAGCCGGGCTCAATGAACATCACCTCGCGCATGCCGCTGTCGGCCGGCGTCTCCGCGGAGCGTCCGCGCCACTGAAAGCCCGTGTACACGATGCTGCGCCCCGTGCGCGTGACCGTCTTGCCGTCCTTCACGTACCGGTACGTCGCGCGCGTGGTGAACTCATCCGTGGTGTTCGGGACCTTGGTGATCGTGAGGCGCCCGTAGAACGCGCCGCGTCCGGGGTGCGAACCGGCCAGCGTCCATGCGCCATCGAGTGACGGCAACCGCATGGAGCCCGACCACTGCGTCCACTCCGGCGTGCGCAGCGGGAACACGCGCGACAAGTGCGAGACGGCGGCATCCATCGGGTGCGGCGCGCCCGCGCTGTCCGGCGGAGCCGGCGCACCGCGCCGGAACCCCTGGAAGTCGGCGTCGGGATACAACCCGCGGTGCGTGGCGAGCAGCAGGTCCCACTCGTCGCGCGTGCGGCGCTGCGTGATCACGCGACCAAGCGAGTGACAGGCGCGGCACGTGCGCTCGGTCAGCGCGTCCGCTGCGTAGCGGAACTGCAGCATCCGGCGCTCGGCCTCGAACCGCCCGGGACGCATCTCGCCGGGTGCAAGGCCCTGCGCGTTCGAGAAATACCGCACGATGCCGCGCGCGTCGGCCGGATCGAGCGTCACGCCGTTCAACGATGCCATGCGGCGCACCGACGTCTCCCAACCTTCGGGCGTCTTCCGCATGAACGAGAGGCGCTGGATGATTCCGCTCGTGTCGCGCATGTGACAGCCCGTGCAGTTGGCGATCACCTGCGGATCGTTGATCGGGAATCCGCGCGTCGTGTCGCGCGGTCCGCGGCCTCCGCGTCCTTGCGCGTCCGCGGTCGAAGTGGCCAGGAGGCTGGATCCGGCCACAAA
>VGVM01000074.1 GCA_016874035.1 Gemmatimonadota bacterium
AGAGGCGCTGGATGATTCCGCTCGTGTCGCGCATGTGACAGCTCGTGCAGTTGGCGATCACCTGCGGATCGTTGATCGGGAATCCGCGCGTCGTGTCGCGCGGTCCGCGGCCTCCGCGTCCTTGCGCGTCCGCGGTCGAAGTGGCCAGGAGGCTGGATCCGGCCACAAAGGCCGTGGCCAGGGCGAGGCGAATGCCTGCGCGAAGTGTGGAGCGACGCCGAGCGGTCATCGGGCGGTTCGGGCAAACGGTGAAGTCAACAGTCCAACGCGTGTCCTGCATTCATCCGGTCCTGACGCCTGCACACTGCCTGTATTCGACAACTATAGATAGCGTCCGGGCGAGATTACGACCCGGCCCGCGGTTAGTCAAGGAATTCGAGCACCCCGAGCGCCACCAGCACGGCCAGAGCGCCAACCATGTCGGTCAACTCGGCGGGACCGTACTGCCGGACGTAGCTCGCGTAGAGCGCCGGGATGTCGTCCGTGCCCGGCGCGATCGCGGCCAGGCGCCCGAGATCCACGTTGCGGAGCGAGCGAACGCCCTCCGGCGCAATGTGGCCGACGAAGTGCTCGGCGAGCACAATGCGGTCACCTTCTACGGTCGCACGCATCACACCGGTCGCATCGGGGCGGCGCCGCACGCGGAGTTCGCGGCGCTCACGAATCGCGTCGAAGGCCGTGCGCACACGCGCATCGGCGCGAATGACGTCGAGGTCGGGTTCACCCGGAGCGGCGAACGCGGTCCCGATATCCGGATTCGTTCCGCTGCCGTCCCAATAGCCGACGGCCGCAGTGCCGTGTGCCGCGCCGGCCTTCCCGACGAGTTCCGCCAGCCCGCGCTCGAGCGCGCCGACCATCGCGTCGTTCCGTTCGGCGAGGAAGGCGAATGCCTGCGCCGAGCTGATGCGATCGTCGAGGACGGTCCGCACGGCAACCGCCGCGAGCCAACCGCTCACGAGCGCTTTCTTGACGCCGAACGACGAAAGCGGATCCACAAAGGCGGCCGAATCGCCGACGGCGATCACGCCGTCCGACGAAATCGCCTGGCGACGGTACGGCGTGGCGTCGCGTGCCCACGGGTTCCCGATGAACCGCGCACCGGACGTGAGCGTGCGGATCATCTCAGTACGCGCGAGTTCGTCGCGATACGTGGACCGGATGCGCGCACCCGCGGCGACTTCCGTGCGCGACGGATCGAGCATCACCGTAACTTGCCGGCGTGTCTTGCTGATCGGGACCGACCAGGCCCAGCCGCCATCGTAACTCTCGACGTGCGTGTGCGTGGGATGCTCAAGCGCCCACGCAGGTCGTCGCTCCCAGAGTCCAACGAGCGCCGTGGTGCGCCGCGGGTGCTCATCACGCGAGGACGGCGCGCGGCTCGTCAGTCCCGTGCGGCCGGTCGCGTCAATGACGAATCGCGCGACGATTTCCTTGCGTGCGCTTCGTTCTTCGTATGACACGCGGAAGCATCCGTCCGCGCGAATCACGCGGCGCACGCTCGCATGGCGGTGGACAGACGCGCCCGCCGATGCCGCGCGCTTCAGCAGGAGCTTGTCGAACGCGTCGCGCGGGACCTGCCACCCCTTGGCGCCCATGGCAAACAACTCGACCCGTTCCGGCTCGCGTCCCCAGCGCACGGTATGGCCCGTGCAGCGCACGAACGCAGGGTCGTTGACTGCCGTGAGGAGACCCAGGTGGTCGAGCACACGCTCGACGCTCGGCGTCAGCGATTCCGCGAGCGGCGGCCCGGGCGCGGGGCGCGTGAGCAGGATGACGCGCTTGCCGTGGCGAGCGAGCGTGATCGCGGCGGCCGCGCCGGCTGGTCCGCCGCCGAGCACGGCGACGTCCCAAGGTCCTCCGTGCGGTGTGCGATGGCCGGTCAACACGACGAGGAAACTACCGACATGACGGTGACAGGCGCCGCGTCCGCGAGTAATGTCCGTCCCTGTGACGCGAACGGACAAAACCATTGCGATCGTCGGCGCCGGTCCGGGCGGATTGACCGCCGCCATGATCCTGGCGCGGCGCGGGTACCGCGTCAGGGTGTTCGAAAAGGACGTGCAGGTTGGAGGGCGCAACGCGGCGCTGCGCGCCGGCGATTTCACGTTCGATACCGGCCCGACATTCCTGATGGTGCCGCAGATCCTCGACGAGGTATTCGAACTCGCGGGGGCGCGGGTGCAAGACCACCTGGAGCTGCGGCGGCTCGATCCGCTGTACCGCCTGCAGTTCGGCGACCGCTCGGAGTTCTTGCCGTCGGCGGATCACGATGAAACAGTCCGGCGCATTGACGCGCTTTTCCCCGGCGAGGGTGCGGGCTACCGGCGTTACCTCGATCACGAGCGACGCAAGATTGACGCGGTCTTCCCCTGCCTGCGCGTGCCGTACGACAAGCCGTGGCATTACCTGCGTTTGCGACTGCTCAAGGCATTGCCCAAGCTCGACTTGAACAAGTCGGTCTATGACTGCGTGGCGCAGTTCTTTCGCCACGAACACCTGCGGATCAGCTTCACGTTCCAGGCGAAATACCTCGGCATGTCGCCGTGGGAATGCCCGGGCACATTCTCGATCCTGTCCGCGTTCGAGCACTTGTTCGGCATCTACCACCCGATCGGCGGGCTGTTCAGGATTTCCGAGAGCATGGCTGATGTCGCGCGCGGACACGGCGCGGAGATCCACACGGCGAGCCCAGTGCGTCGCGTCCTGTCACGGAACGGACGCGCCACCGGACTCGAGCTGGCCAGCGGCGAGCGGGTGGATGCGGATGCCGTCGTGCTCGGGGCGGACTTCGGTTACGCCATGACCCAGCTGCTGGACGCGCCGGACCGAGGCCGGTTCACCGACGAAAACGTGCGGCAGCGCGAGTATTCGTGCTCCACGTTCATGCTGTACCTCGGTATTGACGGCGGCTGGGACGCCGCGCACCACAACATCTTCTTCTCGGACGATTACCGCAGCTACGTGCGGGATATCGGGACCGGACGGCTGTCGCGTGACCCGTCGTTTTACGTCCAGAACGCCAGTGTGACCGATCCCACGTTGGCGCCAACGGGCTCGTCCACGCTGTACGTCCTGGTGCCGGTGCCGAACAACACGTCCGGCATGGCATGGAACGCCGACGAAACGGCCGCGTTTCGCGAGACGGTATTGTCGAAACTGGAATCACGCACCGGGCTTCACGGGCTCTGCGGCCGAATCCGCGAGGAGCGCATCATCACGCCCCGCGACTGGGAATCGCGCGCGAACGTGTACCACGGCGCGGTATTCAACCTTGCGCACACGATCAACCAGATGCTCTACTTCCGGCCGCACAACAAGTTCAGCGAACTGGACCGGTGCTATCTGGTGGGCGGCGGCACGCACCCTGGCAGCGGACTGCCCACGATCTACGAATCGGGACGGATCGCGGCTGACCTGATCCTGCGCGATATCCACTGAAACACCACGGCCCGCATTTCGCGGGCCGTGGCGTGACATGCGTTTGGACGGTGGCGCCGCGCGAGCTTACCGCGGCCGGATTGCGTCCGACGCCGGCCGCTGGCGCCGCTGGTCATCCACCATCTTCGCGACGTCGGCCATCAGCTGGCGGGCATCGTACACGATGCCGTCCTTGATGGTCCAGCGCACTGAGCCGACTTGCTCCGGCTTCCCGGTGCGATCGTTGAGCTTGAGCGCGCCATTGCCGTAGAGGACCTTGAGGTTCTCGAGCGGGTTTTGGTCCACGATCGCCATGTCGGCCAGTGTGCCGATACGCACCACACCGAAGTCGAGCGGCGCGCCTTTCGGCTTCACGAGTGTCTCGGCCGGGTGGTAGGTCGCCGACCGCAGCACCTCGAGCGGATGGAATCCCGCTTCCTGCAGGAGCTCCATCTCCTGGATCGTCGAGAACCCCGGCGTGTTGTAGATGAACCCGGCGTCGGAACTCGCCGACACGCGGCCACCCATGTTCTTGTAGTCATTGAGGAACTCCATCCAGACGCGATAGAAATTCCGCCAGTTCACTTCGTCAGCCGTCGTCCAGTAGAACCAATACGAACCGTGATTGGTGCGGCTTGGCGTGTAGTAGTCCCACAGCGTCGGCAGCGTGTACTTCTGGTGCCAGGACGCGCCCATATGGTGGAACATGTCGCGGCTCGTGAGATACGCGACCATGGTCGGGTCGAGCGTGACGTCGCGTTCCCTGAACTTCCTGAGCAGCGCGTTCCACTTCTCGCCCTTCGGCTTCACCAGCGACCACTGGCGGGCCACGTTCGCGAAGCGGTCCTGCTCGTTGTTGTAGTTGTAGTCCACGGGCCACGGCTGCACGGAGTTGTTCTCGTACATCGCCTCGAACAACCCGTAGAAGTGCGTGATGGTGCCGAGCCCGAGGCGCGTGGCTTCGTCGGCGTTCATCTGCGCCACGCCGGTCTGCTGCAAGTGCGCCGTCGTGCCCAGCCCCAGCTTCTTCGCTTCGTCCATCAGTGCCGCCATCACTGACGGCTCCTCGGCGCCCACCTTGAGTCCGTCGCCGCCATTCTGTGCGAGCCAGCGTACCCAATCACGCGCCTGCTCGGCGTTTCGCACCGGACCGCGATCCCAGCCGGAACCCGGGCGCTGGTACACCCAATAACGCGGCGCGGTTATCTCGTTCTTCGCGCTGCGCGCCTTTTCCTTCATTGAATAATCGAAGCTCGCGAATGGAACGCCGCGCACCGTCGTGATGCCGTGGCCCATCCAGAGCTTGTTGTAGTACTCGGACTCCGCGGCCTTCACCGTGGTGCCCTGGTGGACATGGAGGTCAACGAATCCGGGCATCACGTACATGCCGGCCGCGTTGATCTCGCGGTTTCCGCCGCGCGGGCGTCGGGCGGAATCGATCGGGACCATCGGGTAGCCGACGCTCACGATGTCCACGATCCGGTTCTGCTCGACGACGATATCAACCGGCCCACGTGGCGGGGCGCCGGTGCCGTCAATGAGTGTGGCGCCTCTGATCACCAAACGGCCGAACGGGCCGTCGCCCTCACGCCGTGCCGGAGCCGCCCGTGGATCTTCGCGTCGCTCGGCCTGAAGCGCCGCCGGGATCGCGGGCCCCGGCTGCTGGCCAGGGCGTTGCTGCGCGGCGAGGAGCGCCGGAGCGAGGCTGGCCGCGGCGGCCGACAGCCGAATGGAACGACGAAGCGAAGGTCTCATCGGTCGATCTCCATAGTGGGCGCGTTGCGGTAGCACGATTTGCGCCGCGGAGAATGTACTGATCGGGCGCTTGCGATTCGAGGCAAGCGCGGTCGCCGAGATCTGCCGGCCGTTGGAGCCAGGCGGCGAGCTACCCGGTCAGCTGCCTTCCCAAGGCCCGGGGGCGACGTCGGGAATCTGCTTCTTTCTTGACTCAGTCCGGACGGGCTTGAACCCGCGGGCCGTGTAGTTCGCGAGGGCCGCCGGATGGTCCAGGTTGCAGGTGTTGAGGAGGACCCGTTCGGCCCCCATTTCGAACGCGCGCTTGGCGGCCGAGCTCAACAGGTGTGCGCCCACGCCCTTTCCGATGAACCCGGGGAGCAGGCCGAGGTAGTCGATTTCGACGGTGGTCGGGTCGCGGCGCTCGAGCTCGACGTACCCTGCCGGCACGCCTCCGACCGACAGAATCCAGGTCTCGATCCGGACGGAATCGGCCAGCTGGTCCTGCCATCGGGCCAGGGTCCACGGGCGCCGGTCAGTCCAAAACCATGGCCCCCCGACGGCCATGTAGAAAAATCTGTTTACTTCCGGCATCGGCAACGGCATGTGCGAAAACGACACATCTTCCCTGGTTGTCCATTTCGGCCGGAAGTCCGTCTTGGCGAGCTCGAGGTACGTGACCTCCAGATCGAAATCGCGCATGGGAAACAATGTATCTGGAGCAGTACGATGGCAGTAGCCACCAGTCGTTGAACCCATTTCTCACCTTTTCCGGCACGCCGGCTGGCGCCCCGACAACCACGAAATGCCAACTATTTTCTTGGCGGTATGCACGCAGCGTGACAGAAAATCCTGCTCCTCGTCTTGTTGGGCGGATGCAATACCAACTTTGGGGCGAGCCCGCCTGATGGCTCGCCGACTCAGTGTTATCCAGCTCCGGCAGCTGGAGGACCGTCTCGACCGAATCCGAGGTTCGGCAGCGGTCGATCCCCCCAGGGACGGCTGGCTCCGGACCATCCGGCTGGCCATCGGGATGACCACCGAGCAGCTCGCCGACCGGCTCGGAGTAACCCGTCAGGCGGTTCTTCAGCTCGAGGCCGCGGAGCGGAAACAGACGGCGTCCTGGACGTCGCTCCGGAAGGCCGCCAACGCCATGGACTGTGACGTGCTGGTGGCACTCGTTCCTCGGGGTTCACTGACCCAGGTGCTCACTCGCCAAGGTCGCGTACAGGCCGAACGGCACCTGGCTCGGGCCTCCCATTCAATGAAGCTGGACGCCCACGTCGTCGGACAGGACGAGATGGCTCGCCAAGTGGAAGAGCTGGCCGACGAGCTGGCAACCGACCGCCCACGCGGGCTCTGGGCGCCGGAGCCGACACCGCCACCGCCGGAGCCACCGCCCAAACCGTTCCATGGCAAGGCGCGGAGGGTCGTCTGATCCGGATGCGCGAGGCCACATGAGCACGATCATCCTCCCCGAGCGCACGTGGGCGCTCGACGTTGACGACCGCAAAGCGCTGATTCCGTCGCACCTGGCGACGCGGTACGAGCTGGCCGCGTGGGAGCAGGCAAACATGGTGCGCGCGATTGCGTGGCTTGAATCGCGGCGGCGGGGTGTGACCGTCCTCACGGGCCGGTTCATGCGGACGCTGCACCGCAAGATGTTCGACGAGACCTGGGACCACGCGGGCGCGTACCGTAAGGGAAAGGCCAATCGAGGAGCGCCGCCATGGACCATCTCGACCCGCGTTGAAGACGTGATCGCGCGTGCGAGCGGATGGGTGCGCATGCACGCGTACCCGGCCGACGAGACCGCCGTGCGATTTTGTCATCGCATGAGCGAGGTCCACCCATTTGAACGCGGAAACGGGCGTGTGATCCGGCTCATGACGGACGCGCTAGCGGTCGAACTCGGCCACGCGCCGTTCACCTGGGGCGCCAAGTCGAAGCTGGACGCCGGCGAACTGCGCGACCGGTACATCGCCGCGCTGCGCGTCGCCGATCGCGATAACATTGGTCCGTTGCTCGATTTCGCAAATAGTTGACCACCCCCCGCGGCACGCATCATCATGTTGCTGTGACCCACCCCCGCCCCGAGGTTCCTGTCATGACCGACCGTTCGCGACGCCGCACCCGCGCAGTGTTCCTCGCGATTGGACTGCTCCTGGCTACGGTGTCCTGTGTGCGGATCGGCATGGGCCGCGGTGCTTCGTCCTCATCGCGCGCGCTCCCGGCCGGCGTCGAGGCGATTTCACTGCTCGGTGATACGCTGCGCACCTTCCCGCTCTCTGCAGCGGTGCGCACGCGTTACGAGACGCAACTCGCCGATGCGAAGCGCGCATACGATCGCACGCCGACCAACGCCGATTCGATCGTCTGGTACGCCCGGCGGCTTGCCTACCTCGGCCGGCTGCGCGAGGCGATTGCCGTGTACACGCGCGGGATCGAGTTGTACCCGAACGATCCGTGGATGTATCGCCATCGTGGGCATCGGTACATCAGCGTGCGCGAGTTCGACAACGCGATTCGTGACCTCGAGCACGCGTGGAAGCTCGTGGAAGGGAAGCCCGATATCGTGGAACCGGACGGGCAACCCAATGCCGCGAACACGCCGATCGGCACGTTGCACTCCAATATTGATTACCACCTGGCGCTCGCGTACTACCTGAAGGGCGACTACGCGCGGGCACTTCCCGTGTATCGGCGCGAGCTCGACACCGCGAAGAACGACGACCGGCGCGTGTCCATCGGGCACTGGTACTACATGTCGCTGCGGCGGCTCGGTCGCGACACGGACGCGGCGACCGTCGTCGCGCCGTTCTCGCGGAACATGAACGTCGTCGAGAACGGCGTGTACCACAACCTCGTGCTGATGTACAAGGGCGTGGTCTCGAGCGATTCCGTGCTGGCGATCGGGCCGAGCGGCGAAATGAGCGTGACCGATGCCACCGCGGCGTACGGACTCGCGAACTGGCACTACATCAATGGCCGCCGCGAACTCGCGGAGCGCACGTGGCGCCGCATCATTGCCGGCGGGCAGTGGGGCGCGTTCGGGTTCATCGCCGCGGAGACCGAGCTTGCGCGAATGCGGCGCTAGTGGAAGAACGGGAAGAGCAGGAGGCGCTGGACGAAGCCAGCGCGAGTACCCTCGCCGAGCCGCGTCCGGTCGTCGAACCGGTCGCGAGCACTCGGCGGCTGACGATCCGGCCGCTCACGCTCGACGACGCGCCGTTCATCTGGGAGCTGGTCACGGACGCTGACTGGCTGCGGTTCATCGGTGATCGTGGCGTTCACACCGTGGACGACGCCGAGCGATACCTGACCGACGGACCCTTGGCGTCGTATGCCGCGCACGGGCACGGGCTGTGGTGCGTGGAGTTGCGGGCCACGCAGACGCCCATCGGGATCTGCGGCTTGTTGCGCCGCGACTGGCTCGACGATGCCGACCTGGGTTTCGCGCTGCTGCCCGCGTTCCGCGGCTCGGGGTACGCGCTCGAGGCCGCGCAGGCGGTGGTCGGTTACGGCTTCGATGCGCTGGCGATGTCGCGCATCCTGGCGATCGTGACACCGGCCAACGCCAAGTCGGTCGCGCTGCTCCGGCGGCTTGGCATGCACCTGACGGGCGAGGCGACGCCGCCGGGCGCGACCACTGCCGTCGCCGTGTACGGGGTGGGCGTCGGGCTCGGCTGAGCACTGTGGCGCTGTACCGCGGCAGCCTGTACCATGACGAGGAGTGTTTTGCGTTGGAGCTCCCCCACATCTATAGATAGGGCGACCATGGCACTTGCTGACCTTTCGAACTGGGACCGGCGGGCGTTCCTGGGGTTCCTGGCGGCGAGCCCGCTGGCAGGCGGGCTGCCCGATGTCGCGCGTCGGTTGATGGCGGCCCAGGCGCTCACGCAGCAAGGCACTCCGCCCAACTCAGTGCAGCGCGGGCTGATCACCGAGGTCGAGAAGGCCGTGGACGTGTTCGACTTCGAGGCGGTAGCGCAGTCCAAGTTGCCGCCGGCGCATTGGGGGTACCTCGCAACGGGCGTCGACGGCGAAGCGACGTTGCGCGCAAATCGCGACGGGTTCGCGCGACTCGGACTCCGCGCGCGCCGGCTCGTGGATGTCTCGCAGGTGGACACCACGTCCACACTGCTTGGCCAGGCGCTGGATCATCCGGTGTTTGTGTGTCCCACGAGCAGCAACCGCGCGTTTCATCCCGATGGTGAACTCGCGGTGGCGCGAGCCGCGAAGGCGAAGAAGCACCTGCAGATGCTCTCGACCGTGGCGACGCTCTCTATTGAAGACGCGATCGCAGCGCGTGGCGAGCCCGTCTGGTTTCAGTTCTATCCGCCGCGCGACTGGGACATGGCGAAGAAGATGATCGTACGCGCAGAGGCGGCCGGGTCACCCGTGGTGCTGCTCACGGTTGACCTGAACGCCGGCAGCAATCGCAGCACCATGGAGCGTGGGCGGCAGATGGACACGCGCAACTGTGTGGCGTGTCACGACGGGACGCCGGCGGGGCAGGTGCGCCGCAAGCCGATGTTCGACGGGATTGGTGCGGCTGGCGTGCCATACAGCGACCCGGCGATGACGTGGGAGATCATCAAGCGCCTGCGCGACACCGTGAAGATGAAGGTGGTCGTAAAGGGCATCGTGACGCGCGAGGACACGGAGCTTGCACTGCGCCATGGCGTGGACGGCGTCTATGTGTCGAACCACGGCGGGCGGGCGGACGACGGCGGCATCGGGACGATCGGCGCGCTGCCCGAGGTGGTGGCGGCAGCACGCGGGCGTGTGCCCGTGTTCATGGACAGTGGCGTGCGCCGCGGCAGCGACGTGGTGAAGGCGCTTGGGCTGGGCGCGAGCGCGGTAGGGATTGGGCGTGCATACCTGTGGGGGCTCGCGGCGTTTGGGCAGGCGGGTGTCGAGCGAGTGCTGGACCTGTTGCGCGCCGAGACGCTGATCGCCCTCCGGCATGTTGGCGCGACGAAGGCGTCGGGGGTGCCGAGGTCGGCTGTGGTGACGCTGCCTGTGGCGCCACCGAACGGACGGGCGTGACGCCGGTGCGCTACGCGGCGTTCATGCGCGCACTGAATGTGGGCGGGCGCATCGTGAAGATGGACGAGCTCAAGCGGCTCTTCGCGAAAGCGGGTTTCCCGAAGGCCGAGTCGTTCATTGCGAGCGGGAACATCGTGTTCGAGTCGGCCGCGAAGGACGCGGCGGCGATGGAGCGCAAGATTGCAGCGACGCTGCACAAGCACCTGGGCTACGAGGTCGCGACGTTCCTGCGCACGTTTGCGGAACTGGACGTCATTGGCGGCGCGATGCCGTTCAAGGGAGTGGAGGACGCGCCGTTGTACTATGTCGGGTTCATGCACGCGGCGCCGACGGCCGCGATGCGGAAACGGCTCTTGGCGCTCGCCAGTAACGTGAACGAGTTCGCGTTCTCGGCGCGCGAGGTATGGTGGTATTCGGAGACGCCGCAGAGCGAATCCGTGCTGAGCACGAACGCGATCGAGAAGACGCTCGGCGTGCCGGTGACGTTCCGGAACCTGCGGACGGTGCGGAAGATGGTGGCAAGGTGGGGGTAGGGGCGGTGCGGTTCGAGTGCGAGCCGACTCGAGGTCCGCGTAGAGCGGAAGAGAGCCCGCTCGCAGTCGCTACGCTCTGGGAAGCGGTTGATGCGGTGTTACGCAGCGTTGCTTCGCAGCCTATCGCGCGGCCGGAGAAGGCCGGGCCGCGCTATCCAGTGTCTGGTCATGCACTTGCGAGCACGGTCATTGGGACGCACGTTGCTATGCTGCAAGGCTGGCGCAGCGTTACTCCGGCCTCGCAGCCTATTGTGACAGTCTAATACTCGTTAGCCCGCTACTCACGGATTAGATGAAACTCCGACTTGAAAAGTGGTCGTATCGGTTCGCTGAGCAGGTACTGAACAGCCGACTCATGATCAAGCAGGAGATTGAGTCGATCCTGACGGATAGTTCCATTCCAATCCCCGAGCTGTCCCGTCCGAACTTCAACAAGCTCCTCAGGGAACTGTTTCTCGCGCGGCGGTGGGAAGATCAGCCCGCAGTGTTTGGTAAGCTCCCCTATCCCGCAGACCACGTGTGCTAGACTTTCGGGGGTGCCTTTCAGGAGGCATCACCGATGCGGAAGTCCCGATTCACCGAGAGTCAGATCGTTGCGATTTTGAAGGAAGGGGAGG
>VGVM01000075.1 GCA_016874035.1 Gemmatimonadota bacterium
TCACGCTGCGAGAGCCCATCGCCGAGCACGTGCCCGTGCCAGCGGGGGGCGTTCCGTTTTGAGGACTCAGCCCCGGCGCGGACAGGCGCGGACAGGCGCGGACAGGCGCGGACAGGCATGACATCCATGTCAGGCATTTCCTCCTTCCTCTCCACACAAGGCTCCTTGGGGACAGGTAGTGGGAGATTCGTGACATGGATGACAAGGCTGGCAGGACTGCCGCTCGAAACTGACCTGCCCGGCCTTCGGAACTCGACAAACGGCCTGCCGCCAATGGGTGCCAAACGCCGGACCGAACTCGAAAAAAACCGACTCGGAACCCTGCAAATGGCCCAGCCGGCCGCGAGTTAACTGGCATTTACTGTCGGCCTGCTAAGGGGTTGTGAAATGAGCAACTTAGAACACGCTGCTAATCAGTTGCTAACAGATGAGGGTCCATCCACGGAACCGGAACCGGATGGCGGGGACGTGCATGCCCAGGTCCGCGCCGCCCTCGACGCTCTCGCCGAGCGGCCGCAGCGCGATCCGGTGACGCAGCAGTTCATCGCCGGCAGCACGAACGCGGGGAAGACGCTGGAGCGCAGCGAGGCATTCTGGTCCGCCGTCGAGCCCGCGAAGCGGATGCTGGTCGAGCGCGTGCGGACCGACCTGGCCGCCGACGACGGCGCGGCCGAGACGCTGCTCGGGCTCATCGACGGTTATGCCGAGGCACGCTTGTTTCGCACGTCGATGTTCATCCGCCTGGTCGACCTCGGCGGTCCGATCACGACGAAGGGCAAGGCGCGTGCGCTCTACAGGGCGTACCTCGGCGCGCTCGACCGCGAGATGAAGCTCGCCCAGACCCTTGGCCTGGAGCGGCGCAGCCGTCAGGTCAACAGCCCGTCCGAAGCCCTGATGCACGAGCCGGAGCTGCGATGACGGTCCTCGACTTCCTCAGTCGCCTCCGCTGGCTCGACGCGACGCCGCTGCTCTCGCACGTCGAGCCATATCGACTGCGGATCTTCGAGCGGTTCTTCGGCCGGGACGCAGATGGCCTGCTGCGGTTCAACCTCGGGCTCTTCGGCCGCGCGAAGAAGAACGCGAAGACGCTCGACCTCGTGCTCGCCTCCCTGTACGCGCTCGTCAGCGACGCCCCCGTGCATGACAGCGAGTGCTACATCCTCGCGAACGACAGGGATCAGGCCGCCGACGACCTCGCGCTGGCGAAGAAGATCGTCAGGGCGAATTCAGTCCTGCAGAACTGGCTGCGCTTGAAGAAGGACATCGTCGAGCGCAACGACGGCCGTGGCTTCCTGCAGGTACTGCCCGCCGGCGACGTCGTCGGCACACACGGCAAGACGTACCGGCTCTGCGCGTACGATGAGATCCACGGCTATCGCGACTGGTCGATCTTCGAGGCCATGCAGCCCGACCCGCACCGCCGCGACGCGCAGCAGTGGATCACGTCGTACGCCTCGCTCTTCCATCGCCCCGGCGTCCCGCTCTTCGACCTGGTCGCGGCCGGCAAGCGCGGTGACGACCGGCGGATGCTGTTCTCGTGGTACGCGGCCGACCATTGCACCGATCCCGAGTTGGCCGACAGGAGCCCCGAGGAACGCGCGAACCCGTCGCTCGCGAGCTTCAGCGACCCCAGCTACCTCGCGCAGCAGCAGCAGCGGCTTCCGGCGCACAAGTATCGACGCCTTCATCTGAACCTGCCGGGGCTGCCGGAAGGCAGCGCGTATCAGCCCGAGCCCGTCATGGACGCCATCGCGCGAGGCGTGCGCGTGCGCACCCCGGAGCCGGGCGTCGGCTACTACGCCTTCGTCGACATGAGCGGCGGTTCGTCCGACGACGCCGCGCTCGCCATCGGCCACCGCGACGCCAACGGGTGCGCCGTGCTGGATTGTCTGCAGGATCAGGGCGCACACCCGCCGTTCGACCCGAACGCGGCCGTGGCGCGCTTCGCGCAGACCCTCAAGAGCTACCGCGTCTCGCGCGTGTGCGGGGACCGCTACGCCGGAGAGACCTTCCGGCGACAGTTCGAGGGGCACGGCATCGGCTACGACGTCAGCGACCGAACCAAGTCGGAACTGTATGAGGCGCTGGAACCGCTGCTGAACGGTCACGGCGTGTCGCTGCTCGACGTGCCGACCCTCGAACAGCAGTTGCTCGGGCTCGCGTGGCGTGGAGGACGCATCGACCACGCGAACGGCGAACACGACGATCACGCGAACGCCGCGGCAGGCGCGGTCGTCGGCGTGACGACACGTGCCCGGATGTATTGGGACACCGAACGTGAAAGTTTCGTGCAGGACTTCGGAATCACCGTTTGACGACATGGAAGAGGAGAACAGCTATGGCACAGACAACAAAGGACGCCGTCGCGGAACTGGCAGCCGCGCAACTGAAGCGTGACGAACTTCTCGCCGCATTACCCGACATGCGAACGGCTGCGGAAGGCGCCGCCGTCAGGCGTCGTGACGCCAACGATGCCTTGGAGCGTCACGAACAGGATGCGCTCATCGGTCGAGTGACCGACGCGGAAACTCAAAGGCGGTGCGGGACCGTCACGACGCCGCCCTCGTCGAGGACCGCAAGGCCGCCGCCACGCTCCGGCAGACGCTCGACGCGATCAAGCAGCTCGACGAGGCCGTCGCCCGGCTCACGCCCGAGGCGCGCCAGCACCGCGTCGAGTTCTACCGCCAGAGACAGGGCGAGCTGGCGCGGCAGCTGACCTGCCTGGCGATTTTCGGACCATCTGAAGCCTGAGAGAATGGCGCCCTCGGCCCAGCGAGGGAGCCATGAAGAAGACGCGATTCACTGAAGAGCAGATGGTCACGATCCTCCGGGAGGCGGACGCGAAGCCGGTCCCGGAGGTCGCCAAGAAGCATGGGGTCAGCGCCCAGACGATCTACGGGTGGCGGAAGCATTTCGGGAGCCTCGAGCCCGCCGACGTGAAGCGGCTCCGGCAGCTGGAGCAGGAAAACGGCCGGCTGAAGCGCCTGGTCGCCGACCGCGATCTCGAGATCGAAGTCCTCAAGGAGATCACGCGAAAAAAATGGTAGGCGCACGCGTGCGCCGGCAGCAGGTCGCGTATGCCCGATCGCGCGGTCTGTCGAGCCGCCGCGCGTGCGCCGTGCTCTCGGTGGCGCGGTCGACGTTGGAGTACCAGTCGCGGCTGGCCGTACGGGACGCGCCCGCCCTGGCCGCGATGCGGCGCTTGGCCGCTCAGTACCCCCGGTACGGGTATCGCCGGATTCTAGAATCTTCCTGAAGCGGGAGGGACACGTGATGAGTACCGACCGGCCGCTGCGGCTCTGGAACGCCAGCACCCAATCCGCCGCGCCAAGGCGCTCAGCGACCAGCCGCGACGACTCCTGAAGTTGCGCGCGATACCGCGCGGCGCCCGCCATGGCGACCGGAATGCTGTGCGCGGTGAACACGAGGCGGGCGGCCGATCTGACCGGCGCCGGCAGTGTGTCCAGCGCAGCGCGCACGTGCCTGGCGTTCACCTCAATGAACCGATCGTGGTGGTGCCAGTCGCCCACGTACGTCACCGACACATCGTTCAGCCCGGCGTCCACGACGGCCTGCCGCGCACTGACGACATTCTCGCGATACTGAGTGCAGCTCGAATAGGATCGGTGCGGGGCACACACGAAGCCAATCGCACGCCTGACGCCGTCGTGCGCCATCGTCTTGAGCGTGTCGGGCAGGAGCGGATGCCAGTTGCGCATGCCGAGGTACATCGGCAGATCTAGTCCGCGCGCCGCCAGGTGCGTCCGCAGGCCTTCCGCCTGACGACGCGTGATGGCGGCGAGCGGGGACACGCCGCCGAAGTGTTCGTAATGTCTGGCGACCTCCTCGACGCGCTCGGGCGCCACGCGGCGGCCTCGGAGCACGTTGGCGAGAAACGGCCGCAGGTCGCCCATGCCTTCGGGTCCGCCGAAAGCGACCACGAGCACCGCGTCGAAAGGACGCCCTGTCACGCTACGCCACGCCGAATCTGAGGCGGATCACATCGCCTCGATATTGGAAGATCTTGCGTAGTGTCGAGCGGATGAAGACACGATTCGCCAACCGCCCGAACACCGCGAGAGGCGGCGTGTAGAACACGCGATCCTCCATCACCGTGCGCGGGCCGTCGGCCTGAAACGTGTGTTCGTGCCACCAGAAGCGGTACGGGCCCTTCTCTTGAAGATCGGCAAACCGTCGGCCCGGCTCCCACGTGGTGATGCGCGTGCGCCAATGAACCGGGAGGGGACCCACGCGCACGCGATAGTCGATCCTGGCCCCCGCCGCCATCGGGGGGACCTGCCCCTGAATGGAGAACCGCATGGCCGCCGGCGTGATCACGCCGAGGTTCGCGGCCTTCGAGAAGAAGGCGAACGTCTGGTCGAGCGGCGCGTCGATCACCGTCCTGGTCCGCAGCTCGTAGCGAGCCTCCCCGGCTCCTACGGGTCTCGACCGCGCGGGCGCGATCGCGACAGGGGCGCCGCCGACGATGTCCTCGAGCGCCGCGGTCAGGGTCGGAAAGTCGAACGCGAACTCGAGTTGCGCCAGCGCGCGAGGCTCGACCCGCTGGCTCGCCAGGAGCACGGTGGCCGCCTCGCCGAAGATCGCCTTGAGGGCGGGCGCCGGCACCGGCAGCAGATCGGGGCGATGCAGGACGCGACCAAGAGCGCGTGCGAACGTTCGGCTCGTCGCCTGCTCCGGTGCCACGCCGTTCATCGGACCCCGATAGCGATCATCGACCAGCGCGACGGCGATGATCTTCACGAGATCATGGAGATGAATCCACGGAAGGTACTGCGTGCCCGATCCGACGGCCCCACCCAGTCCCAATTGAAACGGCGGCAGCATCTGCGCCAACGCCCCGCCGGCCCGACCGAGCACCACGCCCGTTCGCAGCAGCACCACGCGCACGCCCAGGGGTTCGACGTCCTGGGCCGCGCGTTCCCACTGCCGGCACAGCCGTGCCAGGAAATCATCGCCGCCACTCGACGCTTCCGCGAGCCGTTCATCGGCGCGGTCGCCGTAGTAGCCGACCGCGCTGCCGGAGATGAAGACGCGCGGGCGGGTCCTGGCCCCGGCCACGGCCCGTACCAGCTGCTCGGTGACCTTGATCCGGCTGTCTTCCAGAACCTTGCGTCGATCAGCCGTCCAGCGGCCGCCCAGCAACGGTTCGCCCGCCAGATTCACCACGGCGTCCGCGCCCTCGATCGCCGCCCCCAGAGCCGCCTCGACCTGAACCAGTTCGACCTCCGGGCCCAGGAGGCCACGGGCGCGCGCCGGCGAACGCACCCACGCGACCACGGCATGCCCGTCGCGGTGGAGGCGCGGGATCAGGGCCCGGCCGATGAAACCGGTCGCGCCCGTGACCAATACGCGCATGTCACACCCCTCCTAGATTTTTCGGCTGTCGTACGCCCAGTGCAGGACCGCCTGTCGCTGCCGCCTCCGACAGTCGAGGTCGCCCGGTTCGCAGTGTTTCCGGATCGCCGCCACGTGTCGGGCGATCGCGCGCCAGCGTCGAATCTGCCGAACGTCGTCCGCGGTCCTGCGGCCCATGTAGTAGCGGCAATACCACTGAAACCACCCGCGCGGATCCTGCGGGCGGATCCAGCCGTTGCGACGCCAGACTTGGAGCGACTGCGAGGCGTTGACAGCGAAGCAGTTCAGGCGTCCATCGTGCCGTTCGGCGCAGAGTTTCGCGTGAGTGAACCAACTTCGCGGGAACTCCTCGCGGCAGTCCGTCATGTACTTTCCGCCGAAGACGCCGAGCCGCAGCATCTCCTGCGGCGTCAGCTCAGGGCTGAACCCCGGCGCGAAGTTCCGGCCGACCGGCTCGGTGCGCCAGTAGGCGTAGCCGCGCTGCATGCGATCGTTGACGAGGACTCTCTTCTTCATCGCGTCACACGTGGTTCCGCAGCATGAGCTCGACCGGATGCGGGCGGAGGTAGACCTGATCGGCCAAATACGGCACCCCGCATCGGCGAATGTGATGAGCGAACAGCGTGAGCGGTACGACCAGCGGCACACGCCCCCCGGCGTAGTCGCCGATGAGGGCGAGCAGCTCGGCCCGGCTCTCGCGGTCGAGCGTCTGCTTGAAGTAGCCGAGCATGTGCTGCAGCACGTTGGCCTGCCGGCGCGGCGTGGCCATAGCGCCAAGTGCCGTCATGAATTCGGTCGAATAGCGATCCTGGAATTCGCGCCGTGCCATCGCCTTGCCCGATGCCACGAGGTGCCCGAGTCGGCGGTAGGCTTCCGGCCGGTGGGCCATCAACGTGAGCTTGTGCGCGGTGTGGAACCGTACGACCTCACCCATCGACCACCGTCCGGCAAACAACGCCGTGAGCCGACGATAGGCAAAGATGCGCTCGACGAAGTTCTCGCGGAGGCGCGGATCGTTGAGCCGCCCTTCTTCTTCGACAGGCAGCAGGGGAAAGCGCCGGACCAACGCGTCGGCAAACAGTCCGCGCCCCGATTTCACCGGCATCCCGGCGGAGCCGTATACCTTCACCCGTTCAAGACCACAGCTGGGCGAATCTTTCTTGAGCACGAAGCCGTAGAGTTCGCTATCGCCCAGTTCCTCGACACGACGGCGCGCGTACGCCTGCATGCGCGTGGTGTGATCTTGCGCCGTCTTGTTGGTCACCAGGCGAATCCGGCCATCGGCCTCCACCAACCGCATCGATTCGCGCGGCGCGTCCAGCCCGCTCTCCATTTCCGGGCACACCGGCACCCAGTCGACGAACTGGCCCAGCGACTCCACCAGGAACGGATCGCGCTTGTGCCCGCCGTCGAAGCGCACGGCCTCGCCGAGCAAGCACGCCGAGATTCCGAGGCGGATGCGTTCGTGCGTCATCGGCGGCTCAGCCCTTTCGATCGCGAATCCAACTGAACCCCCGGGGCGGCTGCTTGGCGAGGGCGGCCGCGGTACGCTCCGCCAGCCGCACGTGCCGTTCCGCCTGGCGGCAGAGTTCCTCTTGCGCCCGGCCCGCTTCGCCCGTCACCGTTCGGCCTGCGATGTCCCAGGCTGTAACGAGGTGTTCGATGATGGCGGCGTAGTCGCGCACGGTGTAGACGTTGGTGCGCTGCGCGACGATCGCGAAGTGATCGAACAGATTGGGATCCCTGCCGTCGTCCATGAACCGGCCGGGCATCGCGATGCGGCCGCGGAGCATCGATCGGAATGCGAGGATCCCGCCCGCCGGATCGTGGTCGAGCACCTCCGCCATCATGCGGGTGTAGAACGCTTCGTGCCGCGCTTCGTCGCCGGCAATCACGCCGCAGATCCGGGCGAGGTTCGGGTCGCCGTGGCTGGCCGCGAACCGTCCGACGTTGCCGTGCGAGAGGCGCGTGGCACGCTCCTGAAACGCGGTGTACACCAGAAGGCCGTACGGATCGCCCTGCGTTTGCGGGTTGAAACCGTTGGTCACGAGCCCGTGAACCGTCCGTTCCACGGCGCGCATGTGTACCCGGCCGGTGAGACGGAGGTAGGCGTTGAGAAGATCGCCGTGGCGGTTCTCTTCGGCGGTCCATCCACGGAGCCACCGTGCCCAAGGAGCCGGGCCGGTGCCCTCCTCGTCCCTGACCAGCCTGTTGAGTGCCATGGAATAGCTGGGGAGCGCTTCTTCGGTGACCATGTCGCCCACCAGGACGACCAACAGATCATCGGGAACGGTCTCGGCTGCGGTTCGGAACCGCTCGACCTCGTCCCGCCAGGCCTCCGCCTCCAGGCTGGGGAGATAGTCGGTCGGCTGCCAGGCTTTGTCGATAGGGACCAGCAGCCTGAGGTTCTCCGCAACTGCCGGCTCAATCGCGGAGATCACCTCCTGGTGTTCAGACGCCGTGTCGAGGCGTCGGTCGGCCGAATCGGTGACGTCCATGACCGCCGACATTCAGGCTGCCGGCTCGCTGGCAGCCGCTGCGCGCGGCAAATTGGCCGGCTCAGACCACGGTTCGTTGAACAGGACACGCTGAGCGCCGTTCCTCAGCAGCAGCAACTGAAACAGGCCGGTGTGACGTTCGAGAAACGTCGCTTCGCACGATCCCAGGTACAAGTCCCACATGCGGATGAAGCGCTCATCGAATCCGAGCGCACGCACTCGGGCGAGGGTGTCATGGAAGCGGGCCCGCCACGCGTGCAGAGTACGTGCGTAGTGGGTGCCGCAATTCTCGGCGTGATACAGCGACAGCGAGGTGGTTCGCGCGAGCGACTTCAGTATCTCGCCCACCGACGCGAGCTCGCCGCCTGGAAAGATGTACTTCTCGAGCCAGTCCGGCGTGCCGTGGTATTTCGGGAACCACTGATCGTCGAGCGTGATCGTCTGCAGGAACATCACGCCATCCGGCGCGAGCAGGCGGTCGACCGCCGAGAAGTAGTCGTCGTAGCGCTCGAGGCCGACTGCCTCGAACATCTCGATGCTGACGACTTTGTCGAACCGGCCGGTCAGTTCCCGGTAGTCGGCGCGCAATATCTCGATGCGCGCCCCGGCCGCGCCGATCCGCGACCGCCAGTCGCAGACGTGCCGATATTGTTCGTCGCTGATCGTCGTGGTCGTCACGCGGCAGCCGTAGCGGGTCGCCGCCCAGACGGCGAAGCCGCCCCACCCGCTACCGATCTCGAGCACGTGATCGTCGGGGGAGAGTGTCAGCGCGCGGCAGATGCGCTCGACCTTCCGCGTCTGCGCCTGCTCCAGCGTGTCTGCGGCTGACGCGAAGTAGCCGCAGGAGTACATGAGCAATTCGGCGTCGAGAAAAAGCCGGAAGAACTCGTTGCCGAGGTCGTAATGCCGATGGATGTGGCGGCGGCTGCCGGCCAGGGAATTGTCCCGGAGACGACGGGCGACGCCGCCGGCCAGCCGGTGCAGCGCGCCAGCGACGCGGCTCTGCGCCTCGAGCACCCTGCGGTTGCGCAGCATCAGCCGCACCAGGGACACGAGATCCGGCGTCGTCCATTCGCCGTCCATGAAGGACTCGCCAAAGCCGATGTCGCTGCCCGTCAGCGCGCGGAGAAAGAACCGCTCGTCGTGGACCGTCAGGGTCGCATCCAGCTCACCAGGTTCGCCATATCGGTACGTGCGGTCGGGGCACGTGACGGTCAACATTCCGCCAGTCACGCCGCCGAGGCCGGAAAGAAACGCCGTCTTCGCCCACTCGGTCACCATACTCATCGCTCCATCACCGAATCAGTCCGGCCCGCCGTCTCGGCCGCGTCGGCCGGGCGTTCGCCTACGCCGTCAGCCGTGAGACGACGCACGACCGGCACACCCTTCCACCACAACCTCAGAGCCTGCCAGTGAATCCCCGCCATGACGGTAGCGGTCATCGCGGGATGGCGGACGAGCGCCCGGCGGATCTCCGCCGAGCTCCAGGGCCGCCTTGCCAGCGACAGCGTTGCGTCAAAGCACACCGAGCCCGCCTTGACCGTATTCATGTGCGCGACCAGGTGGCTCGCCGGCGCAGTGAAGGCGAACGCGTACTCCAGGTCTACCGGCATGAACGGCGACACATACAGCGACTTCGTGGCGGCAGCGTGGAATGTCGGTGATGCCGAATCGGGCCGCAACCAGTAGTTGTGCGCTCCGCCAAAGGTGTTCCTGACCTCGGCGAGGACCACTTGCAGGTGCTCCGCACGATCGAAGCAGTAGAAGAACGAGACCGGATTGAAGCAGTAGCCGAGATACCGCAGGTGTGTCAGCAGAAAGATGGGGCCGTCCGGCAACTCGATCCCGTGTCGCGCCGCGTCGGCGACAAGCCTGTCCCGCAGCGGCCGGCTCGGATCGCCCAGATGATCGCGATCGTCGAAGCTGGCCCAGTTCCAGCGGTTGTAGCTCGTCACGGCCGACACGCGCATCAACTCGGACACGCGATCGATGTCGAGCAGCGCCATGAACACCGGATACGTGAAGGCGTGCGCGACGGGCGTGAAGCGCCGATGCCGCAGCGTGCCGACGAAGAGTCCCGAGTCGATCATCACTCGACTCCCAGCGCGCGGGCCACTCGGAGCGCTGAATGCAGTCCGTCCTCGTGAAACCCGTAGCGCCAGTAGGCGCCACAGTAGTGCGTGCGGTTGACCCCGCTCACGTCGCCCCAGGACCGCTGCGCGCGGATCGCCTGGGCAGTGTACAGCGGGTGGCGGTACAGGAACCGGCGCAGCACCCGGCTCTCGTCGATCCCATCGTCCGGGTTGAGGGTCACACAGTACTGCTCCGGGGTCGTCAGCCCCTGAAGGCGATTCAAGTCGTAGGTCACCGTCGGCGGCGCATCGGGGTCGCCCGCGAGCCGGTAATTCCAGGACGCGCGGGCCCGTGCCTGCACGGGGAGCATCGAGCCGTCCGTGTGCAGCCAGGCCACGTTGGTGGTGGTGGTGAAACAGGAGAAGACGTCGCGTTCGCGGTCGCTCGGATCGGCGAGAAGGGGCAACACCTGATCCCCATGGCACCCGAACACGACGTCGTCGAACTGCATCGACGGCCTGTCGCGGAACGTGAGCGTGACCCCGTCCTCCCGTCGCCGCACCGCGTGAATTGAAGCACCTTGGTGAATGTCACCCCGCAGCTGCGCGATGAGCTTGGGAATGTAGGTGTGGCTGCCCCCGACGACGACCTTCCAGGTCGGTTGCGCCGTGAGCGAGAGCAGCCCGTGGTTCTCGAAGAAGCGGACCAGCGTGAGCGCGGGAAACGATCGGATCGCGTCGAGCGAGGCCGACCAGATGGCCGACGCCATCGGCAACAGATACCGGTGGGTGAAGCTCTCACCGAAACGGCGCGAGTCGAGAAAGTCGCCCAGCGTCTGGCGCTCCGCATCCGGCGCCTCGAGGAGGGCCGGCGCCTCCCG
>VGVM01000076.1 GCA_016874035.1 Gemmatimonadota bacterium
CGATGCCCGTCAGGATCGAGTACAGCGATGCGCTCTCGCCTGGCGCTTCGCATTCGGACTCGCCCGCGACCACCGGTCGGGTTGCCCCACTCCGGAACGAGGCATCTCCATGAAATGGTCGACCAAACTCGGCACTTTTGCCGGCATCGACGTGTACGTGCACACGACGTTCTTCATCCTGCTTGTGTGGATCGCCTTCGCTCACTGGCAGGATGGGCACAGCGTCAGCGCGGCCGCGGGCGGTGTCGCGTTCATTCTGGCGTTGTTCGGATGCGTGGTCCTGCATGAGTTCGGCCACGCTCTCACCGCGAAGCGGTTCGGCATCAAGACACGCGACATCACGTTGTTTCCCATCGGAGGCCTCGCCCGCCTCGAACGGATGCCTGACGATCCGAAGCAGGAGTTGTGGGTGGCGCTTGCGGGTCCCGCGGTCAACGTGGTGATCGCGGTCGCGCTGTTCGCATTCCTACAAGCGACGGACGCGTTCGCTCCCCTGAACACCGTCACACTGACGAGCGGCTCGTTCTTCGAGCGCCTGATGATGCTGAACGTGCTCCTTGCGGGTTTCAACATGTTGCCGGCCTTTCCCATGGACGGCGGGAGAGTACTGCGGGCGGTACTGGCGATCCGCATGGAGTACACGCGTGCCACGCAGGTGGCGGCCAACATCGGTCAGGGCATGGCCTTCATGTTCGGCTTGGTGGGCCTGTTCTTCAATCCGTTCCTGGTGTTCATTGCGTTGTTCGTGTGGATCGGCGCCGGCCAGGAAGCTGCCATGACGCAGATGAAATCGGCGCTTGGCGGGATTCCGCTCGAGCGGGCGATGATCACCGACTTCAGGACGCTGACACCGAACGATTCGCTGGCCCGCGCCGTGGAACTGCTGCTGTCCGGGACGCAGCAGGACTTTCCCGTGGTCGATGGCGGCGCCGTGGTCGGCATTCTGACGCGACGTGATCTGCTGGCCGCGCTGGCACGCCAGGAACAGCGATTGCCCGTTGCGCAAGTGATGCGGCGCGATTTCCTGTCGGCGGACGCTCTGGACATGCTCGACGTCACATTCCAGCGCCTGGAGGGCCACCACTGTCACACAATCCCAGTCGTCCGGCATGGGAAGCTGCTGGGACTGCTTACGATGGACAACGTCGGGGAATTCGTGAGCGTCCAGGCGGCTCTTGCAGGGCGCCGAAGGTCTGTGTGACCGCCGCCTACGACGCCGCAGTTGTGTCGTCGACGGCGCGTTCGTAATCGACTGGAATCTTCACGCGCAGGCCGTACCGAGTCTCTTCCATCATCGTGCTCCGATATCAGTGCCGCCGCTCATGGCCTTGCCTGCGTCAGCGATCACTGACGCGCACATAGGCGCCATTGGCCCTTGTGCAGAGAAACTTCGTCTCCACGAGGGCATCAAGAACCGCCTTGCACGCTGTGAGCTCGATCCCGCAGAGGCGGTGGGCCTGCGCCGGTGTCAAGCACAGACCCGGCATTTCAAGATATTCGCCGCGAACGCGCCGGAGCAACTCGTCGCGCGGCATCGCGTCGCGCCGCACCGCAGTCCTCGCTTTCACTCGACGCGCGGACGGGCCCTGTGCCTACCCGTAGTCGATCGTCTTGCCATTGAGACCAGCCTCCCTACCCCGACGACGGGGTCACCGCACTCGGTTACATTGGCTGCGGCGACATACTTCTCAGGCGTGCGAAAAATCCCGCTCGTGATCAGTACCCCGTGCAGCAGCGTCGTTGTAGTAAACGGGCCGCTCGCAAGAGCCGATCCGGTGAACGCCGCATTGCACGCGTAATTCATGCGAGAGATCCGGCCTACAGCCCTGATCCACAGGGACGAACCGGGCGCGCACTTTAGGGAATTGAAATGCCGTTGATTTCAAGGTGAAACGCTGACGTGGATCGCCTCCGCCGGCGGGTCCTCAGAGTACTGTCGTCACAGGGGGCCAGCATGGAGATCGCCGTCTTCGACACACACGCGTACGAACGCGAAGCGCTGTCAGCCGCGAACGTTCGGCATCGTCATCGCCTGACGTTTCTTGAGCCGCGCTTGACACAAGAAACGGCCGCGCTGGCGGTGGGGTTTCGGGCTGTCTGCTCTTTCGTCAACGACCGGATCGATGCCGCGGCGCTCGCGACGCTGCACGCTGGAGGGACGCGCTTGATCGCGCTTCGGTCGGCCGGCTACAACCATGTGGATCTGGCTGAAGCCGCGCGACGCGGGTTTACGGTTGTGCGAGTGCCTGAGTACTCCCCGCATGCCGTGGCAGAGCACACGCTTGCTCTTGTGCTCACGCTGAACCGGAGGACCCACTGATCGACGCAGCGGCCTTGGCGCAGATGAAGCCCGGCGTGATGCTGGTCAACACAAATGTGCACGCTCTTGAGCAGGGGGAAGGTCTTCGAAATGAGGTCAAGGCGGATCCCGGGCGTTGGGGGCACGGCCACCTGCATATTGTCGGCGCGTCTGCCGCACCGGGTCGTACGCGTCAGGGCTCGCAGCACGCACCCGGCGGCTGCAATCGACGCGGCGGCCGCGCGTTGTGCCGATGTGATCGCCCTGGCGCCGCGACCGTGACCTGTTCACGACGACGGGCGGCACGCGTCCCGTCGGCTGCGACTCTGGATCCCGTGAGTGGAGGCTCCGATGTCGTATCTCGAACTCCCGAGAATCTGCCCTGGGCCGAACACGGCGGCCATGCGACGGCTCGCTCGTGAGTACGTTGAGCTGCCCGGGCTGTCGTTGACGACGGCTCAGGTGCAAAGGCTGCTGCACGTCGATCCGTCTTCGGCTCGTGACATCGTTGCCGCATTCACTCGCGCCGGCTGTTTGGTCGTCGGCGGCGATGGCCGCGTTCGACGACCGTCCTGGGTGAGCGGGTCCGGCTGGCGGTCGCGTCTGTTGGAAGCCTGCGGAAACGGAGACACTGCCGCACTTCACTCTGAAATGACATGATTTCACCCTGAAACGGCGATTGCGCGACTGCGGACTTGGACTGACAAAACTCGTCTCGGGTCGACCAGGTCCCTTCGCCAGGCGCTGGTGCCGGCGGGCGCCGCCCTTGGCGGGATGGTCGTGCCGGCGCTCGTCTTCATCGCGGGCGTCGTCGTCGGTCTGGCCGTGCCGGCGGACGACCGGATCGTGGTGCGCAGCGGCGCCGCAATGCTGCCGAGAGGTCTTGGTTGGCGTCACATCTATGGCGCCGCCCTCCTCGCTGGCATCGGTTTCACGATGGCGCTGTTCATTGCATCGCTGGCATTCGGCATCGACAGCCCGCTCTACGCGCAAGCGAAAGTCGCCCTCCTCGCGGGCTCGGTCGCATCAGCCCTCATCGGCGTGGTCGTGCTCGCGCGAGCTGCCAGGCCGATATCGGCCCCTATCTGAGGACGTACGCCAGCGTCACTGCCGCGACGTACACGCCAGCAATGGCTCCGGTATCCCAGGTCACGGCAAAGCGCTTGGTGATCACGCGGTAGGTGAGCCCGGTCAGGAACAGGCCGTTCATCGTCACCACGGCGAGGATGGCGATCCCGTGGCTGGCATCGACGGCACTCAGGAGAGGTCCCTCTCGATAGAACACATCGTCCAGCCCAAGGATCAGGAGATTGAACAGGTTGCTGCCGAGGACATTCGCAATGCCGAGATCAATCGCGCCGATCCGTACGGCGGCGAGTGAGACTACGATCTCAGGCAGGGACGTCGTGATCGCGATGAGCAGGCTGCCCACGAACGCTTCCCCGAGGCCGGTCTCGCGAGCCAGTTCGGCGCCCAGCTGAGGCAGCCAGAGCGCGGCCCCGATGACCGCGACCGCCGCGACGCCGTAACGGACCGCCGCGGTGCGCAGTGACACATCGGCATACTGCAGCTGCTCCGCGACTTCCTGGGTCTCTCTCGCACGTCGGTGCTGTTCGTGCTTGAAGATGACCCGCATGCTCACGAAGTACAGAGCCATCAGCAGCGGCGAATAGAGGCCCACCCAACCGATCGCGGGCAGCCGGCTGCTCGCCGCGAGGCCGAGTCCGGCGACGCCGATGAGAATCAGGCCGAATCCGACTGAGAGCGCGTGTCCCTGATGTGCCCGCGCGCCGAGGGGGTGCGGTTGAACGGCGTCCATCAGCGAGAGGATCAGCAGGTTGAACATGCAGCTTCCCAACACGTCGCCGACGGCGATGTTGGGGAGCGGTGCGAGTGCGGTGGCTCCAAATCCCGTGAAGAGTTCCGGCAGGCTGGTCGTGGCCGCCAGGAGCACCACGCCGATCCAGCTTCGCCCGAGCCCGGTCTTTTCCCCGAGCACATCGCCATAACGCGCGAGCCGCACGCCCGCGACGACGATCACGGCAGCAGCCGCCACGAATTGTAGCCAGGTCATTCGCGGTTGGTCAGCAATTGAGATGCCCCGAACGTGCGGACGCAACGGCGCGAACAGGCCGCGCGGACGCGTGATTTTCTCGCGCTGTGCGAAATATCTCTCGTCCGCCACCCGGTGTCTTGGGCGACCGACGGCGCCCTGGCGCATGCGCTGGCACGCCGGGTGCTTCTCCCCGTGTAACACACATGATCAGCATCAAGAGCATTGTCGTCGATGTCGACGCCCTGGCTGTCGATCATCCTGCACTCGATCACGCGTACGCCTTGGCGAACCGATGCGGCGCGCGCCTCACGGTTGTCGATGTCCTGCCACCTGTTCCCGAGCGCGCTCGAAGCTTCGTGACGCCGGGCGTCGAGGAAGAGATCGTCGAGGATCGCCGCCAGCGGCTCGAGGCGATAGCGAGTCGCCTCTCCGGCGTGACGGTGAAGACGGAGCTGCTGCGAGGCCGTCCTGCCACCGCCGTCGTCGAGGAGGTGCTTCGATCGGAGCATGACCTGGTCGTGCGGTCCCATGGCCGTGATATCGCCGACCCACCGCGGCCATACGGCGCGATCGACATGGAGCTGCTGCGCACGTGCCCGTGTCCGGTCTGGCTGATCGATCGGCGCCCGATGCACCGCGAGACATGGCGGATCGTCGCCGCCGTCCACGCAAACGGCGCCGATGCCACGGAACAGGCGCTCAATGACCGGATTCTCGACTGGGCGCTGACCCTGCACGATCTGGGCGGTGGGGATCTGACGATTCTTCAAGCCTGGATTCCGTACGGCGCGAGCCTGTTGAGGCCCCGGATGGCGGCCGACGAGTTCGCGGCGTTCTTGGACGACTCCCGGGCCTCCGAACAGCGCGCTCTGGATGACCTGCTGCGTCCGTATGCCGATCGCCTCACGGGGGCGTCGGTGCAACTGGTGCATGGGGAGCCACACGACGCGATCGTGGATTTCGTCGAGAGTCATGGGATCGACATGGTCGTCATGGGGACCGTGGCCAGGAGCGGCATCGCTGGCGTCGTGATGGGCAACACCGCAGAGCGCGTCCTGCGGCAGCTGCGAGGATCGGTCTTCGCCATCAAGCCTCCAGGCTTCGAATCGCCGCTGAGGCTGGGATGACTGTCCGGACAGGTGCGGTGCGGGACGAGAGGGCGTGGCACGGCGATCAGGTCGCCGACGTCCTGAGGCGCCTGAACTCGGCACCAGGCGGACTGGGTACCGAGGAGGCGCGACAACGGCTTTCGGAATACGGGCCGAATGCGCTGCAGGGCTTTGCGAAGGCCTCTGCCTGGCACACGCTCGCGGCGCAGTTCAGGAACGTCCTCGTCCTGATTCTGCTTGCAGCGACCGTCGTGTCCGGGTTGCTCGGCCATGGTCTGGAAGCCGGCGTCATTGCCGTGATCGTCCTGTTTGCGGTGGTCCTCGGTTTTGTGCAGGAGTATCGAGCCGAGCGTGCGTTGGAGGCCCTGCGCGCGATGGCGGCCCCCGTTGCGCACGTTCTGCGTGACGGCGTCGAAGTCGCGCTGCCGGCACGCGAACTCGTGCCGGGTGACGTGATCGTGCTGCGCGCGGGTGACAGGATTCCGGCCGATGCGCGCGTGACGCTGGGGGTGAATCTGGCGGTCGACGAAGCCGCTCTCACCGGCGAATCAGCAGCCGTGGAGAAATCGAGCACACCACTCGACGTCACGTCGGTGCCGCTTGGCGACCGCCGCAACATGGCCTATGCCGGCACCCTCGTCACGCGCGGGCGCGGACAGGCGGTCGTCGTGGCGACCGGGATGGCGACCGAGTTCGGGCGCATCAGCGCTCTCGTTCAGAGCGTCGAGGCAGGGCGTACCCCGCTGCAGGAGAACCTCGACCGGCTTGGCGCGATCCTGGGCAAGGCCGCGCTCCTGATCGTCGGTGCGATCGTCGCGCTCGGGTTGTGGCGTGGCATGCCGCCGCTCGAGATGTTCATCTTCGGCATTGCGCTCGCCGTGGCGGTCGTTCCCGAAGCATTGCCCGCCGTCGTCACCATTTCGTTGGCGATTGGGGTGCGGCGCATGGTCAAGCGGCAGGCTCTGGTGCGGCGCCTTCCGGTCGTGGAGACGTTGGGAAGCACGTCGGCGATCTGTTCGGACAAGACCGGCACACTGACGCGGAATGAGATGACCGTCCGCCACATTGCCTCGGGGAGCGAGATGTTCGAGATCACCGGGGTGGGATACGACCCGGTCGGCGAGTTCCTCGCCGGAGGCGTGCCCGTCGCGCCGACGGACTCCGTCGTCGAACTCCTTTGCGGGTGCGTTCTCGCATCCGACGCACGTGTCCTGCTGGACGACTCGGGCCGGTGGCGAGTCGAAGGTGATCCGACCGAAGGCGCGCTCATCGTGGCGGCGGAAAAGGCCGGCCTTGACCAGGCGACACTCAACGCGGCGCAGCCCCGCCTGCATGAGATCGCGTTCACGTCCGAACGCCGTCGGATGACCACCCTGCACGGGACCGACGACGATTTGACGGCGTACTCGAAAGGCGCGGTCGACGTGATCCTGCCCGACTGCACGTCGTCGGTTCGGGACGGCGAGGCGCGACCGCTGTCAGCCGCCGATCGCGACGCGACGGTGGCCCGAGAACGGGCGATGGCGTCGGCGGGGCTGCGCGTGCTGGCGATCGCACTGAAACGGCGTGCGCGCCTGGAAGACGCCGAGCGCCAGATGACGCTCCTTGGGCTCGTCGGCATGATGGATCCGCCCCGGGCGGAAGCTCGGGCGGCCGTCCAGACCTGCTGGGATGGCGGTATCACGCCAGTGATGATCACCGGCGATCACCCGCTGACCGCGAACGCGGTGGCGAGTGAGATAGGTCTCCTCGCCGGGCGTCGCGTCGTGTCCGGTCCGGAGCTGTCGGCGATGACCGACGCCGACTTGACTCGAGACGTCGAGCGCATCGGCGTGTACGCGCGCGTGTCACCGGCGGACAAACTGCGCGTCATTGCCGCCTGGCAGGCGCGCGGCGACGTCGTCGCGATGACGGGCGACGGCGTCAACGACGCACCGGCACTGAAGAAGGCGGACGTCGGCATCGCGATGGGCATTACGGGGACCGACGTCAGCAAGGAAGCCGCGGCCGTCACGTTGCTCGACGACAACTTCGCCACGATCGTGGCGGCGGTCGAAGAGGGCCGGATTGTCTTCAGCAACATCCGCAAGTACCTGACGTTCCTGCTGTCGTCGAATGTCGGCGAGATCCTCCTGATGGCCGGCGCGGCGATCGGCGGCATGCCGCTGCCGCTGACCGCGGCGCAGATCCTGTACGTGAATCTGGCCACTGACGGCCTGCCGGCGCTCGCGCTCGCGGTCGATCCGCCAGAACCCGATCTGATGAAGCGGAAGCCGCGCGATCCTCGCTCCGGCGTCTTCACCCGACCTGTGGTCGTGCTGCTCCTGGCCGGCGGCGTTTGGTCGGCCGTCGTGAATATGTCGCTCTTTGCCTGGCTGCTGTCGGCGGGCCGTCCGTTGGCGCAGGCGATGGCGCTGACGTTCGTGTCACTGGTCCTGATTCAGTTCTTCAAGGCGTACAACTACCGATCCGATCGCTTCTCCGTTCTACGGCGGCCGTTCGCCAACCGGTGGCTGAATCTCGCGGTGGCATGGGAACTCGTGCTGCTGGCACTCGTGCTGTACGTCCCGTTCCTGCAGGGGCCGTTTGGCACGTTTGCGTTCGCCTGGACGGACTGCGCGCTCGTGGCCGGGCTGTCGTTCACGATCGTGCCCGTCCTCGAGGCCGTCAAGTGGTTCGAGCGGCACGGCTATTTCGGCGAACTGGCGTCATAGGGGGAATGATGAAAGCCGCTCGTCTCCGTGCCTACGGGACACCGCTGCGAATCGATGAGGTGCCGACGCCGGCGCCGGGACCAGGTCAGGTAGTGGTCGCCGTCCAGGGCGCAGGGTTCTGCCACAGCGACATCCATGTGATCGACGGCGAAATCCCGATTCTCCCGCGACTGCCGATGATCCTCGGTCACGAGAACGCGGGCGTTGTGGCCGCGGTGGGATCGGGAGTCCGGACGGTCGGTGTCGGCCAATCCGTCGCCGTGTTCGGCGGCTGGGGCTGCGGTCAGTGCAACCTCTGCGTGACGGGGCACGAGCAACTCTGCGAGACCCCCGCATGGGCGGGCCTGTCGGCCAACGATGGTGGGTACGCAGAATATCTGCTCGTTCCACACGAACGGTACCTGGTGCCACTCACGAACCTGAAGCCCGTGGAGGCGGCGCCGCTGACCGACGCGGCGCTGACGCCGTACCGCGCCGTCCAGAAGGCGCTCACCTTCCTGCAGCCGGATCACTTCGCGCTCCTGATTGGGTTCGGAGGGCTCGGCCAGTACGGACTGAAGCTGCTCCATCTGCTTTCGGGTTGCGGGGTCATCGTGGTGGACGTCGGTCATTGCACTCGCGGAGACGGGCCGGCTTACGCCGATTCCAGTCGAGATCGCACCGCTCGACCGCATCAACGAGGTGTACCGACGACTCAAGGGTGGCGAGATCGCCGGACGTGCAGTGATCGCTCCGGCGGCGTGACACGTGAGCGGGCAAGCGAGGAGATGTATGGCTGCGCGTAAGCGATTTCGTGTATTGGTGGCGACCGACGGATCTCGCGTGGCACGGGCGGCGGTCACGACGGCGGTTCGGTTCCCGTGGCCAGCCCCATCCGACGCGCACGGTGTGGTGGCCCGGTACGTACGGCCCGACTATCGTCGGTCGATCCTTCTGGCGGCGCTCGACCGGACGTCAGAGGTCGTCGCGGCGCGGACGACACGCGTGCTGGCGGCACGCTGGCCAGACGCGCAGGCGGTTGTCGTCAACGGGGCGCCCGCCGATGCCATCGTTCGCGAGGCCGCGCGCGTCGGCGCCGACGTCATTGTCATCGGCTGGCGCGGCCAGGGTCCTCTCCGCCGTCTGTTGGCCGGCAGCGTGTCCCGCGGAGTCGTGCGGCGGGCTCCGTGCGCCGTGCTCGTCACGAGGCGCGCGCTCACGACACTTGACCGGGTGGTCGTCGGGGTCGATGGCTCGAGTCAGGCGCGCGCGGCTGTCGATTTCGTCGCGCGACTCCCCGGTCGTGGCCGCCGCGTGACCCTGCTGACGGCGGTCGAGAAGATGGCGCTGCCGTCGCAGGTGCACTTGACATCGGCGATGCAGGCGACCGCCCGATCCGAGATCGACCGTATCAATCGCGGCCGTCAGGCGCGCGCTCGGACAGAGCTCGATCGCGCGCGCACGGCGCTGGCGCGACGCGGTTGGAAGGTGGAGCTGGTGGTGGCCAGCCGCGCACCGCTCCGCGAACTGCTCCGCCGGGTGGGACGCTCGCGCGCCGACCTGCTCGTGGTCGGCGCCCGCGGTGCGACAGGCCTCGATCGACTGCTGCTCGGAAGCGTCGCGAGCGGGGCATTGGACCGCAGCCCCATCCCAGTCGTGGTGGTGCCATAGCGCCCGAGCAAGGCAAGGAGGCGAGGTGGTCGCGTTTCAGCGGATTCTCTGCCCGATCGATTTCTCGGAGACGTCCACGCGTGCGTTAGCCTGTGCCGCCGCGATCGCGAGATGGTACGGCGGACGGTTGGCCCTGCTCCACGTCGTACCCGTCTTCGACGACAACATGGAATCCAGCTTTCCGTGGAAAGGCGACCACCCACGGACGCCCTATGCCCCTGTCCGGGCCGACGTCCTGGCGGACATGCGACGGTCGATCGCGGAGGCTGACGCAACCGCACTCGGTCCCGACGTGATGACGGAGGAGGGGCGTACACATGTCCTTATCGTCGAACGAGCGCGCGACGCGGACCTGCTGGTCCTCGGCACCCACGGCCGCGGAGGCTTCGATCGATTGCTCCTGGGTTCAGTCACCGAGAAGGTCATTCGCACCGCGCATTGTCCGGTGCTCACGGTGTCCCCTTCGGCGTCTCCCAACGCGGTGACACAGACGCCCTTCAAGAGGATCGTCTGCCCGGTGGACTTCTCGTCATCATCGCTGAGGGCACTGGATTACGCGCTCGATCTCGCCGGTCAGGCGGATGGATGCGTGACGATTCTGCACGCACTCGACTACATGGACGCGGAGGAGCCCTGCGAACATGTGGACGCGGCCGTCCGGCAGGGGCGACAGCACATCATCGACGACGCCCGCGAGCGCGTCCATGCGGTGGCGGCACAGCGGGATGCGACCTGGTGCCGAATCGAAGAGCAGGTCGTTATCGGGCGCGCCTATCG
>VGVM01000077.1 GCA_016874035.1 Gemmatimonadota bacterium
CCAGGCCTTGGCTCGCGCCAAGTCGCGCGTGACGGCAATGGGATACCGCCGGATGACTTCTCCGAGCAGCGATCGGGCCGAGCCCGCGTCACAGTCGAGAACAGCCTTGACGAACGTGGATACCTTCTCCGATCGGAACGATCGCATCGATGTAGCGAGATGGAGCCGATCATCCCATTCGATTGATGCGATGGTGCCGAGCCGGTGGAGAGCGGACTCCGCCGCATATTCGGAATCGGTCAAGTTCGGCGATACATAGACGCGCCAGTGCGGGAACTTCAGCCGGACGGCATCGAGCCATTCGCCAATGCCTGCCTCGCCGGTATGAATCTCCTGACCGCCGCCGACGAGACAGATCACGACGGCCCACGTATCGTGCCGGTCGAGATATGAGATGAGGAATTCCGGTTCCGACCGATCAAAATGTGCGATCTTCTTCCGGCGCCTCATGAAGTCGGCCGTCTTCGTCTGCGTCCACGCCCGCTGCGCTTCATCGAAGATGACCACGTGATCGTATGGAGTCTCTGCCGTGCGGATGCCTTCATCTCTGAAGTGGTGGACGTTCTGGATGAAAGGCTTCACACGTTGACGGATGGCGCCCTTTCGCTCGGTGTTGCCAACGCGCGCCAATTCGTCGCGAGTGAGTGCTTCTTGGAGCACGGCTACCAATGGCCCGTTTCCCGAGAGGTACACTGCGCGCGCCTCGCCCATCGTTCGCCGTCGTGTGGCGACGTTGAGGCCCACCAGCGTTTTGCCCGCACCGGGTACGCCCGTGACGAACACGATGGACTTCTCGCGTGTTGCCCTGGAGCGTTCGATGATCTCTTCGACTCCGACGGAGGTCAGGCGGAGGTTCTTCGCGCCGGCATCGTGGCGGGAGATCGCCTCCACTGAGTGTCGAGCGTAGAGAGCTCGGGCCGCTTCGATGATCGTCGGCGTCGGGTGATATGGGGCGGTGCCCCATGCCTCGCCATCAATTGGTGGTCCACTGCTGTGTGTCAGCGCGTCCTCGAGGACGCCTCGAAGGTGTCGCGCGCCGCAGCGATACGGCGGCCGCACGCCGTCCGCATATGGGCTCTGCCAGCTCTCGTCGGCGATCTCGGATTCCGTTGCCACGAGGATGGGACAAATCGGCGCGTCGTGACTCGCAGCATGGAAGTTCTTCAGGTCCAGCGCGTAGTCCCATGCCTGGTTGTAGTCGGCCAACCGAAACTGCCGCTCGCCGCACTTGAACTCGATCGGAAATACGACCGGCCCGGAAACCAGCACGGCGTCGATTCGGCTGCCAAGGCGCGGGACGTCGAATTCGAAGTACAGCATGCCAGTCAGCCCGCGTAGAGCGACCGTGAGCACTTTCAATTCCTCTTCCCACGCCTGACGCTGCTCGACTTCGAGGTCGTGGATATGTGCCGCAGTCAGCGCACCAAGGACCTCGTATGGATCAGTGGCGAGAAAGAGATCGACCGGCCCGGAGTAGTACGCGGACGCCCGGGGAGACGTTCTGGTCAATGCCGCGCCAGAATACCGGAGAGTGACCGGCCCCGCGTATTGGCGCGCTCACAGCGGCGAAGTTGTCGACTTTTCGTCAAGAACCCGAGGTCTCCACGTAATCGGGGTGGCGAGATCCCCAGCGAGTAAATGACTGATAGTCCGAGGTTTATTTGGCTGGGAGGCAGGGATTCTTTAGAAGCATGCAAGAAAACGGCGGAATGTCAGCTGGTATTTCCGTAAACGGCTGTTCTGTCACACGTTGGCGTTTTCGTCGGCTTTCGCGCGTTTTCGTCCAGTCGCCAGGTTTTTCGTGCTGTCGCCGCTGCGATGTCGCACGAAATGTCGCCCGCCGCGAGCGCATGCGAGAATAGGGTTCGATGGCGATTCCGCAGCTGCCGATTTCTCGGGACCGTATCGCCGATTTCTGCCGGCGGTGGAAGGTTGCGGAGCTGTCGTTTTTTGGGTCGGTGATGCGCGAGGATTTCCGGCCAGACAGCGACGTCGACGTCCTGGTCAGCTTTGCGCCCGGCGCCGACTGGAGTCTCTTCGACCTGGTGACGATGCAGGACGAGTTGACGACTCTGGTGGGCCGTCCGGTGGACCTCGTCGAGGAGGCGGCGCTCCGGAACCCATACCGCCGCACAGCGATCAGACGATCCAAGCACGTCCTCTATGCGGCCTGACGAGCGTGATCCCGGCTACGTCTGGGACATGCTCGACGCCGCCCGATCGATTCGTGATTTCACCCGCGGGGTAACACAGGACGAGTACCTTAAGGATCGCAAGCTCCAGCTGGCCGTCGAGCGCGCGTTAGAGATCGTCGGCGAAGCCGCTCGGCTTGTATCTGCTGAATTCAGGGAGCTTCATCCTGAGATTCCGTGGCAGCAAATCATCGCGCAGCGGAACGTGATCGCCCACGACTACGGCGAGATCAAGCAGGATCGGATCTGGAAGGTCGCGAGCGATCGAATTCCTGACTTGATCAGTCGTCTGGAGCGGCTCCTGCCCGCTTTACCTGAGTGAAGCATCTCGGCCAAGAGCTTCGGCCTCACCCCGGACTGGGCGACATTCCCGTGTGCCGTTGCGACGCGTATCACCCTGCGATTGGTTCGAAATGTCGCGCGGTTGTGTCACTCCGGGTTCTCACCCCGGCCTTTGGACACAGAATGGTGCGAAATCCGCAGGAATTCGGCACGTTGGGGTGAGAACTGGCTGGGAGGCAGGGATTCGAACCCCGATAACGTGGTCCAGAGCCACGTGTCCTACCGTTGAACGACCTCCCAGTATTAGGCCGAGAATTCCTGAAAGGCAGGAACCCCTCATTTTAGCCTAGGGTTCCACGCACGTAAAGCTGGCCGCGAGGTGCTCGGTGCCGGGCGCGCCGGTGAATTTCGGCCACCGCGGCCATTCGCACAACGGCCGCGCGCGCGTGGCGCCGGGATTGGCGTCGATCGCCGTGAGCCCGGACGGCGCCTGCCCCTTCTCGACCCACGCCTCGAGCGCCGGCAGCATCTCCGTCTTCGCGTTGAACGGGCCGAAGCCGTGGCCGAAGCCGGCAATCATGTAGAAGCGCAGGAAGCTGTCGAGACGCGCCTGCCCGAACTGATCGAGCTGACGTTTGTAGTACGCCACCGAGTTGTGCGGCGTGATGAAGTCGTCCACGGTGCCGTGCGTCATGAGGATCTTGCCGCCGCGGGCGCGGAACTTCTCGAGGCTCACGTCGGTCACGTCCATGATCGACGCCACGGTCGCGATGCGCCCCCGCCACTGCTTCGGATCGAACTGCAGCGGATCCTGCATCGGGTCGCGCGTGATGACGAACTTCACCGTCTGATCACCGGCGGTGTAGAGCAGCGGCTCCTTGCCCGACAGCGGACTCGACGGCTGCGGCACCTCGCCGAAGGTCGAGCGCCCCTGGAAGAGCGCGCCGTCGAGCAGCGCCCACCGGGGAAACCGGTCCATGCCCGCGATCGCGAACCCCGGCTTGTAGTCGGACGTGATGATCTCCACCGCGCGCAGCTGCGCGTCGGACAGACACGTGTCGCCGGTGTCGGCGCCCCCGGCGCAGCGCAGCGTCTTCACCTCGAACGCCTCGTTGCACGCGGGGACGTTGCTGATGATGCCGTCCTTCGCCCCGTCGAGGTCGTCGCACGCGGCATACACCGCGCCGGTGAGCAGCTTCGTCTTCGCCGGGTTGATCCAGCCCGCGCCGCCGTCGGCGTAGAGCGCGCGCCCGACGTTGAGCGACCCGAGATGCAGCAGCGTGACGTTGTACGCGGGGTAGTGCGCGACGACGCCGTCGTAGTCGTCGGGGTAGCGGGCGGCGGCATCGAGCGCCTCGTGCCCGCCCTGGGATCCGCCGATGAAATAGAAGCGCCGCGGCGGGCGGCCGTAGGCCCGCTCGATCACCGCCAGGGCCGCGTCGTGCGTCTTCTTGATCGACTGCCTCCCGAAATTCAGCAGCGCCTCGTCGTCCAGCGCGAAGCTGCCGTCGAATCCGGGCCGGCCCTGATGTCCGCCGTCGCTGCCGAGCGTGACGTAGCCCTGCTCGAGCGGCGTGTCCGCGGTGGGCGGCTGGTTGGAGTAGACCGTGAGGCCGGTGACGAGCGTGCCGTTATAGCCGCCGCCGCCCATCTGCACCGCGCGCCCGTTCCAGCGCGCCGGCAGGTTGACCTCGAACTGCAGGTTCGGCGAACCGGCACGCCGCGGCCGCACGACGCCGACCACCTTGCAGTAGTCGCCGTTGGTGTTGCCGGCCTCCGATGCCGCCACGGCAACGGCACTCTCGACGACGGCGCCGGAGGTCGGCAGGCCGATCGCGGAGGCGGGGATTGAGAAACCCTGAAGCGCGGCGCACGCGACGGCGAGCCAGATCATGGCCCGCATCTTAGGCCAGGGCGGCGCGCGTACAAAAGACGCGGCCCCTGGACACACGTCGCGCGGGGCCGCCTCGGAAATGATGCCGCCGGCGAGCGGAAGACTAGCGCGGTTTTGACTTCTTCGTAGTGTCCGGCTTTAGCCGGACCACACACGGCGGTGCCGATCAACTTGGTCCGGCTAAAGCCGGACACCACGACGTTTCAGAAACCGCTCTAGCGGATCAACTGGCTGTCGTCCGACCCGCCCGACCGCTCGCTCAGATTCGGGGATCCCTCGCCGGCACCGGCGTCCGCCAGGTTCCCGGTCTCGTCGCTCCCCATCTGCGTGCGCCGCCGATGGCTCGCCATTCCACCCTTGCGACCGGCGTCGCCCGCTTCTTCGCTGGTCCACGACTCACCGACCAGGTGCGTGCCAGGCGGCAGTCTTGTAATCGCGGGAGATCGGCCTGAAACGCGCGATCAGACGCGCGTGGCAAGGAAGTTGAGCAGTTGCTCCAGTCGAGCGATCGTGCGCTCACGGCCGAGCAGGACCAGCACCTCGAAGAGGCCGGGACTGGTGGTGCGGCCGGTCACCGCCACCCGTGTGGCGTGGATAAGAGTTCCCGCTTTTATCCCCTGATCAGCCGCTATGCGTCGCACGTCGGCTTCCACATGTGGCTCATCGAAGGGATCCACCGCGCGCAGCGAGCTCATGAGTGCGGCGACGTGATCGGCCAGGCCCGGCGTACCCAGATGCTTCTCGACCGCTTCCGCCTCGTACTCGATCCGATCGCGCAGATACGGCGCGGCGAGGTCGACAAAGTCCGTGAGCCGCTTCGCGCGCGGGCGCAGCAGCTCGACCAGGCGGCGCAGCCACTCGACCGAGGGCGGCGGCCAGAGTCCCGCCTCGACCAGCAGCGGCTCCACCGCCTGCACCAGATCGTCGATCGGCAGACGCGCGATGTACTGGCCGTTCATCCAATCGAGCTTGTCGGTGTCGAACACCGCGTTGCCGCCGCTGATCCCCTCGAGCGAGAAGCGCTCAATCAGCTCCGTCGTGGACATCAGCTCGCGGTCGTCGCCGGGCGACCACCCCAGCAGCGCGAGGAAGTTCACCATCGCGCCGGGCAGGTAGCCCTGCCGCTGGTACTCGGTGACCGAGGTTGCCCCGTGCCGCTTGCTCAGGCGCTTCTTGTCCGCGCCGAGGATGAGCGGCACGTGCGCGAACTGCGGAACCGGCGCGCCGCACGCCTGGAACAGCAGCACGTGCTTCGGCGTGTTGGAGATGTGATCGTCGCCGCGGATGACGTGGCTGATCTGCATCTCCATGTCGTCCACGACGACCGAGAGGTGATAGGTGGGATGCGAATCCGAGCGGAGGATGACGAAGTCCTCGATGTTCGCGCCGTCGAACTCGATCGGACCGTGCACGGCGTCGGCGAACTGCGTCCGCGCCGCCGGCACCTTGAAGCGGATCGCCTTCGGCGCGCCCGCCGCCTCCAGCTCGGCGATGCGGTCCGCGCTCAGCGCGAGGCACGCGCGGTCGTACCGCCATGCGTCGCCGCGCTGCTCGGCTGTCTCGCGCTCGGCCTGCAGGCGCTCCGGCGTGCAGTAGCAGTAGTACGCGTGCCCGTCAGCGACGAGCCTCGCCGCCGCCGCCCGATAGCGATCGAGCCGCTCGGACTGCGAGTACGGCGCGTACGGTCCGCCCGTATCCGGCCCCTCGTCCCAGTCCAGCCCAAGCCAGCGCAGCCCCTCGAGGATCCCGGTGACCATGTCGGCGGACGAGCGCTCGACGTCGGTGTCTTCGATGCGCAGCACGAATGTGCCGTGATGACGGCGGGCGTAGAGCCAGTTGAAGAGCGCGGTGCGGGCGCCCCCGACGTGGAGGTAACCGGTGGGCGACGGGGCAAAGCGAACGCGGGGAGCCATCGATGCGGGACTTGCCTAGCCGAAGCTCGCCCGCTGGCGAGCGAAGGCTGGCGGTGAGGCAGGGATTCGAACCCTGGGTAGGACTTTAAAGGCCCTACAACGGTTTAGCAAACCGCCGCCTTCAGCCTCTCGGCCACCTCACCGTTCGACTCGCGGGCGCCCGCTCAGGGCAAGCCCGGCGGACGCGGACCTCTAAGTATACGGGATCTAATCGATCGTGAAGGCCTCGTCGGTCTCGGCCCCCGGCCGTGGCACCCACTGCAGGCTGTAGTACTCGCCCCGATCGCGCGCCCACGGATCGAACGCGTTCACGACGTGATCCAGCTCGGGCCGCAGCTCCGGCACGACGCGCATCAGCGCCCGCTTCAGCGGCGACACGGGCTGGTCCTCATGGCCGTTCACGGGCCGCGTCGCGGTCATCTTCACCGGCCCGTTGTTGTTCACCCAGTCCCGCCCCATCGTCGTGTAGAACTCGGGCCGGAAGCTCGAGGTGAGGAAGCGGTCGCTGAAGAGCCGGCGTGACGCGTTGAGAATGAACACGACGAACTGCGTCTCCGAGATCGCGAACCCGTGCGGCCGCGTCGTCTCGGCGAGGTAGCCGACCACGGTGTCCACGTCCTCGATGTTGTCCACCACCGAGCCGTCGGGCCGGCCCAGGCAGTCGTTGATCGGTGTCCCGTCGGCGTTGCGCTGCGCCGCGGTGATCACTTTCGACACGTCGCAGCGATGCTGGCCGTAGACCTCGCGCAGCGTCGCCGCGAGCTGCTTCTGGTCGAGCGCCTCCTTCGAATCGGGGGGCAGGCGCGGATCGACGAAGTCGTCGAAGCTGGTGAGCTGGCGCAGGCCGTACTGGCGGCGGAACTCGTTGAACCGCGGCACGCCGTGCTCGCGGTCGCGGAGGATGTCGAGCGCGGCGAGGTCGATCTGCTTGGTCGGGCTCTGCAGCCGCTCGATGCGCAGGTTCTGCATGAAGCGCGGATGATTCTGCAGCGCGAGCAGGCCGAGCCGCTGACGGCCCATGCTCAGCGCCCAGTTCGCCAGGCCGCGCTCGCGCATGAACGGCGTCGCCCGGCCGCGGAACGTGTCGATGACACCGACCCGCTGCGCGATGGCGTTCGGCGCCGCGGCGTCACGGTATTCGATCTGATCCGGCAGCAGCGGGTGCAGCCGGTAGACGCTGACGAACTCCTCGGGGAAGTTGAACGGCGAGCCGAAGTGATTGGCGCCGCCGTTGACGTGATCCGGGTTGCTCAGCGACCAGCCGCGGATCTGGCTGCCCTGGCCGACGATGCCCGGGCCTGAGGCGACGATGGAGTAGAGCTCGTTCGCGCGGCGCGAGCTGGACGACCCGCGCAGGCGCACGAGCGCGCGCTCCAGCGCGTCGGGGAGCGGGCCCGTGCCGTCGAACAGGCCGCTCCAGTTGCCGTTCATGCCCTTGAAGAGCGGCTCGTCGTACAGGAGCTGCGGCGTCCACTCGATCGTGTGGATCTTCGCGATCTCCGCGGAGACGACGAGGCGTGCCGCCTCGAAGAGCTCGTCGGGAGAGACGTCCCGATAGCGGAGGACGCGCGCGGGGTCCGCCGGGTTGCGCAGACCTGAATCCGCGTCGGGCGTCTGCGCGGCCCGTGCCCTGAACGCAGCGACGAACTGGTTGTGCTCGCGCGAGAAGACGGTGTGGAAGAAGCTCATGCCCACCGTCCAGTTGTCGGCGAACGCGGCGGCCTCCTGTCCCGTCCAGTCCGGGAGCTTCGGATCGTCGGCGGCGAGCAGCGGCAGGTACCCCTGGCGGTCGCCGGCCGCCGTGCGGCCGTCGATCTGCAGCATCAGCAGCCGCGCCGGATCCGCCGGGTCGCGCTTGACGCGGCGGCGTGACGTCTCGTCGTAGCCGTAGATCTGGGACGCGTCCCACCACGCGGTGTTCATGTTGCGGAAGGTGCGGGGCGCGCGCGAGAGGTGCTCGCGCCCGTTGTGCGTGAACCGCGCCGGATCCGCGCTGTCCGCCACCAACGACCGGTCGATCGCATCGTCGGGCCGGCAGCCAAGCGTCGCGGCGTCGGCGGGCGGGCAGCCGACGGTCATCCACTCCGGCGCGTTGTGCCCCTCCTGCATGTGCGAGAACCAGTCGTGCGTCATGAACTGGATCCAGAACGCGGCGAGGACGTTGAAGAACGGCGCCTTCCTGTACTGGGCGGGATCGCTGCCGGCGCGCGTGAACAGCCGGCGGCTGATGACCTGCGGGTCGGGCTTGAGCAGCGAGAGCCGATCGCCGTGGCGGTTGCGCGTGAGGTCGGTGAGCGCGAGATCGGGGAACGTGCTCTCGAGCTCCGCGTTGTTGGCGAAGAGCGTTCCCGTGGAGCCCATGAGCGGGTTGCGGATGTCGTTGCAGATGCCGGTGAGCGTGCGGCCGCGAATCAGGTCTCCCTTGCACAGTTGCTCACTGTCGCCGCCCACGTCCGCGTAGTTCGGGTGGCCGGAGGGCAGGCGCATCTCGCGCCACGTCTTCAGCGCCGGGCCTTCGACGTTGTCGCGCCCCTTGACGTACTGTTCGTAGGTGCCGGCGTTGTCGAACAGGTTGAACTTGATCAGCTCGACGCGCGCGTACTCGAGGTCCAGCAGCGCGCCGCCGACGCCGCGGATGTTCCGCGTGCGGAGGTCGAGCGACTTCGCGTCGCCGGTGCCGTAGTAGTTCGACCAGTCCACCCACGGCGTGTTCATGTACTTCAGCGGCAGCGTGCCGCCGCGGCAGCGCGCCGTGCTCTCCCGCACCTTGCCCTGGAAGCGCTGGTCGCGCGTGGTGGCGATCGGCAGCGGGCCGTCCGCCAGGTCCTCGATGCACCCCTCGACGCTCGATTCCGTGCAACCGCTCACGAGACACGCGAGGCAGGCGGCGGCCAGCAGGCGGATGATTCGCATCTTGCCGATCCTTAACGTTCGAAAGGCCGCGCGCGAACGTTGATCCCGTCTGGGGAAGGGGGAGCGCCCATGCTAAAGCACCTCGCGTGGGCCTGCGTAGTGATCGGCACGCTGGCCGCCTGCCGCTCGGCGACGCCGCCGGATGTCAGGTGTGCGCCGACAGGGACGCCGCCCGAGCGGATTGCGTCCGACTACGCGCTGACCGGCGGGGAGCGGCGCGCGCTCACGCCCGAGAACCTCAGGACCCTCACCCAGGAGGTGCTGTGGCGCGGCAAGGTCTTCTACCGGTCGCAGGGCATCCTGCGCAACCGCATCGACGAGCTCACCATCCTGCGGCCGATCGTCGGCGACGTGAACACACCGACTGCTGAGGCCCGGCCCCGCTGCGATACACTGCGGGTCCATGACCTCATGTCTTCGCGTGTTGTCGCTGGCTGTCGTCATCGCTCTTGCCGGCGCGTCCGTGCTCGCCGCGCAGGATCTCGCCATCAATAACGTCCGCATCATCGTCGGGACCGGCCAGGTGATCGAGCAGGGGACGATCGTGATCCGCGGCGGGCGCATCGCGTCGGCGTCGGCCGGCACCACCGCGGCGCCAGGGGTGCGCGCGCTCGACGGCAGGGGCCTGACCGCCGTCGCCGGCTACATCGACGCCCATCGCCACATCGTGCAGGGCGGCGGCCGTGGCGGCGGTGGCGCCGACGCGTGGCTCAAGGACCAGGCGCCGGCCCGCATGCAGGAATTCCTGGACGCCGGCTACACCACCCTGATGTCGGCGGGCGGCGCCGCCGAGCCCGTGGTGGCGCTCCGGAAAGCGATCGACAGCGGACAGATGAGGGGACCGCGCATCATCCCGTCGGGGCCGCTGCCGCTGAACAACGCGACGCCGGAGTCGGCCCGCGAGACGATTCGCAGGCTGGCGGCGGCAGACATTCACTTCACCGGCGAGGTGAACGTCAACTCCTTCACGCCCGATCCGAAACAGCTGGAGGCGCTCGCCGCCGCCATCGACGAAGGGAAGAAGGTCGGCGTGGACGTCGCCGTCCATGCCGCCAGCGTGGTGGCGATGAACGCCGCCGTCAGACTCGGCGTCCCGAAGCTGGTGCACACGCCGCACTTCCAGTGGATGTCCGAGGCCGACGCGCAGGCGGTGAAAGCCGCGGGCACGCAGGTGTCCTCGTGCGCCGGGTTCGGCGCGCCCGTGTTCA
>VGVM01000078.1 GCA_016874035.1 Gemmatimonadota bacterium
GGCCGCGGTGGCCGCGGTGGCCGCGGTGGCGGCGGTGGCGGTGGCGGCGGTGGCGGTGGGCGTCCGCGGAAGCGTCGCGCCAATCCGAATGCGGTTGCCGCGCGCCTGAAGGGCACCGATACGCCCGAAGGGGCACCAGCAGCAGAGTAACCAGGGATCATGACACCAATTACAGCAAAAGACGTCGCCGCACTCCGCGCCCGCACGGGCGCCGGTATGGGCGATTGCAAGAAAGCGCTCGAAGAGGCCGGCGGCGACATCGAGAAGGCGATTGACGTCCTCCGCAAGAAGGGCATCGCCAAGGCCGAGAAGCGCGCCGGGCGTACCGCCGCCGAGGGGCAGATCGTGGCGTGGGCGGCCGACGACGCGTCGCACGGCGTGCTGATCGAGCTCAACTCGGAGACCGATTTCGTCTCGCGCAACGACGAGTTCGTCGCGCTCGCGACGAAGGTGGCGGGCCATGTGGCGGCGGACAGCGCGCTCAATGAGTCCGTCGAGATTACGCCGGAGTCTCCGGTCCTGGCGCGCAAGTGGCACCACGACGGCTCGCAGACCCTCGGCGAAGTCGTGAAGGCCGCCGCAGGCAAGACCGGCGAGAACGTCACGCTTCGGCGCGTGGTGCGATTCGCCACCGACGGGTCCGTCGGGTTCTATCGCCACTTCAACGGCAAGATCGCCGTGCTCGTCGAAATCGCCGGCGCGAAGGGCGACGCGGCGAAGAACCTCGCGGCGACGATCGCGGAGCATGTCGCGGCCGGCGTGCCGGTGGTGCCGCTTTCCGTACGGAAGGAAGACGTCCCGGCGGACATCGTGGCGCGCGAACGCGCGATCTACGAGGACCAGGCGAAGGAGAGCGGGAAGCCCGCCCCGATCGTCGAGAAGATGGTGCAGGGGCGACTGGAGAAGTATTTCAAGGAGGTGACGCTCCTCGACCAGCCCTGGGTCCGTGACCCCGAGAAGTCCATCAGGCAGCTCGTCGCGGCGGTTCCCGGCGCGAGCGTGGCCCGGTTCGTCCGCTACCAGATGGGCGAGTAGCCCAGGAACACATGTCGCGCGCCCCGTCGCTCGCCTATCGTCGCATCCTCCTCAAGCTCTCCGGTGAGGCACTGGCCGGCGACGGCGGGCACGGATTCGATTTCGAGACGATCGCCGCCTACGCCCGCGCCCTGAAGGAGGTCGTGGCGACAGGCGTGCAGGTCGGGTTGGTCATCGGCGGCGGGAACATCGTCCGGGGCTCGCAGATTTCGAAGCTGGGAATGGATCGCGTCAGTGCCGACTACATGGGCATGCTCGGGACCGTGATCAACGCGATGGCGTTCCAGGACATCATGGAACGCGAGGGCGTGGATACGCGCGTGATGACGGCGATCCGGATGGACGAATTGGCTGAGCCGTTCATCCGCCGGCGGGCGCTCCGGCACCTCGAGAAGGGCCGGGTGGTCATCTTTGCGGCGGGCACCGGGAATCCGTATTTCTCGACCGATACGGCGGCCGTCCTGCGCGGCATCCAGATGAAGGCGGATGTCATCATCAAGGCCACCAGCGTGGACGGCATCTACTCGGCCGACCCGAAGACGACGCCGACGGCGCGACGATTCGCAAAGATCAGTTACAAGGACGTGATGAAGAAGGAACTGGCCGTGATGGACCAGACCGCCATCACGCTGTGCAAGGAAAATCAGCTACCCATCATCGTGCTGGACATCAACGCACCGCAGGCGGTGTTGAAGGCGATCCGCGGCGAACGCGTGGGGACCCTCGTCTCATGAGTACAATCGCGCAGATTCTCAAGGATTGCCGGACCGGAATGGAAAAGAGCGTCGAGGCGGCGAAGCACCAGTTCGCCTCGATCCGCTCGGGCAAGGCCTCGGCGAGCATGCTCGACCAGGTGAAGGTCGAGGTCTACGGTACCGAGATGGCGCTCAACCAGTGCGCCACGGTGGCCGCACCGGAGCCACGCATGCTGATCGTCACGCCGTTCGACAAGACCCAGGCCAAGGCGATCGAGAAGGCGATTCGCGATGCCAACCTCGGGCTCGACCCGGCGCATCAGGGCGGGATCATCCGTGTGCCGCTGCCGTCCATGAACGAGGAGCGACGCAAGGAACTCGCGAAGGTCCTGCACAAGTACGCCGAGGAAGGGCATATCGCCATCCGGCACCAGCGGACGCATGCGCGGGACACGCTCAAGAAGCTCGGTGGTGTGTCCGAGGACGACGTCAAGCACGCGGAGAAGGACCTGCAGAAGCATCACGATGAGTTCATCGCCAAGGTGGACCAGGCGATGAAGGCGAAGGAGAAAGAGATCATGGAGGTCTAGGACCTCCATGCCTGACGACGCCAGTACCCTCTTGTCGGAGATCCGTCTCCACGGCGCGGTCCCGCGGCACGTAGCGATCATCATGGACGGGAACGGGCGCTGGGCTGCGGCCCGCATGCTCCCGCGTCCGATCGGCCACCGGAACGGCATGAAGTCCGTTCGCGAAGTGGTCGAGGCGGCCATCGAAGCCGGCGTCGAAGTGCTCTCGCTCTACGCGTTCTCGCAGGAGAACTGGCAGCGTCCCGCTCCGGAAGTGTCCGCCCTGATGTCGTTGCTCGAGGAGTACATCGCCCGTGAGGCGGCGGAACTCGAGCGGCAGGGCGTCCAGGTGCGATTCCTCGGCGATCTCTCGCGGCTTGCGCCGGCCGCCATGCAGGCGGTCAACAGCGTCACGGCCAAGACCGCGCATTGCTCGCGCTTGCGCCTGAACCTGTTCGTGTCGTATGGATCGCGGGCCGAGTTGCTGGACGCGATCCGGTCCATTGCCGAAGATGCGGCGAGTGGCACGCTCGTTCCCGACGCAGTCACGGAGGCGACGGTGAGCAACCGGCTGCTCACGGCCGGCTGTCCTGACCCGGACCTGCTGATCCGGACGTCAGGAGAACGGCGTATCTCGAACTTCCTCCTCTGGCAGATCGCGTACACGGAGATCTACATCTCTCCGGTGCTCTGGCCGGACTTTGATCGCCGGGAACTCTATGCCGCGATCCGGGATTACCAGCAGCGCGACCGGAGGTATGGCCGTGTCACGGCGTAGGTTGGGCGGAGCGTCCGTGTGAGCGAACTCGCGAAGCGCGTCGGCGTCGCGGTCGTCGCGATACCCGCCGTGTTGGCGGCCACGTGGGTGGGCGGCTGGACGCTTGCGGCTGTTGTCGGCGCGGTCGCGGCCATAGCGGCCGGCGAATTCGTCGCGCTGAGCAACGCGGCCGGCACACCGGCACTCAAGGTCCACACGATCCTCATCGCCGCCGCGATGCCGGTTGCGGCCGTCGCCGTGCTCGAGGGGTTCCCGGTTCCACCGCTCGGTGTGGCGGTGCTGCTGGTGCTGGAACTCATGGTGGTCGCCCTCTGGGTACGGGGTGGCAGCCAGAACGCGCTTGGATCAGTCGGCGCGACGCTCCTGGGCATCCTGTACGTCGGCGGGATGCTCTCCTATGCGATCGCGCTTCGGCACCATCGCTTTGCGCTCGACGCGCGAGCCGGCACGCTCCTCGTGGCCCTCCCGCTGGTCGTCACTTGGGTCACCGACAGCGCCGCCATGTTCGCCGGCAAGGCGTGGGGCGTTCGAAAGTTGTGGCCAGCGGTGAGTCCAGGGAAAACCGTTGTGGGAGCGGTCGCGGGCTTGATCGCGGCGGTGCTCGTCAGCGTGGCGGCCGCGCGCTTCGCGCTCCCTCCGCTCGCGCGGATCGGCATGACGACCGGCGCGGCCGTGGGCTTCGGGTTGATCGTGTCCGCCGTCGGCCAGGTCGGCGACCTCGCCGAGTCGCTGTTCAAGCGGCAGGCCGGCGTGAAGGACAGTTCACGGCTCATCCCGGGGCACGGCGGGGTATTGGATCGCGTGGACTCCCTCTTGTTTGCGCTTCCCGTTGCCTACGTGCTGTACGATTTCGTTCTCGTGGTCACGCCATGACGACCGCATCGGCATCGCCGCGCGGCGTGGCGATCCTGGGGGCGACCGGCTCGATCGGCACGTCGGCCCTGCGGGTACTGGGCCGGCAACGCGACCGGTTCGCGGTGCGCGCGCTGACGGCCCACGCGTCTGTCGAGGCAATGGCCCAGCTCGCGTCCACATGGCGCCCGTCATTCGTGGGCGTCACCAACCCCAACGGCACACCGACTGACGCGGCGTGGCGGACCGGGCCCGGCGTGCTGTCCGAGGCGGCGACGCTCGCCGACGTGGATATCGTGTTGAACGCGGTCGTCGGCGCGGCGGGGTTGGGCGCGACGCTGGCAGCGCTGCGCGCGGGAAAGCGTGTGGCGCTCGCCAACAAGGAATCGCTGGTGGCCGGCGGCGAACTCGTGACGGCGGCGGCGCAGGAGCGCGGCGGCGAGTTGATCCCGGTGGACAGCGAACACTCGGCGATCCTCCAGTGCATCGCCGCGCATCCGACGTCCTCCATTCGCCGCCTTGTGATAACGGCATCTGGCGGGCCATTCCGCGACTGGGACGAGCGGCGAATCGCCGGCGCGACGCGGGAAGACGCATTGCGGCACCCGACCTGGTCCATGGGGCGGAAGATCACGGTGGACAGCGCGACGCTGGCGAACAAGGCGCTCGAGGTGATCGAGGCGCATTTCCTCTTCGGCGTGCCGTACGATCGGATCGACGTGGTCGTGCATCCGCAGAGTATCGTTCACAGCATGGTCGAGTTCTCGGACGGGAGTGTGGTCGCGCAGCTCGGCGTCCCGTCCATGGAACTCCCGATCCTGTACGCCCTCACGCACCCGGAGCGGGTCGAGGATGGCGGCGTTCCGCGATTCGATCCCGTGGCCTCATCCCCGTTGACGTTCGAACCGGTCCGTGCGGCGGCGTTTCCGATGCTGGGGCTGGGGATCGCGGCGGGTCGCGCCGGCGGTCTCGCACCGGCGGTGTTCAATGCGGCGAACGAAGCCGCGGTGGAGCGGTTTCTCGCCGGGGCGATATCCTTTGGCGATATCCCGCGGTTCGTTGAGCGGGCGCTGGAGCAGGAGGCGGCCGGATCGGTCGCCGGTTCGCGGCCGACACTCGATGCCATTCAGGGCGCCGACCTCCGCGCCCGCCGTTCCGTGATGGAGAACAGCTGATGCTTGCGTGGCTTGCACCGATTCTCGTCCTGGGCCTGGTCGTGTTCGTCCACGAACTGGGGCACTTTCTCGCCGCGAAGTGGGCCGGGGTGTATGCGCCCCGATTTGCGCTCGGGTGGGGTAAGGCGCTCTGGAAGTGGCGGCCCAAGGGCGGCGAGACCGAGTATGTGATCGCCGCGTTTCCCGTCGGTGGCTACGTCCGCATGGCCTCGCGCGACGACGAAACGATGTCGAAGATCGAGGGCGGTGCCGAGGTCGCCCCGGCGCCCGAAGAAGCGCGGCCGGCGGATTGGGATCCGGAGGCCATGGTTCCGCACGGCCCCAAGCCGGTTCCGGCTGACCGCTGGTTCGAATCGAAGCCGGTCTGGAAGCGGATCGTGATCCTGCTCGCCGGCGTGACCATGAATGCGCTGCTGACGCTTGTCCTGGTGACGGGCATGATCGCGGCGACCGGCCGGCAGGTTGCGCCGGCCGTGATTCCGGCGGTGCTGGATTCCGTCGTCGCGGGCCGGGCGGCCGCCAACGCCGGTCTCCAGCGCGGAGACTCGATTACCAGCGTCGCCGGGGCACCAGTTGCCGGCTGGGCAGACGTCCTCCGTGAAATCACGGCTCGCCCGGGGCAGACGGTGGGTATCGGCCTCGTCCGTGGCGGCCTGGCGCAGGAACTGTCGGTATCGATCGAAACGCGAATGGAACGGGATTCCGCCAGCGGCGAGAACCGTCCGGTGGGTCGGGTGGGGATGGGGCCACGTCCGGTCGAGCCCGTGCGGGTCGCGGTGGGGCCCGGTGAGGCAGTCGTGCTGGGCTGGCAGGGCACCGTGCGGATGGGGACCGAGGTGGTGCGCGTGCTGCGAGGGCTGTTTGCCGGTTCGGTCGGGGTTGACCAGCTCGGGGGGCCCATCGCCATCGCCCGCGCGTCAGTGGCACAGGCCCGAAGCGGCTGGCAGGACCTCCTGACGCTGATCGCCTTCCTGAGCGTCAACCTGGCGGTCCTGAACCTCCTGCCGATACCGATCCTCGACGGTGGCCAGATCCTGATGACCCTCGGTGAGGGGGTTCGGGGCAAGCCGTTCAGTATCAAGACACGCGAACGGATCATGCAGGTCGGGGTGGCCGCCATCCTGCTCCTGTTCGTCGTCGTGATGTTCAACGACATCAAGTCGCTGGTTGGGGGCTGGTTCGGGTAGGCGGCCAGGGGGTCCGGGCCGCCCTTGAACGCGCGAGTCAGGCCGCTTATCTTCTTTTGCTACAACAAAATCGCGCGTTTAGAGTCCAGACAGGTACGGTACCGATAATGGCATTTTCGAAGACTGCCGCCCTCGCCAAGAACCGGCGGCATGAGACAGACACCGGCTCGACCGAAGTCCAAGTCACGGCGTTGACCGAACGGATCAACTACCTGACGGACCACTTCCGGGCCCACGCCAAGGACCACCACGGCCGCCGTGGGCTCCTGAGCATGGTTCGGCGTCGGCAACGGCTGCTCAACTACCTCGAGCGAACGAACCTCGAGTCGTATCGGAAGCTCCGGGACCAGCTCGGTCTCCGGCACTAACCGAAAGGACGGCGCAAACGCGCGGACGCGGGCTCTCCCAGCGGACCGCGCGTTTTCACTTTTGATACCGCCTGTCCATCTGGACACGCATTTCCACATCCATACATCATGCAGAAAATCGAGAAAAACTTCGCCGGTCGCACGCTGAGCATCGAGACCGGCCGCATGGCCAAGCAGGCCGCAGGCAGCGCCGTGGTGCGCTTCGGTGACACGATGGTCATCGCCAGCGTCACCGTCAGCGACAAGCAGAGCACGCTGCCGTTCTTCCCGCTGACGGTCGAATACCGCGAGAAGACCTACGCCGCGGGCAAGATTCCCGGCGGCTTCATCAAGCGCGAAGGACGTCCGCGCGATGAGGAAATCCTCGCCGCTCGCATCATTGACCGCTCCATCCGGCCGCTGTTCCCGGAAGGGTTCCAGAACGAAGTCCAGGTCTTCGTGTACGTCATCAGCGCCGACCAGGAAAACGACGCTGACGTGCTCGGCCTCGTCGCGACGAGCTTCGCGCTCAACGCGTCGAAGATCCCGTTCGCCGGCCCGATCGCCGGAGTTCGTGTCGGCCGTGTGCAGGGCAAGTGGGTACTCAACCCGACCTTCCAGCAGCTTGAGTTCTCCGACCTCGACCTCGTGGTCGCGGGCTCCCAGGACTCGATCGTGATGGTCGAGGGCGGCGCGCTGGAGATCAGCGAGGCCGATGTGCTCGAGGCGCTCGGCATTGCGCAGCGGGGCATCCGGGACCTGATCGGCATTCAGCAGGAGCTGTTGGCGTCTGCGAAGCAGCCAAAGATGTCGTGGACCCGCACGGAAACGCCCGACGACGTGAAGGCTCGGGTCACGGCGGAGGCCGCCGACCGCATTCGCGCGGCGATCAACCAGGCCGAGAAGCAGACGCGCGTGCAGGCGGTGGAGCAGGTCAAGACCGAGGTCAAGGACAAGCTGAAGGCGGAGCTCCCGCCGGAGCAGCATGGATTCCTCGGCGGGGTGCTTGGCGACCTCGAATACGTGGCGCTCCGCTCGCAGGTCCTGGACACGGGGCTCCGTGTGGACGGACGCAAGCCGACGGAAGTGCGACAGATCACGATCGACACCTCGGTCCTGCCTCGCGCCCACGGTTCGGCGCTCTTCACCCGGGGCCAGACGCAGGCGCTCGTCACGACCACGCTTGGCACGGCCAACGACGTGCAGCGCCTGGACTCGATTGACGAGCCGAAGGAAAGCACGAAGAGTTTTATGCTGCACTACAACTTTCCGCCGTTCTCCACGGGCGAGGTGCGCCCCGTGCGCGGGACCAGCCGGCGCGAGATCGGGCACGGCAATCTCGCCGAGCGCGCGATCCAGGGCGTCCTGCCCGAGTTCGAAACCTTCCCGTACACGGTTCGGATCGTGTCGGACATCATGGAATCGAACGGGTCGAGCTCGATGGCATCGGTGTGCGGCGCGTCGCTCTCACTGTACGACGCGGGCGTGCCGATCAAGGCGGCCGTGGCCGGCGTCGCGATGGGCTTGATCAAGGAAGGCGAGCGCTACGCGATCCTGACCGACATCCTGGGGACGGAAGACCACCTGGGCGACATGGACTTCAAGGTCGCGGGAACGGAAGCCGGCATCACGTCCATCCAGATGGACATCAAGATCCAGGGCCTGGACCTCGATCTCATGAAGCAGGCCCTGACGCAGGCGCGCGATGGCCGCCTGCACATCCTGGGCGAGATGACCAAGGCGATCGCCGGGCCGCGTGCGGACCTCTCCGCATTCGCGCCGCGCATTGTCACGGTGCAGATCAACCCGGAGAAGATCGGCGACCTGATCGGCCCGAAGGGCAAGACGATTCGGGGAATCCAGGACGAAACGGGCGCGGAAGTCTCGGTTGAAGACACGGGCATCGTGACGATCGCGGCGGTCGGTGGCGAGGCGATGGAGCGGGCGCGCCAGATGGTGCAGCAGCTCACGGCCGAGCCGATCGTCGGCGAGATCTACGAGGGGCCGGTTCGCAGCACGACGGCGTTCGGTGCATTCGTCGAGATCATGCCGGGTACCGACGGGCTCGTCCACATCTCCGAGCTGCGCCACGGACGTGTCGAGCGCACGGAAGACGTGGTGAAGAAGGGTGACCGCGTCCGCGTGAAGCTCATTGACCGCGACGAGCGCGGAAAGCTGCGGCTTTCGATGAAGGTGCTGATGCCGAAGCCGGAGGGCGCGGAGGCGGAAGCCGAGTCTGCGTCGGGCGGGGAAGGCGGCGCGGGTGACGGCGGCGAACGCCGGGACCGCGGTGATCGCGGTGACCGTCCGCGCGGCGGTCGAGGTGGGCGCGGGGGCTCAGGCGGCGGTCGCGAGCGCCGCGACTAGTCTCACGGCGAGACGCATCTCGTGAGGTCGGGCGAGCACGGAGGCCTGGAGCGAACGGTTCTGCCGAACGGTCTCGTCGTGCTGTCGGAACGAGTCCCGGGTGTCCGGTCGGTGGCGGTCGGCGCATGGGTGCGGTCCGCGTCCCTGCACGAGCCGGCGTCGCTGATGGGGGTGTCGCACATGCTCGAACACCTCTGCTTCAAGGGCACGGAGCGGCGGAGCGCGCGCGGCATCGCCTCGGCGTTGGAGTCGCTTGGCGGGTCACTCGACGCCTACACGGCGCGCGAGCATATCTCGTTCCAGGCGCGCGTACTCGATGAACACCTCGCGCAGGCCGTGGACGTCATGGCCGACGTGATGTTTCGTCCCCTCCTCCGGGACGAGGACCTCGTGCTCGAGAAGAAGGTCGTGCTTGAGGAAATCGCGATGGTCGAGGACACGCCGGACGACATCGTGTTCGAGCTGCACAACGCCGCGCTGTGGGGCGACCACCCTTACGGCTATTCGATCCTTGGCACGAGGCAAACGGTCGGCGCCCTGAACGGCGAGGCGGTACGCGCGCTGCACACCCGGGCGTTCCGGCCCGGCCAGGTCGTCGTCGCCGCGGCCGGAAACGTCGCGCATGCGGCGCTGGTGGCGGAGCTC
>VGVM01000079.1 GCA_016874035.1 Gemmatimonadota bacterium
GCGATAGAACGCGCGGGCCACCGAATCCGGGAACGACTCGAGACTCTCCTTCGTACCGATCGGGATGCGCTGTGCATACTTCGAACCCCGGAGCATGACCGGGAACTGCTTGTACATGACGCGGGTGTTGGCATCGCGGCCGCCGCGCCATTCCTCCACGACGACCCCGCGTTCCTTCGTGAGCTCGGTTGGGTCGAAGGCGATCCCGTGGGCCCAGTCCTCGAGGATGTTGAGGCCCGTCTGCAGGAGCCGGAGCGTGTCCGTCGGCACCTGGAGCATGTACACGGTCTCGTCGAACGAGGTGTACGCGTTCACGTCCGCGCCGAATCGCATGCCGATCCGCTCGAGGTAATTCACGATCTCGGCGCGCGGGAACCGGCGCGTGCCGTTGAACGCCATGTGCTCGACGAAGTGCGCGACGCCCAGCTGGTCGTCGTTCTCCTGCATCGAGCCGGCGTTGACGACCAGGCGCAGCTCGGCGCGTTTCTCGGGGCGGGCGTTCTTGCGTACGAAATAGCGAAGCCCGTTCGGCAGGCGACCGACGCGCACGGCCGGATCGCGGGGGATCGGCGCGGTCAGGACGGGACCGGTTCGCACTGGCGCCTGCTGCGCCTGCGCGAGGCCGACAGAGGCGACTGCGGCCAGTCCTGCCGCGCAGGAGAGAACGGAGGCCAAAGCCAGCGGAGAAATTGATGGGCGCGAGGGCATGGGATCAATCAATCGGGGACAACCAGCGGACGCATTAGACTACCCGCCGTGCCACCGCCGCGTGAGGGACCGCTGACCACAGCGGAGATGGAACCGTACGCCCGACACGTATTGGTGTGTACCGGCGGCTTCTGTTCGACGGAGCGGCGCGGCCGCGCGTTGTACAGCCAGCTCGCGTCATTGTTGCAACGGGAGGGCATGCTGTTCGGTCCGGCACGAGTGAAGCGGTCGGAGACACCGTGCCTGGGGGTCTGTGCCGGGGGGCCCGTGATCGCCGTGTACCCCGAGGGAGTCTGGTACGCACCGGTCACGCCGGACCTGCTTGAGCGGATCGTGGTGGAGCACCTGAAGGGCGGGCGTGTCGTCGAGTCGGCCGTGTTTCACCGTCTTGCGCCGCCGCCGCCCTGAGCGAGATTTGACCGTATGGACGAAGCCGCAGCCGATGTCCTCTATGAACGGGTCATGCCACACGGGCCCGTGGTGCGCATCAGGCGCGTCACGGCGATGGGTGAGCAGCCGGTCCGCGCCGTCATCGAGGTTGACCGCCGCGCGGGTACCCCGCGGGGCGCCGGTGGCGTCGGAAGCCCGCCGCCCCTGATGGCGGTCGAGGGCGATTCGGACGACGCCGTCCGGACCTCGCTCATGCCGTTCGCCGAGGAAGACTCGGCCGTGGCGCGCCTGCTCTCGCAGCGCGGCGCGCGCTGAACGGTTGTTTCGGCGTCGCTGACCGGTGAACGAGCCGTTCAATCCCCGCCGGCTGATGCTCGGCGCGGCGAAGAAGCTGTTTCTCGAGCGTCAGGCGCCGCGCGCGCCGATGCCGCCCGCGCGGGCGGAACCGCCGCGCCTGACCCCGCAACTCCTGGAGAACCTCCGCATGTCACGCTCCCGCACCGCGATCCTCAACAACCTCGAAGAGATGTACCGCGAGGCCTTCGACCGGGCGAAAGCATCCGGTGACGAGACACAACTGCCCGCGCTCGATTTCGCGTATCGCCGTGAGCAGCTCTACTTCGAGATCCTGCTCGATATCAGGGACGGGATGGAGCGGCGGTAGCGATTACGGGCAGCTGAAGCCTGTAATCGTCGCGCCGGCTGCCGCCGAGCAGCTGCCGAAGCTCACCGATCCGCTGTTCAGGGTGAACGAGGTTGCCCCAAGGGTTGCTGCGCCAACCGCCTGAAGGCCGCGACTGGCCGGAATGGTGATGCGTCCGGTGTTGTTGAAGGTACCGTGAATGCGCATCCAGTTTCCGATGGTCACGCCGGACGCACTGGAGTTGGTGATCTCAACGCGGCCGAACGACTCGCGGTGGATGCCTTCGTGGGCGTACTGAAAGCTGATCGACTGGGCGCCCGTGCCGCTGAATCGCGTGATGTGGTTGCCCACCGCGCGGAAACTCTGGCCAGGTCCGCTGAACTGGCCGGTGAAGTTGCCCTTCACCTCGAGGAGGCCGTCGGTCATCCAGGCGTCGCCGACGTCGTTGTTCGGCGATGACGTGTAGTTGCCGTTCACCTGGAAGTGCGCGGCTGCCTGCGTCATCTTCACGCGCGAGCCGCTGTTCATGTTGAAGTTGCCCGTGACGATGAGTTCCTTGTTCTCCAGGTCGAGGGCCTGCGACTCCGCGCGCATGGCCATGGTCTCGACGGTCGTCTCGACGACATCGTGGAGGTCGAAATCCATGAACTCGAGTTCGATCTTCCCGGCCTCGATCTTCGAGACATCGAGGATGTTGTTGATCAGGCCGAGCAGCGCCTCGCCGGACCGGTTGATGGTCGAGACGTACATCGCCTGTCGCTCCTCGAGCGGCGTCTCCGCGAGGAGTCCGCTGAGGCCGATCACGGCGTTGAGGGGCGTCCGCAGCTCGTGGCTCATCGTGGCGACGAAGTCCGACTTGGCCTGGGCGGCTTCCCTGGCGGACTCGAGCGCGGCGTCGAGCTGCTCGTTCGCGATGCGGAGGTCTTCGAGCGCGTCTCGTGTCAGCTCCGCCGCCGGCGCGACGACGCGGAACCCGACGAACAGCACACCGACGATGACCACCGCCACGACGCCGTACATGAACATCCGGGCGTTGTCGACGCTGGCCGCCGCGACCACGAACTCGGGGTTCGCGCTGACCGAGCGGAGCTGCCGGTCAACGAGGATCGCGCCGACGAGGATCAGCGCGCCGGTCGAGATGAGCGCGACGCGGTGGCTCCGCGTCAGCCCCGTGCGCCGCCGGACCCTCCTAGTAGCCGACGATGGACTCGAACTCACGCACGAACGTCGCGGCCTGCGGGAGGATCGCGTCCTCGAGTTGCGGCGCGTATCCCACCCAGGTGTCGGCGCTCGCGATGCGCTTCACCGGGGCATCCAGCCACGCGAAGCATTCATCCGCGATGCGCGCGGCAATCTCGGCGCCGAAGCCCCAGGACTCGCTGTCCTCGTACGCGACGATCACGCGGTTGGTCTTCTTCACCGAGGCGAACACCGTCTCGCGATCCCACGGGGACAGCGTGCGCAGGTCAATCACCTCGACGCTGATCCCGCGCTCGGCCACTTCGCGTGCGGCGACAAACGCGCGCTGCACCGTGGCGCCGTACGTCACCACGGTCACGTCCGTGCCCTCGCGCACCACGCGCGCCTTGCCGAACGGAATCATGTAGTTCGGGCCCGGGTACTGGCCCTTGTTGTACGTCTGCCGGTAGAGGTGCTTGTGCTCGAGGAAGATCACCGGGTCATCGCAGCGAATCGCGGTGCGGAGCAGCCCGTTCGCGTCGAGCGCGTTGCTCGGGCACACGACGCGGAGCCCCGGGCAGTGCGTGAACAGCGAGGCACCCGTCTGCGAGTGGTAGATCGCGCCGCGGATATAGCCGCCGTAGGTCGTGCGCACGACCACGGGGCAGCTGAAGTGATTGTTCGAGCGCCAGCGCATGGTCGCCAGCTCGTTGCGGAGCTGCATGTACGCTGGCCAGATGTAGTCGAAGAACTGGATCTCGACGACCGGCTTGAACCCGCGGTGCGCGAGTCCGATCGCGCGGCCGATGATGTTCGCCTCCGCCAGCGGCGAGTTGTACACCCGGTTCCCGCCGAACTCCTTCTGCAGGCCCCAGGTGACCTTGAAGACGCCGCCCTTGCCCTTGACCTTGCCGAGGTACTGCTCGCGGGACACGTCGGCGACGTCCTCACCGAAGACGAGGATCTTCGGGTCGCGCCGCATCTCCTCCTTCATGCAGACATTGAGAAGGTCCACCATGGTGGTGGGGTCGCCTGCGAACTGCGGGTCGTCCTCGGTGTCGAACTGCTCGCCGGTCGGGTCCACGTCGGGCGAGTAGGTGCCGAAGTGGATCGTGTCAGCGGCGGCCTGCGGCTGCGCGAGCGCGTCGTCCGTCGCAGCGAGCAACTCGGCTTCCACGTCCTCCTGCACGCGCTTGATGTCGGCGTCGGTGGCATGTCCGTTCGCGACCAGCCACGCCGGAAACGTCGTCAACGGATCGCGCAGGGCGTCGGCGTCGCGCTCTTCCTTCGGCCGGTAGAGGACTTCATCGTCCGAGAGCGAGTGCGAATACGGCCGGATCACGCGCGCGTGTACCAGCGCGGGCCCACGACGCTCGCGGGCGTACTGCACGGCGCGATGCATCGTCTCGTACGATGCCATGAAATCGCAGCCGTCCACCTGCTGGATGTAGAGCCCCGGGAATCCCTTGACGATCTCCGAGATCGAACCGCCGGGCGTGTTCACCTCGACCGGGACCGAGATCGCGTAGCCGTTGTCCTCGACGAGATACACGACCGGCAGGCCGAGGTTCGAGGCCGTGTTCAGCGACTCGAAGAACTCGCCTTCGCTGGTCTGACCCTCGCCGGTGGTGACGAGCACGACTTCATCGCCGTGGAACCCGTTGCCGGTCGTGCCCGCCGTCTCGGCGCGTACGGCGGCCTCGGCGGCACCGACCGCCTGCAGGAACTGCGTCCCGGTCGGCGAGGAGACCGACGCGACGTTGGCCTTCTTGTAGCCCCAGTGCGACGGCATCTGGCGGCCGCCGGAGTTGGGATCCACAGCCGCGCCCACCGCCGAGTAGAGCATCTCGGCGGCGCTCATGCCGAGCGTCAGGCAGAGCGCGCGGTCACGGTAGTAGAGGTAGAACCAGTCGTAGGCCGGCCGCATGGCCATCGCGGCGGCGGTGGTGATCGCCTCGTGGCCCGCGCTGGAGATCTGGAAGAAGATCCGGTTCTGGCGCTTGAGCGCGATTTCCTTGTCGTCCACGCGGCGCGACATGAGCATCGTGCGGTACACGCCGAGGAGTTGCTCGCTGCTCAGCGGGGCCGGGCCAGCGCCCGGCGCCGTGCCTGATACGGTCGGTGCGCCGCGGCGCGCCCGGGAGGTCGTGGCCATGGGTGGGAAAAGTAGTGGCACCGACGCCCCATTGCGCGGGGCGCGTGACCCCGCTTGATTCCCGCGCGTCAGAATGAGGAAGACGCGCGTACGCCGCCGATTCAGTGGAGTCCGCGCCGCACCGGAGGCTCATGGCCCGTTCGAGAGGACGACCAACCGAGCACGATGACCACGCGCCGCTATCGCGCCTTGCGATGAGCGGCTGGAGTCTCCGCCCCCTTTTCGCCACCCCGCACGGGCTCAGCAACACCGCCCCGTCGCGGGGTGTCGTCGTTTTGGCCCTCAGTGGCGAGGTGTCATGTCCCACCGGAACGTTCACCGCTTTGCGCTCGCCCGTTCGCCCCGTGGTATGGCCCGCCATCATCGTCGAGTGCTCGCCCAGCAGCACAAGCGGCACGTCAAGCGCGCGACTTTCCGCGATTGTGGTCGCCGCTGCGTTTACTGCGCAACGTCCCTAGGACTCGATCTCGCCACCCTCGATCATGTGTACCCGCTCTCCCGCGGGGGTGACCACGCGCCCGGCAACCTCGTCGCCGCGTGCAAGTCGTGCAACCAGCTGAAGGGCTCGCTGCTCCCGCTCGAGTTCTTCCTCAAGTACCCCTGGGCAGGCGCGAACTTCATGCGCTATGCTCGCGCGGTGCATCGCACGTTCAAGCGCGGTGCCCGGCGCGCGGTGTCGCTCGCTTACGCTGAAGCGGCGTAGGCCGGCTCGGCGGCCCGCGCGGATCGCACGCCCTCCCAGGCGAGCATGACCCGCTTGCGGTCCGGGCCCCAGGCGTAGCCGCCGAGGCCGCCCGTGCTGCGCAGCACGCGGTGGCAAGGAATCAGCCAGCTCACCGGGTTCGAGCCGACAGCGTTCCCCACCGCGCGTGGCGCTTGCGACTCCTGGATCGTGCGCGCGAGCTCACCATACGTCGTCAGCGCACCGTCGGGCAGCGCCAGGAGCGCCCGCCAGACCTTGATCTGGAAGTTGGTGCCTCGCACGTGCAGGGCGAGCGGCCGCGCCGCGGCGTCAACGTCGAACGCTTGCGCGGCGATACGCCGCGTCGCGGATTGGTCCGGTGTCAGCGTCGCGCGCGGCCAATCGTGCCGGATTCGGGCAAGCACTTCGCGGCGTGTCACCGGGCCGATGAAGGCCAGGTGACAAATCCCGCGCGGCGTCACCGCGATGCAACATTCGCCGAACGGTGTCGGATGGAAGCCGTAACGGATCTCCAGCCCTTCGCCCGCGCGGGCGAGTTCCCCGGGCGTGGCGGCCTCGGCGTTCAACACGAGATCGTGCGCCCGCGAAGGCCCGGACAGCCCGACCTCGTACGCGGCATCGAGCACGCTCCGGCCATCGCGCAGGAGCATGGTGAGCAACGCGGACGTCTGGTGCTGCACGAACCGCTTGGGGCTGATGCCCGCCCACCTCGTGAAGAGCCGCTGGAAGTGCGATTCCGACAGCCCGACGTGACGGGCCACCGCCGCAAGCGACGGTTGCTCGGCCCGGTGGGCGTCGAGCCAGCGGATCGCGCGCTCGATGCGCGCGTAGTCGGTGATTGGATCCTGTGTCATGCGTGGAGACTACGACGCGCCGGCTCGCCGAACAATCCGATTCTTGCGACGTGCGGGAAGCCGCGCGCCGCGGTCAGTAATCCACGGGCCGGAGATAGCTCTCCCCGATCGCCGCGGTCGAGAGGAGTGCCACCGTGGGCAGTCGCCGCTTCCAGTGCGTGCTGTCGAGGCGCGCCCGCACGCGAGCGATCTCCTCGGGCGAGAACCCACGCCGCGCCACCTCTGCCGCCGTGTAGCCGTGGAGCAGCCAGTTCAGGATCGCATCCGCGCGGGCGTAACTGATCCCGAAGTCGCCTTCATCCGTCTGCCCTTCGATCAAGTCCGCCGACGCGGGCTTCTGCACGATCGCGTCGGGCACACCAAGGTGCTTCGCGAGGGCCCAGACCTGCGTCTTGAAGAGGTCGCCGATCGGGTTCACCGGCGGCGAATCGTCCGCGTGCCACGTGAAGTAGCCCAGCAGCCGCTCGCTCTTGTTGCCGGTGCCCAGCGGCAGCGCGCCGTGCTTCGCCGCCAGGTCGAACAGCGTGATCATGCGCATGCGCGCCATCACGTTGCCGCGGCGCGCCGGCGAGGCATCGGGCTCGTGCGTGAGGTACCCGTCCACGGCCGCCGAAATGTCGAGCGTCCGCTCCCGAAGGCCCAGCTGGTCAATGACAAGCTGCGCGTGAGCCAGTGAATCCGGGCTCGATGTCCGGTATGGCATCCGGACCGCGTGGACGTGCTGCGGTCCGAACGCCCGGGCGGCGAGCGTGGCGGTGACGGCGGAGTCCACGCCACCACTCAGTCCGATCACCGCCTCGTTGAACCCCCGGCGCCGGAACTCGTCGCGCAGGAACGCGACCAGCCATCCCTCCACAAGCGTGGGGTCGATCTCCAGCGGTGGTGGCGCGCTCCGGCTGGTGTCGCCGCTCCTGATGACTGCGAGCGGTGCGGATACGGCGGCCGGCGCAACCGCGCGGGCGGCGCGGTCACCGCGGGGTGGACTGCCCGGATCGCCGGTCGCGTCGCCAACGCTGCCGCTCGCGACCACCGGCGCGACCGCGCCGTTCGCCACGCGCTCCAGCTCGGCGCGCAGCGTCGGGAGCGCGACCTTGAGATCGGACAGCATTGGCGCGTCAGTGCGGGCGCGGCCGATGTCGGCCAGCTCGAGATCGGCGGTGACCAGCGCTTCATCCCACAGCGGCGCGCGCGCGCAGACTGTCCCCCGGGGGCCCATGACGACACTTGCGCCGGGAAACACCTTGCCGCCTTCGCTCCCCACGAGGTTGGCGAGCGAGCAGAAGACGCCGTGCTCCTCCGCGATGTCGAGCACCAGGCGGTCCCATCGCGCGACCGTGGCGGGCGCGCCCTCGATGCTCCGCCGGTCGTGCATGCCGCGTGCGGGCGCGGCCGCGACCACGAAGATCATCTGGGCACCGTCGAGGGCCGCGATGGTGCCCGAGAGCGAATGCCAGGCATCCTCGCACACGAGGATCGCCGCGCGGCCCCAGCGCGTATCGAACGCGCGGAAGCCGAATCCGCGCTCGACAAACCGCTCTTCATCGAAGAGCCCGTAGGTCGGGAGGAAGTTCTTCCGATGGAGGTGGACAACGCGTGCGCCTCCGGCGCCATCCAACGCGAGGTAGGCCGCGCTGTTATGGAGCGTCCCATCCAGTTCTTCGTAAAACCCCAGCACGACGTCGATCGGCCGGTTGCCGCCGCCGGCTGCGTACGACTTGGCGAGCCGCTGTGCGAGGTCGCTTGCGCGCACGGCCGTTTCGCGCACGCCGCCCTCGACGAAATAGCCGGAGAGCACGGTCTCCGCGAACTGTACGACGTGCGGCGCGGGATCGAGCGCCGCGGCCTGCGCGACGATCTCGCCGATGCGACGCACATTGGCCTCAACATTCCCCTTGTCGGGGCGGAACTGCGCGAGCGCGAGTCGAAGCACGTCCATGAGCCCCTTAAAGGTCGCACCCGTGAGCCCCACGGGCCATTGGCCGGGCTCAACCGGTTGTGAATCAATGACTTGGCCTGCGGGGTATTTTTCATACATGCGTCTGCGTGCGGGGTGGTTGGTCATCGGCGTGATGTGCGCGCTGGCGAGCGCCGGGCCCCTGCACGCCCAGCAACCGCCGGCACAAACACAACCCGCCGCGCCCGTCGAGGCCTGGCAGCTGATCACGCCACCCCAGTCGTCGCAGGTGTTCGCGCGCGACGGCACGCTGGTCGGCGAGATCGGCCGCGACTGGCGCACGATCGTGTCCATCCGGACACTGCCGGCGTACCTCCCCAACGCGTTCATCGCGGTCGAGGACCAGCGGTTCTACCAGCACAACGGCGTGGATATCGTCGGGATCGCGGGCGCCATCAAGGACAACCTGATGGGCGCGTATCGCGGCGCGAGCACCATCACGCAGCAGCTCGTGGGCAACATGCACCCCACGCTGATTGACCGGCGCGATCCGTCGCCCATGCGGAAGCTGCGCGAGCAGCGCGCGGCGATCGAGATGGAGCGGCATTACTCCAAGCAGCAGATCCTCGAAGCGTACCTCAACCAGATCCTGTTCGGACGCGGCTGGTACGGTGTCGAGACGGCCGCTCGCCACTATTTCGGCAAGGGCGCCGCGCAAGTGACGCTGGCCGAAGCCGCCACACTCGCGGCGCTGCCCAAGAGCCCGGTGCAGTACGATCCCGGGCGCTATCCGGATCGCTCGCGTGCGCGCCGGAACTCGATACTCG
>VGVM01000080.1 GCA_016874035.1 Gemmatimonadota bacterium
GAAGCGCGCGCGGTTGATCACGCTCGCCGTGTCCGTGGTGTTGCGCGGGAAACGGTCCACCCAATCCGGCTTGCCCCAGAGCGTGCCCTGCCAGTCGCTCGTCTGACGCAGGAGGTGCTCCCAGGTGATCTTGCGATTGTGCTCCGACTCGAACGGCGCGAGCACTTCGTAGTTGCTGAACGAACCGTTCTTTGCCACGACAATCGGCGCCATGTAGTCGCCGACCTTGTCCGTGACGGCGCGAATCATCTTGCGGTCGAAGGCCAGGCCCACGGTGGTCGTGACAAAACTCTTGGTGACGCTGTACGTCACATCCACGCGATTGGGGTCTCCCCATTCCGCGACGATGTACCCGCGCCGCACGATCATGCCGGCCGCGCCACCGCGTTCCCTGAATGGGCCGATCGCCTCGCCCATCGGCTCACGGCCGAACGATTGCTGGTGGTTCGCGAGCAGGTCTCGCGGCGCCGTGGATTCGTTCTTGAGCGCGATCGCGATCGCGCTGTCCACCGAGCGTTTCGTGAAACCCATTTGCTCCGGCGTGCGGCGCTCCCACGCGTCACCCGGGGGCGGGAAGTACGGCTGCTGCGCGACGACCGCGCTCGCCGTGGAGAGCGCGACGAACAGCGCCGCGGCGACACGGACGAACACGCGAGAAATGGCATGAGTCATGGAGCGCTCCAGAAGGTCCGCAGGAAAACTACCGCGCGAGGACGGTGATCACCGCGCGGGGCGGGGCGACAAGGGCAATCCGCCCGTCCACGACCGTCAACGGACCGATGATCGTCTCGTCGAGCCGGGCGAGTGCGGCGGTGGAGAAACCGGCGGGCACGGTCCACGCGCCCGTCACGGTTTCATCCGTGAGGTTGACGCAGCGCAGCACGAGCTGGTCGCCGTCATCGGTCCGCGTAATGGCAGAGCACGCCAGGCCAAGGCCGTCGAGGCTGACCCCGCCCGCCGGAGCGGGCACCGCGAGCGCCGATCGCAACGTGCCACCCGTGAGGGGAAGCAGCACGTCGTCCGCGGCCTGTTCGATGGTGTCGATTGTCTTCGCGTTCCTGGGCCCGTGACACATGAGCGCGAAGCGCGCCGAGAACGGGCCTCGGCACTGTGCTTCGGGGGTCGGCGTCGGCCACCCGGCGTGCCCGGGGCGCTCCGGGATGTCGTTCCGCGAAAGTTCGCCGACCGAGCGCACCAAGGTGATGAACACGGTCCCGTTCGCATCGGCTTCGTACTCGGCGAGGCCGTCGGAGTACACCGTTGCTCCGCGCGATTCGGTGAACAGCGACACGTAGCGATGGAGCGGTGCGGTTGCCGGCGGTGTCTCGAGCTTGAGGTCTTCCGGAGTCGCCACGATCGGCGCGCGCTCGACGGGGCCGAACATGGCGTCGGCCCATACGCGCGCGTCACGCAGGTGCGTCGCGATCCCGAGCCGCAGCCGGTGGTCGGCCGCGGCATTGTGTGCGTCCACGCCGATGCGAAGGAAGCGCGCTCCGGCGTCAACGGTCAGCAGCACGCGACCCGTGACTTGGTGAGCGCGCCGCTTCATGCGCCATTCGAGGGCGATCGTCCCGCGCACCGGCCCGCGGTGGACCACGCGCGCACCGCCGTACGTGTACTCGAGCATCGGACCGCGCGGCGAAGCCGTGTATTCGTCGCCGGCTTCCTCGCGACTCTCCCAGGAGAGCAGGTCGCCGATGCCGACGCCGGTGGAATGATCGTCGAACGTGACGCGGCCGTCGCTGGTCACGCGCACGGAGATCAGCCCATTCGACAGCGAGAGACCGTCCACGACGACCGGGTTCGGGATTTCGTCCTTGGCTGCGCGACCGACATGGCGATACCCGCGAATGCCATAAGCCGGCACGTTGCCCACCCACGCGGCGACCTCGGCGCTCAGCACCTCATCATTGTCTGGGTAGTGACGCGGCGCCTCGGTGCGCTCGTGAGCCAGCGCTTTCGTGAGTACCTGAACAGGTGGAACGCCGTCCAGCGCGGGGACGCGCGCACGCGCCGTCCTCACGGCGCCCGGCGAAGCATTCGCACCGACCTTGACGTCGGCGGCGAATGCGGACAGCCGGAGGATCGCGACGCCGCTGCGTGGGCGTGGGGATGGATTTCGCACCAGTGTCACAGGCGTCCACGACCCCGGTTCCTCACGGGCCCGGTCGCGATCGTGCCCGATCATCTCCAGCAATGCGTCGTCGCGAAGACCGACGGCTTGGTCTTCCGCGTCGTCGAGCCGCGCGTCCATGGCCCGCGCGACGAGATCAGTGGAGCAGCCGCAGAGGGTGTCGTGCGGGTGGCACAGCAGGAGTGACTTCCATGCGACGTGAAGCAACGCAACCCTTGATGCGCCGGCCAGCGCGACCCAGGGTTCGCAGTCGCGCAACAGCAGGCGTTCGACTTGCGCGTGCCGGCGTTTTTGCGCCGCGCGCGCGGAGAACGTGCCCTGCAACGTCCACAGGTAGCCGTAAGAATCGCGAAGTTCGCCGCGGATGCCGGGGATTCCACCGCTGCGGCTGGCCGCGGCCACCAACGATTCGGCGAATGTCGCGAGCGAGCTGCCGATCACGCGATGCGGCCGCGCGGCGGCCGCGAGCGCCTCGAGCGCCGTAGGCAAGTGGCGCTGCCGCGCATGATGGTCGGCGCCATTGGGCAGCAGCACATGTTCGTTTCGGGAACGCCCGATCAGCTCCGGCACCATGGTCGCCCAGCGTTCGCGGGCGCTTGCCTCACCGGTCGGCAGGTTCTCGCCGATGTCGTATCCCTTCCTTGAGAGGTGGTACAGCAACACCTGCTCGCCGGATGGCGCAGACCACCGCGCCAGGTCGCCGGCGGGCCAGCGCGCGCCACCGTACCCGCGCGACACGATTACGAGCGGGAAGCCGAATTCCGCCGCCAACATGGGCAGCGCCGCGGGATGGCCGAACGAATCTGGGCAATACAACACTGGCGGTGGCGTCGCGCCGAGCCGCTGTAGCCAACGGCGACCGGCAAGCAGGTTGCGGACGAGCGATTCGCCCGTGGGGATCAACTCGTCGGCCAGCACGTACCACGGGCCCGCCTCGAGCGTCCGAGCGGCCAGGAGTCGCGTGAGGTCCTGCGCCCGCCGTGGGCGCACGTCGAGGTAATCCTCGATCACCACCATCTGGCCGTCGAGCAGGAAGCTCGCACCACCCGCGGGCGGCGACTTGATCAGTTCATCCACCAGCGCGACCAGCATCTGTCGAAACCGCCCGGCGCCTTGGTACCACTCGCGATCCCAGTGCGTGTGCGACACGACGTGCACCGTGCGAGGTGTGCTGTTCGCGCGATCGGTCGAGGTCATTTCGCTCGTGGCTTCGGCCATATCTTCCTGAACGCTGTGTCCTCTCACTCCAATTCAACAACCCCGACATCGCGCCGTATCGTGGCGCGCGCGCCAACGCGGATAGATCTCGGCGGCGGCTGGACCGACGTGCCGCCATACCCGGAAGAGCAGGGCGGCTTCGTGTGCAACATAGCGATCGCGCGGTACGCGACGGTGAGCGTTGAGACGGCGCCGCGCGGCGAACCCGTGGACTCGCCCCTCACGGCGGCCGTGCTTCGGCGGTTCAACGCGTCCGATGTCCATGTGACGATCGAGAACGAGTTTCCCGTCGGCGCGGGACTCGGCGGTTCTTCGAGCGCCTGCGCGGCGCTCGTGACGGCACTCGCTGCCCGGCGTGGTGAAACGCTGGAGCCGGCGGACCTCGCGGAACTTGGCCGCCGGATCGAGGTTGACGATCTCGGCATCGCGGGCGGGCGTCAGGATCACTATGCCGCCGCATTTGGCGGCGCGCTTGCCCTCACGTTCGGCCATGAGGTGAGGGTCGAGCGCATCCGCATCTCAGGCGCGACCAAGTCGGAGTTCGAACGGCGCGCGCTGCTCGTGTTTACCGGCGAGTCACGGATTTCCGGACGAACGGTGGCGGCCGTGATCAACGCCTACCGGCGCGGAGACCGCGCTGTGTGCGCTGCGCTCGATGAAATGAAGGCGCTGGCTATCCAGATGCCCGCGGCGCTCAGCGCGGGTGACCTGGACCTGCTCGGTGAGCTCGTCGCCGCTCACTGGGAACACCAACGATCGCTTCACCCAGAGATTCCGACGCCACGAATAGACGAGATCATCGAGGCCGCGCGCCGGTCGGGCGCCGTCGGCTGGAAGGCGATGGGCGCATCCGGCGGCGGTTGCGTGCTCGTGATCGCCGGCGCGGGCCGCGAGGCGGCTGTCCGCGCGGCCGTGACGCCGCTCGGGGACCTGATCGAGGTCCGCATCGCCGAGCAGGGCGCGGCATATTTACCGCCGGACCAGTCCTGAGGAGATACGATGCGTTCAACCATGAAGATCGCGATCATGACGCCCGTCCTCGCCTTGAGCCTCGCGCGTGACGCATCGGGATTGCAGCGCGGTGGTCTCAGCGACAGTGCGCTCGCTGCGCGCGAAGCGGCAGCCAACCGGCCGCGGACCATTGACGGCATCAACACCGTCTGGCTCGAGGAACTCACGCAGCCGGAGTTCCGCGACCTCATCAAGGACGGCTACACGACCGTGCTCATCCTGACCGGTGGCGTGGAGGACAACAGCGCCAACCTCTCGATGAACAAGCACAACATCAACAATCGCCTGCTCGGCGAGATGATCGCGCGGAAGATGGGGAAGACGCTGGTGGCGCCGCTCGTGACGCTCGAGCCGGGCAACGCCGGCACCGAAGTCCGGCCTGGCCGCGCCGGCCCGATGATCTCGCAGGCCACGTACCGGGCCCTGCTGTTCGACATGGGCAACTACCTGCGCAGCATGGGCTTCACCGAGATCTACTACTTGGGCGACAGCGGCGGGAACACTGCCGGCATGCGCGGTGCGGCGGATTCACTCATGAAGATGTATGCCGGAACTACGCCGTCGGTCTCGTTCACGCATATCGCCGAGTATTACAACCACACGTCGCACGTGCAGCCGTACATCCAGAACGAACTCAAGATCCCGGAGCAGATCCGGATCGGGGCGAGCCAGGGCAGCAGCGGGCTGCACGAGGAGCTGGGCATTGATGCGACCATGGCGCTCGCCGATCCGCAGTCCATTCGCTTCGAGGAGCGCGTGAAGGCCGGTCAGGCCGAGATCAATGGCATCAAGTTCCAGTCGCTTGCCTGGCTGCAGGACATCGGCCGCAAGGTCGCCGACCTGCGCGTGACCACGACGGTCAATGCGATCGCGGCGTACCGCGCAACGTTGCCGAAACCGTAGCTATCGCAGCCACCCGGCCAAGCGCTCCTCCACGAAAGCCGAGTCGAAGAACGCGGGATACCGTTCCATCGCGCGGGTGATCAGTGCTGACTGCCCTGGCGAGAGCGCTTCGTTCGGGTCGAGGCACCAGGTGCCCGCCATCAATCCCTGACGGCGCAGCACTTCGTGAATGCCGGCGATACAGCCGGCGAAGCCGTGGGCGACGTCGAAGAGCGCGGCGTTGATCTCGGTGAGCGCGAGCCCGTCGGCCAGCAGCGAGGCCGGAACCGAGCCGGTGTCCCGCGCGATGCGCGCCGCCTCGCACAACGCGCCGGCGTGTCGCGTTCCGACCGCGAACTGCCCAAGCAGCCCGCCCACCATGCACCGCGAACCGCGGGCGCCTGCGAGCGGCGAGACGAGATCCGCGACGATGTTGTCGTCGTTCCCCGTGTAGAGCGCGATATCCTCGCGCGCCGAGTCCGCAACCGCTCGCACGACATCGAGGGTCTGGTACCGGTTGAACGGCGCGATCTTGATCGCGCACACATTCGGGATCTCCGAGAACGCGCGCCAGAACGATTCGCCCAACGGTCGCCCACCGACCGCACCCTGCAGGTAGAAGCCGAACAGCGGCAGGACATCCGCTACGGCACGGCAATGCGCGATCAACTCGTTGTCGCTCGCCTTTGGCAGTGCCGCGAGACTCAGCAACACGCAGTCGTATCCGAGTCGCGCCGCGATCTCCGCCTCGCGGACCGCCTGCGCCGTGGGCCCGATCGCCCCGGCGACGCGCACGAACGGGCGCGGGCCCTCCGCCAGCGAGGCGCGGATGGTGTCCGCGGCGAGTGCGAGGACGGGCTCATACAGTCCCTGTGCGCGGATCGCGAACTGCGTGGTGTGTACGCCGACGGCGACGCCGATGGCGCCGGCATCGCAGTAGTAGCGAGTGAGCGCCCGCTGGTGCCGCTCATCGAGTGTCCGCGCTGCCGTGAGCGCCAACGGGTGCGCCGGGATCGCGCCCCCGCGCTGGAGGAGCGTCCGCGTGGCCTCGTGCATCAGAACTGCCCGTCCCGCACGCCGAAGTGCGTCGGCTTGCGCAGCGTCTCGCCGCCCGCGCGAACCCACACTGCCGTCCAGTCGAGCATCTCGTCCAGCGAAACCTCCGGAGCCGCGAGCAGCGCCCGCATCTTCGACGTATCGCTCAACAGCGCATCCGCCGCTTCGCGGCTGGCGAACGTCGGCGCGCGGCCCAATCGCGAGCCCAGCGCTTGCGCGAGCGCGCGCACTGACAGGCGCGCGTCACCGGTCACGTTCACGATGCACGGCGGCGTCGCAGCGTGCGGAAGCAGCTCGAGTGCCGCGCGATTGGCATCGCCCTGCCAGATCACGTTCACGTACCCCATGGCGAGGGAAACTGGCGCGCCGACGGCGATCGCGCTCGCAATGTCGCAGAGCACCCCGTAGCGGAGATCAATGGCGTAGTTGAGCCTTACGATCGCCACTCGCGTGCCGCTCGAGGCCGTGCGCGCGAACACGGCTTCACGCGCCACACAGGACTCGGCGTACATGCCGATTGGCCCCAGGGTGTCGGTTTCCGACGAGCCGCGACCCGAAGCCGGAGTCAGCGGATACACGTTTCCGGTCGAGAAGGCGACAATGCGGGAATCGGCGAATCGCGCCGCGCATAGCCCGGGCACCGTGACGTTGATCGCCCATGTCCGCTCCGGCGACGCGGCCGTCCCGAACTTCTGGCCCGCCATGAAGATCACGTTGGGGGCGTCGGGGAGCGCCGAAACTGCGCGCCCATCGAGCAAGTCAGCCGAGATCGCCTCGACCCCGGCTGCCTGCAACGCCTCGGCGGCGCGCGCGTCGGAAAACCGCGATACCGCGAATACGCGGCGTGCCAAGCCGTCCTGCTCCGTCGCGGTGGTCGCCGCGCGGCGCGCCATCCGTGCCAGGGTCGGCCCCATCTTCCCGCCGGCGCCAAGGACGATCACATCACCCGGGCATGACGCCAGCGCGGCGACCGTCTCAGCGCGCGGCGCCGAGAGCTGCGCTTCGAGCTCGGCGGTCGAGCGCGGTCCGCTCACCGGAACGTCGCGATCTCCGACACCGGCTTTCGCTCCAGGTCCGGCACGCGCGCGTCGGGCGCGGGGTACCCGGCCACGATCACCATCACCGGTTTCTCGTTGGCGGGCCGCCCGAGGACCTCCGAAAGGAACCCCATCGGACTCGGCGTGTGCGTGAGCGCGACAAGCCCGGCGTTGTGCAGGGCCGCTATGAGGAACCCGCAGGCAATGCCAACCGATTCGTTCACGTAGTAATGCGTACGTCGCGAGCCGTCCGGATTGTGGCCATAGCGCTGCGCAAACACGACAATCAGCCAGGGCGCATGTTCGAGGTACGGCTTTCGTTCGTCCGTGCCGAGCGGGGCGAGCGCGGACAGCCACTCGACGGGAGCGGTCTTGTAGAACTCTTCCTCGGACTCCTCGGCGGCCGCACGGATCGCGCGCTTGACCTCAGGATCGTTGATTGCCACGAAATGCCACGGCTGCATGTGCGCGCCGCTCGGTGCCGTGCCGGCCGTCTCGATGCAACGCTCGATCAGCTCACGTGGGACCTGCCGCTCGCTGAAGTGCCTGGTGGTCCGCCGCCGCTGCATCTCGGCGGCGAACTCGCGGGCGCGCGCGAGCATCTCGTCCGCGCTGTACTCGCGCCAGCTGGACAGCGGGACAAACGGATGGCCGGCCGGGGCGCCCGCCCCGGAGCCTGTGTCGTCGCCGGAAGTCGTCACGGCGACAAAGCTACCACGCCCGAGCGCCGGTTACCGCCGAGCGCTAACCGCCAACGGACCGCTCGCCGCGCCCGTATTCCGGCGTTATCATCTTCACGACCTGCCCATCACCCCTTCTATAGAGTGGGTGCCGTGGGCTCCGCTGTATCGCCCCGCTGGAGGAATGATGAATCGCATGACCCCCATCGCCCGGATCGCCGCAACCGTCACGCTGCTGGCGAGCGCCGGAACCCTTGCCGCCCAGGCGCCTGTCGCCACCGAGTTCGACCGGCTGCATTTCCGGTCGATCGGCCCCGCCACGATGTCCGGCCGGATCGCGGACATTGCGGTGTACGAGGCGAATCCCGCGATCTGGTATGTCGCGACCGCGCACGGCGGTGTCTGGAAGACGACCAGTAACGGCGCGATGTTCACGCCGATGCTCCAGGACCGCGGACTCATGTCCGTGGGCGCGATTGCGATGTCGCAGCTGAACCCGGATGTCGTGTACGCCGGCATGGGCGAGTCCAACAACCGCCAGAGCATTTCGTGGGGCGACGGTGTGTACAAGACCACCGACGGCGGCGCGACATGGACCCATATGGGTCTTTCGAACTCGAAGGCGATCGCGCGCATCGTGCTCGACCCGAACAACTCGAACACGGTGTTCGTTGCCGCGACCGGGGCGCTCTGGGGCCCGGGGGGTGATCGCGGCGTGTTCAAGTCCACCGACGGTGGACGCACCTGGCGCAACGTGCTGCGCGGCGACGAAAGCACGGGCGCCAACGACATCGTGATCTCGTACACCGACCCGCGCATCATGTACGCGTCGCTGTACCAACGGCAGCGCAGCGCCTGCTGCATGAACGGCGGCGGACCGGGCTCCGG
>VGVM01000081.1 GCA_016874035.1 Gemmatimonadota bacterium
TGCGCATCGAAGCCGACGAGGCCAGCCCGTCGCTCGCGACATTGTCTCGTTTGATCCAAGCGGCCGGATTCGAGCTGCGGGTCGAGCTTGTGGTGCGAACACCGCTCGACCCAGTGGTTGATGCGTACAAGCCGGGCGTGGACCGCACGCTGCTCGTGATGCAACTCCGGAAGTCGCCTCGGCAGAGATTTCTCGACCTGCTCGCCGCGCGCAAGTTCACGCTTCGCGTTCGCGAGGCTGGACGGCGCGCTCGGCAAGCGAAGTCGGCCCGCACATGACGCTTGACCTGGACGACATCATCAAGCGCTTTCACCAAGCCGGTGTCGAGTTCATTGTCGTCGGAGGCGTCGCGGCGAATCTCCACGGATCGGCGCGCGTGACACTCGACCTGGACGTCATGTATCGCCGCAGTGACGAGAACATTTTGCGCCTCGTCAGGGCGCTCAAGCCGCTCTCGCCCTACCTGCGCGGGGCTCCGCCTGGCCTGCCGTTCGCCTTCGATGCTCGCACGGTGAAGGCCGGACTCAACTTCACGCTGGACACGGCCGCCGGTCCACTGGACCTGCTTGGCGAGATGGCCGGCGTGGGTCGTTATGAAGATGCGGCCAAACACTCAACGCCAATGGCGATCACCAACCACGATTCGCTGGTGATCGATCTCGATTGGCTCATTCGCGCGAAGCGCGCGGCAGGCCGCCCCAAGGACCTCGAAGCCATCGCCGAACTCGAGATCCTCCGCGATCTGCAGGGCGACCCGACCGACTGATACCGGCCGACCGCGCCGCTATTCCTGACTAGTCGCGCTCGCCTTCTTCTCCGCCTTCAGGTACTTCGCGTACCAGTCGAGCACGCGCTGGTGGTAGTCGGTGAACTCGACCTCGGTCGTGTTCGGGATCCCGTGCCCGCCGTTCACGTAGTTGGCCCACACCACGGGTTTCCCGAGCCGGCGCAGCGCGTAGTACATCTCGCGCGTGTTGAGCGCCGGCACGTTGTGGTCTTCACCACCGGTCATCAGCAGGAGCGGCGTCTTGATGCGGTCCGCGTACATGATCGCCGAGTGTTCGATGTACTTCATCGGCGCCTGCCACAGCGTCGCGCCGATCCGGTCCTGGCTCTTCTCCGCCGCATGGATGTTCCGCACGCCGAGCCGCGGGCTGTCCGTGTAGAACGAGATGATGTCCACCTTGCCGCTCATGTTGATCGCGGCCTTGAACCGGTCGGTGTACGTCACGAGCAGGTTCGTCGCGTAGCCGCCGTAGCTGGTGCCGTGCACGCCGAGTCGCGAGCTGTCCGCGATGCCGAGGCGGATCACTTCGTTCGCCGCCGCAAGCACACCCTTCTGCCACGCTTCCTCCGGGTACCCGATCTCGAACCCGACACTCGGCTTCACCACCGCGTAACCGTTCGAGGCGAGCAGGTTGGCCACCGCATCCCACGTATCGTCGAAGAAGTCCTCGTAGATCAGGAACACCGTGGGATACCGCGTGCCCTGCTGGTAGTTGGTCGGGAGATGCACCACGCCGTAGCGTGACTTGCCGTCCGAATCGAGGTACTTGATGAGTTCGGTCTTCGGCACGGCCTTCTGCGCGAGTTGCGGATTGCTCTCCACCACGCGCCGCAAGTTGCCGAGCGCGGCGTCGGCGACGTAGACATCGGCAACGCGATTGCCGTCGGCCACGGAAAGCACGGCCGTGGAGCCATCCTTCGAGAGTCGCAGGTTCGTGAAGAACTTCGCGCCGCGCACCAGGTCGGTCTTCGCCTTCGTGTCCCGGTCGTACCGGAACACGGCCCTGTCCCACTTCGTGCGCGATGACTCCGTGAAGTACAGGTAGCGCCCATCCTGGCTCCAGGCCACCAGCTGCGTGCGCGGCAGCACAGTCGTGGACTCCGGCGATGTGATGAACATCTCCTTCGTCCCGCTCGCCACGTCCACCAGCCAGAGCCCCTCGCCGTTCTGCGCGACGAGGACATCACCTTGCGGGCTCCACCGCACCACCGAGAATCGTTCCTTCGCGCGCTGCGCGCGTGCGGCGGCGCTCGTATCGGGCGGAGTGGTCGGCGCACCGGGCCGCGCGACGGCGGGGCCGAGCAGCTGGCGACTCATCGTGTCGGCGATCGTGCCGACGAACACGCGACCATCCCGCGCGGACGCGTAGCGGATTCCGTCTTCGGCCCATGAGAGCGCGACACCGCGGAGCGTCGGGAAGAGCATGCGGCTCTCCGCGGCACCCGGCGCCTGCGTCGTCAGCTTCCACTCGCGGCCCCCGATCACGTCGTAGTCGGTCTTCTTCGTGATGTCCTCCTGCACCGTGATCGCCGAGCCGTCCTTGGCGAGCGTCCACGGCCCGATGCGACCGCTGGGCCGGAGCGTCGCAATCGCCCCGGTCGCCGGCGTCCACGAGACGATGGCACGCTCGGCGTTCATGCGGTTCATCGCGTCCCACTCGAGGAAGTCGTCGCTGCCGTCGAGCACCGTCACGGGCCCCTTCGTGAGTTCGCTGAACCGCGCCTTGGCCCGCGCCTTCCATTCCTCCGTCCGCGCCGCGAAGGCGAGCGAGCGACCGTCTTCCGCCCAACGCAGTTCGGTGTTCTCGGCGACATACTGCCCGGCCGGCGGCCTGGCGACCACGAACGCGCCGCTCGCGCGATCCCATGTACTGACCTGGAGCGCGTCGTTTTCGATCGTGAGCAAGCCGAGCTTGGCGCCGTCCGGCGACCACACGGCTGCGCGCACTGTCTTCTTGCCCGGGAACACGTTGCGCTGCTGCATGTTGCGCGTGTCCACCACCACGAGGCGCGCGGGCGCATTGCGGAGGTAGGTCGGGTCGTTGTCACGCGAACCGTCGGCGCCGAGGTTGTCGCGGCGCTGCGCGATCGTCATGACGAGCCAGCGGCCGTCGGCGGAGAGATCGCTCACGGACACCGTGTTGACATCGAGCAGGTCGCGGATTGCGAGCGCATCGTTCCGTTGCTGCGCGGCGAGCGCTATCGGCGCCGTCGCGGCGGTTGCCGCGGCGACAGCAACAAGCGCAAAGGCAATCACGGGACGAACGCGGTTCATCGAGAACATTGGAATCTCCCTCGGGTCAGGCAGGGGTTTCGGGTACGGCAACTCAGGCGGCTTCGGCATCCGGTAAAACATGGCTCACGCCCTCGCCCGCCGCAAACAGGTATTCGCGATTGCGCACGTGGCTCACGCGGCCGACCCGTTCGCCCTTCGGGTTGTAGATGCCGATCTTCGCGCCCACGTATCGGGGGTGCGAATGCGGCATCGCGACCACATCGCCGAACGCATCCCCGAGCAGCTGCTCGATGTCGCTCCGCCCGAAGAACCCTTCGTCGCTGAACGAGACGATCGCCGTACGCGCCTTGACGGAGCGCACCAGTGACTCGAACGCGCGCCACGCGGCGACGCGCGAGTTGTACGCGCTCTTCACCGTCCGGCAATCCACGCGCTTGCGCGCCACTCCGTAGGCCTCGGGCGCGTCGTTGCGGATCAGCGTCTCCCACACATGGTAGTTCGAGTGGTACGAGTGCTGGTTGTACGGTGGGTCGAGGTACACCAGGTCCACCGGTTCCAGCGTCGGGACCAGTGCATTGGCGTCCGCTCGATGCGCGACGCCGGGACCGTCCACCAGCTCCGGCATCCGGAGCGAGATCGGGTTGAACGACCGCGGCGCCCACTGCTTCAGGTACGCCATCTGCAGGCCGGTCGTGGAGTCCACGCGGTCCGCCGCCTCCATCAGTGCGGTCAGCAGGATCGCCCGTTCCTCGCGACTCACGGCGATGCGTTCGATCTCCGTGCGCATCGCATCGATCCGTGCGCCGTTGAACGGTTGGAAATACCGGGCTTCCTCGCAGAAGACCTGCGTGAAGTAGCCCGGAACGCCGTCGAGTGCGTTCAGGTGATCGAGCTTCGCCTGCAGCTCGCTCCGGCGCACGCGGGAGCCGTCCGTTGCGATGTACGTGGCCGCAAGCACCTCGGCGTAGCTGGCCATGTCGCTCGCAGTGACCGTGAACCCTTCGCGCTTGAGTGCCTGCGCAACCCGTGTGGTCCCGCAAAACGGGTCGAGCGCGGTGGGTGCCTCGCCGGACAGCAGGCGATCCCGCAGGATCCCGGCAACCGCGGCAATGCGAGGCACCAGCACCCGCTTGGAGCCGATGTACTTGATCACCGAAGTGTGCAGGAGGTACGGCGCGCCGCTATACCGTGTAGCGCGCGATTGCCATCGTGATCACGGTGATCAGCAAGAGCGTCGCGACGGCGCGACCGGCCATCATCGCCTTCTTGCGGTGCGACATGGCCTGCCCCATCAGCTGGTCCTTTTCCGGGCCAGCCGCCATCGGCCCTGCCGCCTTGCTGATGTCATCGGCCTTGAGTGAGTTCGCCCGCATTCCCACGAGGCCGATGACCAGGGCGAGCAGCGCGGTGATCCCGCCGGTGCCGAGCATCATCGCCTCACGCGAGCGCGCCCAGTCTGTGGTATCACCCATGCGGATCATGTACAGCCAGAACCCGCTGAGCACGGAGAGCAACGCCATGGCCGGGACCCAGTTGAACATCCGGCGGGCCCGCAGGGCGCCAAAGACCTTGGCTCCGTCGGGCCCGACGTCCTTGATGGCGGGCATGAGGAAGCTGATCGTGAAGAAGATCGTGCCGGCCCAGAACACGCCGGTGACGATGTGGAGGGCGCGCAGGAAGACAAACATTGGTGGGGTCCTCGTAATTGGATGAAGGGTAAGGCCGCACAACGGTAACCGGTAACCGAAGTTTATCGCAGCCGTGCAGCGATTACCGGGACCCGTGGGCCGCCGAGCGAACCATGTCTTCTGGGCGTATCCATAGATGTGGCTGGTCCCGCCGGGGTGAGCGGAGAACCGCCACGACAACACCCCGAACTACACCTGACGGAGGAAGGATGTCTCGATTTCCGGCGCTTGCCCGCCGCCTTGCGATCGCCGCGTTTGCGTTCGCCGCGGTACTCCCTGCGCAGACCGCGCAGCGGCTTGACGAGGAGTACACCAAGCAGATCAAGCAGTTCTCGCGCGACCCGCGCTTCATGATTGACCTGGTGGACCACCTTCCGGCATCGAACACCGTGCCGACGCCGCTCAAGCACTTCGGCCACATCATGGGCGCCTGGAACGTGCTCCACAAGTCGAACCAGATGGACAAGTATCTCGTGTCGCTCGCCAAGGCGGCGCCCGGTCGCGCGAGGTACATCAACATCGGCAAGACCGAGGAGGGCCGCGATATGTCCGCCCTCGTGATCGCCAACGAGGAGACCATCCGGAACCTCGAGCGCTACAAGGGCTACATCGCGGCGCTCACCGACCCGCGCAAGACCACCGAAGCGCAGGCGCAGGACATCATCAAGCGCAGCGGCAAGCCGATCTACTGGCTCACGAGCGGCATGCACTCCACCGAACGCGGCGGTCCGCACATGCTGATGGAGCTGTCCTACCGGCTGATCGTCGGCGAATCGCCGTTCATCCAGAACATCCGAAACAACATCATCACCATCATCACGCCGGTCGTCGAACCCGACGGCCAGGAAAAGATGGTGGACAACTGGAACTTCAACCGGAAGCGGCCGGCCGGCGAAGGCACGCTGCCCCTCATGTATTGGGGCAAGTACGTGCAGCACGACAACAACCGTGATGGCATGGGCCAACTGCTCGCCCTCACGAAGAACATCGAGAAGTTTGGCCTCGACTGGAAACCCACGGTCTTGCACGACCTGCACGAGGCGCAGACGCTGCTCTATTCGTCAACCGGCACCGGTCCGTACAACGAAGGGCTCGACGCGATCACGACCAATGAGTGGTGGGTGCTCGCGCAGAACGACGTGATCGAGATGACGAAGAAGAACGTCCCTGGTGTCTGGACCTACGGCTTCTACGACGGCTGGACCCCGAACTACATGTTCTTCGTCGCCCATGGGCACAATGCAACCGGGCGTTTCTACGAAGTGCAGAGCTACGGCCCCGATACCGTCAACCTGAACCTGAACCAGAGCCGCGAATGGTTCCGCCCCAACCCGGCAGTCGGGCAGGTGAACTGGGGCCCGCGCGAGAACACGAATATCCAGCAGGCCGGCGTGCTGTACTCGCTGCAGCACATGGCGAAGAACCGCGATTTCTGGCTGGAGAACTACTGGATCAAGAACAAGCGCGCCGTGGCCAAGGGCGCGAACGGCCCGACCTACGGCTGGGTGATCCCGGCGCAGCAGCGCCGCAAGGCGGATGCCGCCGATGCGGTCAACGCGCTCAAGGATCAAGGCGTCGAGTTCCATACCGCCAATGCCGATTTCACGGCCGGCAGCCTGAGCGTGAAGAAGGGTGACTGGATCATTCGTGGCGACCAGCCGTTCCGCACGGTGGCGGATATCTATTTCGCCGTGCAGCGCTACTCGACCGCGAACCCGAGCCCGTACGATGACACCGGCTGGACGTTCCAGTACATGCGCGATGTCGTGATCAACGCAGCGACGGACAAGTCGCTGCTCACGCAGCCGATGACGCCGGTGACCGGCAAGGCGATCGCGCCGGGTGGACTGAACGGCACGGGTCCAGTTGTGGTCGTCGAGCACACGGGCGACAACAACATCACGGCGTTCCGCTACAAGCTGAAGGACGTGAAGATGTCCGCGGCGCGCGAGGACTTTGACGCGGCCGGCAAGCGGTTCCGCGCGGGCGCGATCATCATCCCGAACGCCAACGCCGCGCAGCTCGACCCGATCCTCAAGGAGCTCGGGCTTTCGGCGTGGGCGATGGCCAGTGCGCCCACGGTGGCGTCGCACGACCTGGACATTCCGCGCATTCTCTACCTGCACAGCTGGAACCGCACGCAGGATGAGGGCTGGGTGCGCGCGTCGCTGGAGGCGTTCGGCGTTCCGTTCACCTACAAGGGGGACAAGGAACTGGCGAAGATGCCGAACATCAGGCGCGATTACGATGTCGTGATCTATCCGCACGTGAGCGGCACGGCGCAGTCCATGGTCGCGGGCGTCACGGCGCCCGGCACGATGCCGATTCCCTACAAGAGCACGCCGGAGTTCCCCGCACTCGGCTTCCCCGACTCCACGGACGACGTCCGCGGCGGCATGGGGATCGAAGGCCTGATGAACCTGTACAAGTTCGTGCAGGACGGTGGAACGCTGATCACCGAAGGCGCAACCTCCACGTTGTTCCCGGAGTACAACCTCACGCCGGGCGTGACGGTCGAGAATGCGCCGAATCTCTTTGCGCGCGGGACGATCGTGCGCGGCAACATCGTGGACCAGACGAGCCCGATCGTGTACGGCCTCACCGCGCGTGAGATGGCCGTGTACTTCAACCAGGCGCCTATCCTCAATGCCGGTGGTGCGGGTTTTGGTGGTGGCTTCGGCGGCGGCGGGCGCGGCGGCGGGTTCGGGCAGAACACCACGCCCATGGCCAGCGCGCCAGCGGTTTCGCCGTTCGTGGTCGGTGGCGCTGATGCGGGTGGTGCTGCCGCCCCCGTCGCTGGAGGCGCCGCTGGTGGTGGTGGTCGCGGCGGCCGTGGTGGCGGCGGTGGTGGCGGTGGTGGCGGTGGAGCCGGTCGCGGCGGTGAACCGCCGGCTGGCGCTGCTCCGGGCGCTCCCGCTGGCGCAGCGGCATTCGGTGGCGGACGTGGTGGTTTCGGTGCGCCGGCCGGCGGCGGAGATCAGCCGCGCGTGATCATGCGCTTCCCGACTGACACGACGCAGATGTTGCTGTCCGGCGGACTCGCCGGTGGCGCAGCGCTCTCTGGCCGCGCGCAGGTGATTGACTCACCGATCGGCAAGGGTCACGTGGTGTCGTTCGCCATTCGTCCGTACTGGCGCTGGCAGACGCAGGGCACGTACTCGCTCGGGTTCAACGCGATCCTGAACTGGAACGACCTCGACGCGGGCAGAGCAGCAGCGCGGCCGACGCCGTAGGGGGGGGGGCGCTAGCGAGCCCACCAGGATTTTTCGGATAGTTTGAAGGGGGAACATCGGCACAGTGCGCCGCCGATGTTCCCCCTTAGTCCTTCCCACATACCCCGGGCACCACCCATGATCTCACTGGTTGCCGGTCCTGCTCGGCGCAGCAAGTGTCGGAGTTGGCGTCTTCGTGTGGCGCCATTCGCGAGGCATGGTCTTCGTGGGATTGGCCGTCCTGGTTGGCACGTTGGGCAACGCCCTGCGGGACGACATTTCCGGAGCCGCGCGCGTTGGGATGTCGTGGGCATCTATGGTACTCACCGCGATCGCCCTTGCTCTCGTCGTCAGCGACTATCGCCGGTTTCGTCGCGGCAACAAGCGGAACGTCGCGGGAGCAGTCCGGGTTCTACTCCACCCCGAGCAACGCGAACGACTGCTGCAAGACAAGTTGTCTCGCGTTTTGGCCGAACGCGAAGCCCCGCGAGCAGCTGATCGCTAGTCCGTTCGCACCTTCTGCGCGGTAGCCGCATTCTCCCGCAGGAACGCGAACAACGCCGCATGCGTAACCGCCGGGCGTTCCCACTGGGGCAGGTGCCCCGCTGAATCCACCGGCACGAACTTGGCCGCCGGCAACGCCGCCAGCACGGACTCACTCCTCGCGAACGGCACGGTCGGGTCTTGCCGCCCCCAGATCACGAGCACGGGCCGCGCGTGCTTGCCGACTTCCGCGAGCACGGGACGCAAGTCCGTCTCGGCGTTCGCCTTCAAGTCGGAGAGTCGCCCACGCCGGAATCCCTTGTACTCCATCTGCACGCGGTACCGCGCAGCCCAATCCGGAAACCGGCTCGGCTCGAGAAAATCCGTCAGCTGCCCCTCGGCCCAGCCGCGCGCCCGATACTGGTACACCAGGTCACCGA
>VGVM01000082.1 GCA_016874035.1 Gemmatimonadota bacterium
CTAAGCACTGAACATCTTCATGCGGGACTTCGGGCTCGGCGACTTGTTCGCCGGCGCCGCCGGCGGTCGGCCGTCGAACGGCCCGCGCGCTGGAGCGGACGTGAAGGTGGACCTCCACCTGACGCTCGCCGAAGTCGCGTCCGGCGTGAACAAGTCGGTCAAGATCAAGCTCCTCGATCCCTGCGGCCGCTGCGGCGGCTCGGGCGCCGACGCGGGCACGCGTCCGAAGCGCTGCACGACCTGCGCGGGCACGGGCGAAGTCCGTCGCGCGCAGCGCTCGTTCTTCGGTCAGTTCGTGAGCGTGGCGCCGTGCCCGACCTGCAGTGGCGAAGGCGTGATGATCGCGTCGCCGTGCAAGTCCTGCCGCGGCGAAGGGCGTGAGCGCGGCGAACACACGATCCCGATTGACGTGCCCGCAGGCGTGGCGACCGGGCAGTACATGCACCTCCGCGGTGTCGGCAACGCCGGCGTGCGCGGCGGACCTCGCGGCGACATCATCGTGATGTTCGACGTCGCCGAGGATGAGCGGTTCGAACGCGACGGCGAAGACCTCTACACGGAAGTCCTGATCTCGTTTCCGCAGGCGGTGCGCGGCGCGGACGTGACAGTGCCGGGATTGGCGGGCGAGCTCTCGCTGCGCGTCCCGTCCGGTACGCAGAGCGGGCAGATGTTCCAGCTGCGGGGCCGCGGGCTGCCGCGCGTGAACGCGAGCGGCACGGGCGACCTCCACGTGCGCGTTCGTGTGTGGACGCCGACGGAACTCAACGGGGACGAGAAGAAGGCGATCGACCAGCTCGCGAGCGTGCTCACGCCGCCGCCGGCCAAGCGCGACAAGGGGTTTTGGGAGCGCATGAAGGAAGCGCTGGGGGCATGACCCCGCCTGTGACTCAGCCGCCGTCCCTGGTTCGAGTCGCGATCGTGCCGTCAGCCGCAGTGTCACGTCAGGCCGTCATCGAGGCGATGTTCGCCGGGGGAGCGGAAGCCCTCGAAGAACAAGGCGACATGCTCGTGACCGCGCTCGACGGCCCGCGCGCGGCCGAGGTCGTAAAGTCGGTGCACCTCGCCGACGCGGCGGCGAACGTCGAAACCACCGACGCGCCCACGGTGGATTGGGCCACCGCATGGCGCGCGCAGATTCGCGCGCACACCGTCGGCCTGCTGACCGTGTCGCCGCCATGGCTCGCGGCGCCGTTCCTCCCGGAGCGCACCGTGGTCATCGAGCCCGCCATGGCGTTCGGCACCGGGGACCACGCGACGACTCGTGGCGTCCTGCTCCTGATGCAGGATGTGGTCCGTGCCGACGATCGCGTGGCGGACCTCGGAGCGGGAAGCGCGGTGCTCGCGATTGCGGCGGCCAAGCTCGGGGCCGCGCGCGTGGCCGCGATCGAGCTCGACCCCGATGCGATCGGCAATGCCGAGGACAACGTCATCGCCAACGGGGTCGCCGACCGCGTCACCGTGATTGAAGGCGACGCGGCCACGCTGTTGCCGCTCGTGGCGCCCGTACGCGTGGTGTTCGCCAACATCGTGTCCTTGGCGATCCGGGACCTGCTCGACGTGATCGCCAGCTCGCTGGCGCCGGATGGCGTGGCCATCTTCAGCGGAATGCTGGCCAGCGAGCGGGACGCGATGCGCGCGTACTTCGAATCCTCCGGGTGGATCCTGGGCCGCGAGGTGATCGAGGGCGAATGGTGGACGATCGCGGCCACGAGACGCGCGTGAGTCCGCGCGCATGAGTGCACCGACGTTCGTCGTGGCCGAGGGGTTCGCGGCCGGCGACCAGGTCACGCTTGGTGAAGGCGACGCCCATCACATCCGGGTACGGAGGCTCGACGTGGGCGCCGCGGTCGCTCTGGTGGATGGGAACGGGCTGCGCGGCACCGGCGTGCTGCTGCGCGTCGCGAAACGCAATGCGACCGTGATGGTCGAGACCGTCGCGACGGAGCCCGCTCCGCGCGAAGTCCACCTCGTGGTCCCGGTCGCGGACAAGGACCGCACGCTGTGGCTCGCCGAGAAGGCCGCGGAGTTGGGCGCGACCAGTTGGCGGCCCGTCATGTACCGGCGGTCGCGCGGCGTGGCGTCGAAAGGGGAGGGCACCACGTTCGCCCAGAAGGTGACCGCGCGTATGCACGCCGCACTTGAGCAATCGGGGAGCGCGTGGTTGCCCATGCGATTTCCGGAGGCGACGCTCGAACGGGCGATCGCCGCGGCGCCGCCTGGCATACGGATCGTGCTCGATGCCGATGGCGCAGCGCTATCGGACATCGCGCTCGGTGGGACGGCGCAGGCCGATCCAGTCACGTTTGCGCTGGGGCCCGAGGGCGGGTTCGACACCGACGAACTCGAACACCTGGTCGCCGCCGGGTTCATCAAGGCGCGGATCGGCGGGTCGGTGCTGCGGTTTGAAACGGCGGCCGTCGCTGCGCTGGCATTCGCGCGGGCGCACGATCGCCCGGCGCAGCCGTAGTCGCGAACTCAAGCGGAGGCACCGTCATGTCGAACGCCCAATGCCTGTTCTGCAGGATCGTCGCCGGCGAAATCCCGGCCACGAAGGTCGCGGAGAACGCGGACTGCCTCGCGTTTCGGGACATCGGTCCGCAGGCGCCGACGCACGTGCTGGTGATCCCGAAGCGGCACGTCGGCTCGCTCGATGCACTCAGCGACGGGGCGCTCGGCGCGGCCCTGCTCGCGATGGCGCGCGACGTCGCGCGCGCCGAGGGCATCGCGGCGGACGGCTACCGGGTTGTCACCAACACGGGCGCAAACGGCGGCCAGTCCGTCGCGCACCTGCACTTCCACGTGCTGGGCGGCCGCAAGCTGACCTGGCCGCCCGGCTAGCCGCGGGGCGCTACGCGCCCCGCTTGCGTGAGAAGATCTTCACGAGCTTGCCGACGGGATCGTAGAACTCGTCCACAACCCGTTCCTTGAGCGGGATGATCGCGTTGTCGGTGATGTGGATGTGCTCCGGGCACACATCGGTGCAGCACTTCGTGATGTTGCAGTAGCCGAGCCCGAAGTCGTTCTTCAACGCGGGAACCCGGTCGCTCTCATCGAGCGGGTGCATCTCGAGCGCCGCCGAGTACGTGAAGAAGCGCGGGCCGATGAACTCGGGGTGCTTGTGGTGATCGCGGAGGACGTGGCACACGTCCTGGCAGAGGAAGCACTCGATGCACTTCCGGAACTCCTGCACCCGGTCCGCATCGAGTTGCTGCATGCGCCAGGTGCCGTCCGGGGCATCCGGCTTGCGCGGATTGAACTTCGCGATCCGCTTCTTCACCTCGAAGTTCCATGACACGTCGGTGACGAGGTCCTTCACGTGCGGGAAGGCGCGCATGGGCTCGACGGTCACGGGCTGGTCGGCCGGCAGCTGGTCCAGCCGCGTCATGCACATGAGCCGCGGCTTGCCGTTGATCTCCGCGCTGCAGGACCCGCACTTGCCGGCCTTGCAGTTCCAGCGGCAGGCGAGGTCGTTGGCCTGCTCCGCCTGGATCTGGTGCACGGCGTCGAGGACCACCATGCCGTCCGTGACGTGCGCGGTGAAGTCCTGGAACTCGCCGGTGCCTTTCTCGCCGCGCCAGAGCTTGAACGTCTGGTCGCGCGCGCCGGAGTCCGCCGGGGTCGTCGTGGAAGCGCTCGACATTACTTGTTCTCCTCGATGATCTGCGCAAGGTCGTCGCGCAGTGCGGGAATCGGCTCGCGCTTCAGTTGCATCTCACCGTCGGTGCCCTTGGTGACGACATGATTGAACGTCGCAAACGCCGGGTCCTTGTCCGGGAAGTCGTCGCGGAAGTGGCCGCCACGGCTTTCCTTGCGGGCGATCGCCGACCGCGCGATCGCTTCCGAGACCGTGAGCAGGTGCCCGAGGTCGAGCGCGGTGTGCCAGCCGGGGTTGTACTCGCGCGTGCCGCGCGTGGCCACGACCGCGGCCTTCTGCTTGAGGGCGGTGACGGCCGCGAGCGATCGCTCCATGTCCTCCTGCACGCGCACGATGCCGACGCCGGACTGCATGGCCGCCTGCAGCTGCTCCTGCACCTGGTACGGTCCATCGGCGGTCGTCGCCCGATCGAAGGGCGCGAGCGCCGCGCGCGCCGCGTCGTCCGCCTGCGCGGCATTCACCAAGTACTTCGGATTCTGCGTCGCGAACTTCGCCGCGAACTCGCCCGCGCGTTTCCCGAACACGAGCAGGTCCGAGAGCGAGTTCCCCCCGAGCCGATTGGCGCCATGCAGCCCGGCCGCGACCTCACCGCACGCGAACAAGCCGGGCACGGTGGTCATCTGCGAGTCTCCGTCCACGCGGACGCCGCCCATGATGTAGTGCGTGGTCGGCCCGATCTCCATCGGCTCCTTCGTGATATCAATGCCCGCCAGCTGCATGAACTGGTGGTACATGGACGGGAGCTTGCGCTTGATGTGGGTTTCGGAGTCCGAGACCTTCTCCTTGATCCAGGCGATATCGAGGTATACGCCGCCGTGCGGTGACCCGCGGCCGGCCTTCACCTCGCGGTTGATCATGCGGGCCACGTGGTCGCGCGTGAGCAACTCGGGTGGGCGCTTCGCGTTCTTGTCGCCCGTGACGTACCGCCAGCCTTCTTCCTCATTGTCCGCCGTGGACGAGCGGTAGTTGTCCGGGATGTTGTCGAACATGAACCGCTTGCCTTCGCTGTTGCGGAGCACGCCGCCCTCGCCGCGCACGCCTTCCGTGACGAGGATGCCCTTCACGGATGGCGGCCAGATCATGCCGGTCGGGTGGAACTGCACGAACTCCATGTCCTGCAGCGCGGCGCCCGCGTGGTACGCGAGCGACTGCCCGTCGCCGGTGTATTCCCAGGAGTTCGACGTGATCTGGTACGCCCGGCCGATACCGCCGGTGGCGAGCACCACTGCCGCCGCGTGGAACGCGCGAAACGCGCCGTTGGAGCGATCGTAGGCGAACGCGCCGCAGACGCGACCGCCGTCGGTGAGCAGCGTGAGCACCGTGCACTCCATGTGCACGTCAATGCCCTGATGCACGCCATGATCCTGGAGCGTGCGGATCATCTCGAGCCCGGTGCGATCGCCGACATGCGCGAGCCGCGGGTAGCGGTGGCCGCCGAAGTTGCGCTGCAGGATGCGGCCGTCCGACGTCCGGTCGAAGAGCGAACCCCAGGCCTCGAGTTCCTTCACGCGATCGGGCGCTTCCTTGGCATGGTGTTCGGCCATGCGCCAGTTGTTCAGGTACTGCCCGCCGCGCATCGTGTCGGCGAAGTGCACCTTCCAGCTGTCGCGGTCGTCCACGTTGGCCATTGCGGCGGCCATGCCGCCTTCGGCCATCACCGTGTGCGCCTTCCCAAGCAGCGACTTGGTGAGCAAGCCCACCTTCACCCCGGCCGCCGCCGCTTCGATGGCCGCGCGCAGTCCGGCGCCGCCCGCGCCGATCACGAGGACGTCATGCGTGACGGTTTCGAACGTCCCCGTCATCAGAAGATCCTCCAGTCCGTGATCACGCCGCTCGCACAGAGCCGGATGTAGATGTCGGTGAAGATCATCGTGCCCATCGAGGTCTTTGCATACAAGCCGTGCCGCTCATTGAGCTTGGAGCAGCCGGCGTAACAGGCGGCGCGAACCGGCTGGCCGCTCAGGCGATCCTTGAACCCACCGATCACGTGCCGGAGCGAGTGGCAGCCGAACGTGTATGCGGCGGTCACCGTGACGTTCGCGGTCATGACGAGCGACCCGACGCCGATCCCGAAGTTCTCGACGCCGTTGTCGAGGAACCAGAATGCCTTCCATGCGTCGATCGCGAGCAGGCCGATGAAGGCGACCGCGACGTACATCGTGTACCGGTGGAGGTTCTGCAGCCAGTTCGGGAACGGGCGTTCGCCGCGGTACGTCGTACGCGGTTCGCCGACGGCACACGCCGGCGGGTCGGCCCAGAAGCCCTTGTAGTACGCGCCGCGGTAGTAGTAGCAGCTGAAGCGGAAGAGGCCGGGGAACGGCAGGACCAGTAACGCCGGGAAGAACAGGAACGACGGCCACCACGCCGGCTGCGGCCCGAACCACGCATGTTCCGTGGGGCCCCAGAGTTCCGGGGCGTGAAACGGCGAGAAGTACGGACCGAAGGTGTAGCCGCCTGATGTCAGGGCCGACCACGTGCCGTAGATCAGGAACGCGCTGAACGCGGCAAGTACGGTGAGCGGGGGCAGCCACCACGCGTCGCGGCGAAGCGTTTCACCGAAGCGACGCTGGATCGGCAGTTGGGCGTGTGTCATGACAGGAAATCGAACGGATTGCACGCACGCGCGTCAATGGTTGCGCGGTTGCTCCTCGCGCCCTAAGTGGTGTATCTTTAAGGGCTTTCGTCCGGCGCCGCCACGCGGCGCCACCCAAGGGGGGAAATCAGGTTGTCAGAAGTGATCATTCACGAAGACGAGAACTTTGAACGGGCCCTCAAGCGCTTCAAGAAGAAGTGCGAGAAGGCGGGGATTCTCTCGGACCTTCGGAAGCATCGGCACTACGAGAAGCCGAGCGAGCGCCGCAAGCGGAAGATGAATGCCGCCATGCGGAAGAACCGTCGCACGCGCTCGGCCTAGTGCGGACCATCGTGCGTCGCGGAGGCGTTCCGGCCGGAACAACTCGACGCGACGCGTCCCCCAACGGGAGCCGCGCGTAACCGCATAGGATCAGACGTGTGAGCGCGGCATCCCGGCAGGACCAAAAGACCCGAACGAGCGATTTCGATCGCCCGGTCGGGTTTTTGCATGGTGCAAGCCCGCGGACGCTCGAAGTGCTCGAGGTGGCGCAGGTGCTCGACCGCGTCGCTGGCTTCGCCTCGACTCCGGTCGGTGCCGCGCGCATTCGCCAGCGGCTCCGGGCGGTAGCGGACCAGATGGGCGGGACGACTGCAGACGCGGTCGCACATGCGCACGAGCGCAACGCGGCCATGCGACGCATGATCGCCGAGGATTCGCTCTGGCCTGCGCCGCCCGTCCCCGACCTGGCCGAACCGCTCGAGCGACTCGCCGTGCCGGGCTCCATCTGGACGGGGAGTGAACTCCGGGCCGGCTACGTGCTCCTGACGTCGGCGCGTGCCGCGGGGCGCGCGTGGACGGCCGCTCACGACCAAGGCATGGATGTCGCCGCGCTTTCGTCGCTCGCGCAGGCGTGCGGGTCCCACGGCACGGTCGAGGCGGCGCTCGACCGCGTAGTGGATGACGACGGTGTGGTGCGCGATTCGGCCTCGCCGGAGCTGCGCAAGCTGCGACGGCAGCTGAGCGGCGCCGAGGGCGAGCTGATGCGGGTGCTCGAGCGCGCGATGACTCGGCTTGAATCGCACCATCGGGTCGAGGACGCTTCGGTCACCATGCGAAACGGCCGCTGGGTCATTCCGGTGCGCCGTGAAGGCCGCGGCACGGTGGGCGGCATCGTCCACGATACGTCGGCGTCCGGCGCCACGGTCTTTGTCGAACCGCCGGCCGCCGTCGAGTTCGCCAACAGGATCCGCGAGCTTCAGGCGGACGAGGCGCGCGAGGTCACGCGGGTGCTGGCCGAGGCGACCGACACGCTGCGCGCCTTGACCGGCCCGCTCGTCGCTGCGTCCGATGCATTGTGCGAGTTCGACGCCTGCGCCGCGTGCGCCCGGTTCGCCGAGCGCGAGGGGTGCGTGATGCCGGTACTGGTGCGACCGGCCGCCGGCTTCGTGATCCGAAACGGGCGACACCCGTTGCTCGAGGGCGCCCCTGGCCGCGCGGTCGTGCCGTTCGAGCTGGCGATGGGCGCCACGGAACGCACGCTGCTGGTGAGCGGCCCGAACACCGGGGGCAAGACGGTGCTGCTCAAGGCCGTCGCCCTGCAGTCGTTGATGGCGCAGGCCGGCGTGCCACCGACGGTCGGCGCGGAAAGCCGGGTGCCGCTGTTCGACCGCGTGTTCGCGGACATCGGCGACGAACAGTCCATCGCGGCGTCGCTTTCCACCTTCAGCGGCCACGTCCGGCATCTCGTCGAGATCACCCGGGGCGCAACGGCGGACAGCCTCGTGCTCATTGACGAGCTGGGGTCCGGGACGGACCCCGCCGAGGGCGCCGCACTGGGCGCGGCGGTGCTCGAGACGCTGACGCGACGCGGCACCCGCACGATCGCGACGACCCACCTCGGCGCACTGAAGGTGCTCGCGAACGAGGTCCCGGGTGTCGTGAACGCCTCGCTCCAGTTCGACGACGTGGCGCTCGCGCCGAGTTACCAGCTGCTGGTCGGGCTTCCGGGTCGCTCGTATGGACTGAGCATCGCGCGGCGCCTGAACCTGCCCGACGACGTGCTCGCCAATGCCGAAGCGCGTGTCCCGAACACCGAGCGCGACGCGGCCCGGTTGGTGGAAGCACTGGAGCGCCGGCTCGCGGACGTCGGAAAGCGCGAAGCCGCGATGGCCGAGCGCGAGGCCCGATTCGCCGACACGCAGGCGCGACTGACCGAGCGTGAACGCGCCGTGCGCGAACGCGAGCGGGCCACCGCGCGCGAGCAGCACGACGCGGCGCGTCGCTACGTGCTCGAGATCCGGCGCGACCTCGACGCCCTCGCGGGTCGCGCGCGGCGTGCCACGGCCGGCG
>VGVM01000083.1 GCA_016874035.1 Gemmatimonadota bacterium
CAGTGGGGTTGCGAGCCACCCGGTGTTCGGCTCGGCCAACCAGACCGTGTGCACGACGACGGGCGAGCTGGAGAAGCGGATCGCGCAGGTCGCGAAGCAGAAAGCCGGCCTTCCCTGAGCGTCCGGGCAGTTCGTACACGTCAGTCACGGGGGTTGTGTCAAGGCCACCCGTAGGGTATCCTTCAAGTCTTGCCCCAAATTGGGGCCTGACAACGAGTTCAGCGCCTTCAGGGCGTTGTTGAGGGAGTCCCGAGCGTGAAAGTCCGTACCAGCGTGAAGCCGATTTGCGAGCACTGCAAGGTGGTCACCCGCCGCGGTGTGACGCGCATCATCTGCAAGCGCAATCCCAAGCACAAGCAGCGGCAGGGTTAACCAGACATGGCACGTATCTCAGGCGTTGACCTGCCGCGCGAAAAGCGGGTCGAGATTGGTCTCACGTACATCTACGGCATCGGGCGGGTGGTTGCGCAGCGGATCCTCGCCGCCTCCGGTGTCAATCCGAACCAGCGGATCAAGGACCTGACGGACTCGGACGTCAACAAGCTCCGTCAGGAAATCGAGAAGAGCCATCGGGTGGAAGGTGCGCTCCGCACCGAAGTCGCGATGAACATCAAGCGGCTCATGGACATCGGCTCGTATCGCGGCACGCGGCATCGCAAGGGACTGCCGGTGCGTGGACAGCGGACGCACACGAATGCCCGGACCAAGAAGGGTCCGCGTCGGGCGATCGCCGGGAAGAAGAAGGTGACCAAGTAATGGCTATCGGAAAGAAGACCAAGCGCGTCATCGAGGCCGAAGGTGTGGCCCATGTCAGCGCCACATTCAACAACACCACCATCACGATCACGGACGCGCACGGCAACGCGGTCTCGTGGGGCTCGGCCGGCAAGGCGGGCTTCAAGGGATCGAAGAAGTCCACGCCGTTTGCCGCGACCGTCGCCGCCGAACAGTGCGCGCGCGAGGCGATGACGGCGGGGGTCCGCCGCGTCCACGTGCGTGTGCAGGGTCCCGGCTCGGGACGCGAGAGCGCGATCCAGGCGCTCGCGGCCGCCGGCCTGGTGGTCAAGTCCATCAAGGACGTGACGCCGATTCCGCACAACGGCTGCCGGCCGCCCAAGCGGCGGAGGGTCTAAGCCATGCGTTATACTGGACCAGTGTGTCGGCAGTGCCGGCGCGAAGGAACCAAGCTGTTCCTCAAGGGAACGAAGTGCTTCACCGAGAAGTGCCCCGTGGAGCGGCGTCCGTACGCGCCCGGGCAGCACGGGCAGAACGCCGGTCGGCGCCGCAAGGTGTCCGAGTACGCCAAGCAGCTCCGCGAGAAGCAGAAGATCAAGCGGATCTACGGGCTCACCGAGCGGCAGTTCCGCAACACGTTCGAGAAGGTCAGCACGCTGCCGGGCATCACCGGCCACAACCTGCTGGCGGCCCTCGAAAGCCGGCTCGACAACATGGTGTACCGGATGGGCTTCGCGGCGACTCGTCGCGCCGCGCGCCAGCTGATCCGGCACCGTCACATCGAAGTGAACGGCAAGACGGTGGACGTGCCGAGCTTCGCCGTGGAGCCCGGGCAGCCGGTGCGCATGCGGCAGGGCTCGCGTGAGCTCACGACCGTGCTGGCCGCACTGGAGCACGCGACACGCGGCCAGTCCCCGTCGTGGCTGGCGGTGGACAAGGACACGTTCACCGGTCGGATGCTGGAGCGGCCCACGCGCCAGGCGATTCCGATCGCCGCGCAGGAGCAGCTGGTCGTCGAGTTGTATTCGAAGTAACGGAGAGTTCTGGTCGGATCCCTGACATCTGGACGGACCTGCCGCGCGTCAGGGGCGGGGCAGGGCGTAGGCGGCGCGAGTGCGCCGCCTGACCATCACTGAGGACAGAAACATCATGGCACAAGCAATTGATCTGCGCGGGCTCGTGCGGCCGGCGCTGGTAGAGGCAACGTCGCGGGACGACAATCCGAACATCGCCGAGTTCCGGCTCCAGCCGCTGGAGCGGGGCTTCGGGCACACGCTGGGCAACGCGATGCGCCGGATGCTCCTCTCGTCGCTGCGCGGCTCGGCCGTGTGGGGATTCCGGATTGACGGCGTCCTGCACGAGCACCAGACGATCCCCGGTGTCGTCGAGGACGTGCACCAGATCATCGGCAACCTGAAGTCACTGACACTGCAGCTCGCCGACGACGTGGAGGAAACCATCCTCCGCATCAACGCGAGCGAGGCGGGCCCTGTCACCGCGGGCGCCATCGCCGACGACAAGGGCGCGAAGGTCGTGAACCCGAAGCACCACCTGTTCACGATGCAGGATGACCGCGACCTGTCGGTGGAACTCTATGTCAACAAGGGGCGCGGGTACGTCGAGGCCGAGCAGCACCCGGCCGATCGCTCGCTGCCGGTGGATCTCGTGCGGATTGATTCGCTCTACTCGCCGGTTCGCCGCGTCAACTTCGCCGTGAGCGAAACGCGCGTCGGCCAGCGGACGGACTATGACCGGCTGGTGCTGACCGTCGAGACCAACGGCACCGTGACGCCGCAGCAGGCCGTGAGCTACGCGGCAGCCTTGGCCCAGACGCACTTCCAGTACTTCACGAGCTTCGGCTCGCACACGGCCGCGACGGTCGGCGAGGCGGCGTCCAATGCGCAGCGCCTGTCGCTGCTGGTCGCCACGCCGATCGACAGCCTCGAGTTGTCCGTCCGCTCCGTGAACTCATTGAAGAACTCGAGCGTACGGACCCTGGGCGACCTCGTTCGCCTGACGGAAACCCAGATCCTCGAAGTCAAGAACTTCGGCAAGAAGTCGCTGCAGGAAATCGCTGACCTCCTCGAGCGCGAGGGCCTGAACTTCGGCATGCGCTGGGACGAGGTCGAAGACGGCATTCGCGTCACCGATTGGGGCACGCCGCCCAGCCGGGCTGCCGCGAACGCGCCGGACGACGTGGAGGAGTAAGCATGCGTCACCGTAAAGCCGGGCGCGCCCTGCGCCGAACCAGTGAGCAGCGCCTCGCGCTGCTCCGCAATCTCGCGACGTCGCTCATCGAGTCGGGTGCGATCCTCACGACCGAGGCGAAGGCCAAGGAACTCCGGCCGTTCGTCGAGAAGCTGATCACCAAGGCGAAGACTGGCACGCTGCACAGTCGCCGCCTGGCCGGCCGCCACGTGCAGAAGCGGGCCGCGGCGGACAAGCTGTTCCAGGACCTCGGAAAACGCTTTGCCACGCGCAAGGGTGGCTACACGCGCATCATCAAGACCGGGCACCGCAAGGGTGACGCGGCCGAGATGGCGCGGATCGAGCTGATTGAGAGCTGACCATGCCTATTGATCGTCACAAGTGCTACTGCTGCGGGAAGGGCGTGAGCTTTGGCAACGCCGTATCGCACGCGAACAACAAGACCCGCCGCGTGTGGCGGCCGAACCTGCAAACGGCCCGCACGCTCGTGGACGGCAAGGCCACGCGCGTGCGCGTCTGCACGCGTTGCCTGAACGCCGGCAAGATCAAGCGCGCCCCGCGCGGGGCGGCGGCAACCGCGTAGGGACCCGGCCGCGGGCACCCACGCCGGTGCCCGCGCCTACAACACGCGACGCCCATGCCGACCGCGCTGATCACCGGAATCACGGGCCAGGACGGCTCGTACCTCGCCGAGTTGCTGCTGGCGAAGGGCTACCGGGTGGTCGGCATCGTTCGGCGCAGTTCGACGACGCCGTACGATCGTATCGCCCACCTGATTGACAAGGTGGAACTGGTCTCTGCGGACCTGCTCGACCAGACCTCGCTGGTGGACGCGATCGGCGACACGCGACCCGACGAGATCTACAACCTCGCCGCCCAGAGCTTCGTGGCGACGTCGTGGACGCAGCCCGTGCTGACCGGCGAGTTCACCGCGATCGGCGTGACGCGCATCCTCGAGGCCATGAAGCGCGCGGCGCCGAAGGCGCGATTCTACCAGGCGAGTTCGAGCGAACAGTTCGGCAAGGTGGTCGAGACGCCGCAGAGCGAAACCACGCCCTTCTATCCGCGCTCCCCGTATGGCGTCGCCAAGGTGTACGCCCACTGGATCACGGTGAACTACCGCGAGTCGTTCGGGCTGTTTGCCGTCAGCGGGATCCTGTTCAACCACGAAAGCCCGCGTCGCGGGCTCGAATTCGTCACGCGCAAGGTGACGGACGCGGTCGCGCGGATCACGCTCGGGATGGCGGATCACGTCGAACTCGGGAACCTCGAGGCGCGTCGGGACTGGGGTTTCGCCGGCGATTACGTGGACGCGATGTGGCGCATGCTGCAGCGGCCGGATCCGTCCGATTATGTGGTCGGAACAGGCAGCACCTGGAGCGTGCGGCAGCTCTGTGAGGAGGCGTTCGGGTACAAGGGACTCGACTACCGGGCGCACGTGCGTCAATCCGACCGCCACATCCGCCCTGCCGAGGTTGACCTGCTGGTGGCGGACCCGCGGCGCGCACAGCGTGAGCTCGGTTGGGAGCCCAAGGTCGGATTCGTCGAGCTCGTCCGCATGATGGTGGACGCCGACATCGCCCGCCATCGCGCTTCGAGCGCGACTGCCTGATATGGCCACGCGCCGAGCGCTCGTCACGGGCGCGGGCGGGTTCGTGGGGCAATGGTTGGTGCGGGAACTGGTCCGCCACGGCTGGGAGGTGACCGGTTCGTCGCTGGTCGGCGTCCCGCCCCACGGCGTGCTCTCACCGGAAGATCACGGGCTGGTGCAGTGGCGACGCGACGACCTGCTGCACGCCAGCGCGGTGCGCGACGCCGTGGATGCGGCGCAGCCCGACGCGGTGTTTCACCTGGCCGCCGTGTCGTTCGTCCCTGCCGCCGGAAAGGACCCGGCACTCGCGCTGGACACCAACGTCGGTATCGCCGTGCGGCTGCTCGACGTGCTTGAAGAGCGAAAGCTCGCCGGAACGCTCGACCCGACGGTGGTTGTCATCGGCAGCGGCGAACAATACGGCCGACACGATGCCACGGCCCAGCCGCTGCGTGAGGGCGCCGAATGCCGACCGCTCACGGCGTACGCGGCCAGCAAGCTCGCGCAGGAGGCGTTTGCGCTCGCGTCGTTCCGGCGCAGCGGCTTGCGGGTGATCTGCACCCGCTCGTTCAACCACAGCGGGCGCGGGCAAACGCCGGATTTCGTGCTTCCTGCGCTGGCGCGACGGATCCGCGAGGCAGTCCGGTCCGGCGCCGCGAGCATTCCGGTCGGCAACCTCCACGTTTCGCGGGACTTCCTGCACGTGGAGGACGTGGTGCGCGCCTACGCCCTGCTCGCCGAGGACGGCTTGTCGGGCGAGGTGTACAACGTGGCGAGCGGACGGGCGGTGCAGATCGGCGAGCTCGCGGCGGCAGTGATCCGCGCAGCGGGCGCCACGCTCTCGCTGGTGACGGACCCCGGCCTGCAGCGTGGCGTGGATATCCCGCACCTGGCCGGCGACGCCGGCAAGTTGCGCGAGGACACCGGGTGGATGCCGCGATTGGGGCTCGACGACATCGTGCGCGACGTGCTCGCCGACTGCCCGTCGTGACCGATCGCTAACTTTCCCCGGCAATGCCTCGGCGAACCGACATCCATCGCATCCTGTTGATCGGCTCCGGGCCGATCGTCATCGGCCAGGCGGCCGAGTTCGACTATTCCGGCACGCAGGCGGCCAAGGCGCTTCGCGAGGAAGGGTTCGAGGTGATCCTCGTCAACTCGAACCCCGCGACGATCATGACCGACCCCGAGGTTGCCGATCGAACCTACATCGAGCCGGTGACGCCGGAGTTCGTGGAGCGGATCATCGAGCGCGAAAAGCCGGACGCCCTGCTGGCCACGATGGGCGGGCAAACGGCGCTGAATGTGGCGATGGACCTGTACAATCGCGGCGTGCTCGAACGGCATGGCGTGCAGCTGATCGGCGCCAACGCGCGTGCGATCGCGGTGGCCGAGGACCGCAAGCTCTTCGGCGATGCGATGGAGAAGATCGGGCTCAAGTGTCCGCAGGGGCGGATCGCGACGACCTGGGAACAGGCCATCGAGATCGCCGAGTTCACGGGGTTTCCGGCGATCATTCGACCGGCGTTCACCCTCGGCGGCTCGGGCGGTGGCATCGCGTACAATCGCGAGGAGTATGAGTCCATCGTCAAGCGAGGCCTCGCGGAGTCCCCGATTTCGCAGGTGTTGATCGAGCGCTCGCTGCTTGGCTGGAAGGAGTTCGAGCTCGAGGTGATGCGCGACAAGGACGACAACGTCGTCATCGTGTGCTCGATCGAGAACCTGGACCCGATGGGCGTCCACACCGGCGACTCGATCACGGTGGCGCCGGCGATGACGTTGACGGACCGCGAGTACCAGGTCATGCGCGACGCCGCCGTGGCGATCATCCGCGAGATCGGCGTGGATGCCGGCGGCTGCAACGTGCAGTTCGCGATCAACCCGCGGAATGGCGAGATGATCGTGATCGAGATGAATCCGCGGGTGTCCCGTTCGTCGGCACTGGCGTCGAAGGCGACGGGATTCGCGATCGCGCGCATCAGCGCCAAGCTCGCCGTCGGTTACCGCCTGGACGAGATCCCGAACGACATCACGAAGACCACCCCCGCGTCGTTCGAGCCGGTGCTCGACTACGTGGTCGTGAAGTGCCCGCGATTTGCGTTTGAGAAGTTCCCGGGCGCCAGCCCCGTGCTGACGACGCAGATGAAATCGGTCGGCGAATCCATGGCGATCGGCCGGACGTTCAAGGAAGCACTGCAGAAGGGGCTACGGGCGCTCGAAAACGGGCGCATCGGCTGGGAATCGGCCGACCGTGTGCAGGACGACCGCGTGGCGGACGAGTCGCTCGAGGCGGTGCAGGCCGCGCTCGCCGCGCCGACGCCCGAACGGATCTTCCAGGTCAAGCGCGCCATGCGGCTCGGCATGTCGGACGCGGAGTTGTTCGACCGCACGGCGATCGACCCCTGGTTCCTGGCGCAGATGCGCGAACTGCTGGATGCGGAGGCCGAGTACCGTGCCCTGGGCACGGTGGACGCCGACGCGCTGCGCGCCATGAAGCGGCTCGGGTTTGGCGACGTGCAACTCGCGCGACTGCGCGGTGAGTCGGAGAAGGTCGTTCGTGAGCGGCGTTGGGCCATGGGAGTCCGCCCGGTGTACAAGATGGTGGACACATGCGCCGGCGAGTTTCCGTCGAATACGCCGTACCTGTACTCGACCTACGACGAGGAGTCGGAGGCCCCGCGGACCGGGCGAAAGTCGGTGGTCATCCTCGGGAGCGGGCCGAACCGGATCGGGCAGGGGGTCGAGTTCGACTACTGTTGCGTGCGCGCCGCGATGGCGCTCCGCGACCAGGGGTTCGAGACCATCATGGTGAACTCGAATCCCGAGACGGTGTCCACGGACTACGACACCAGCGACAAGCTGTACTTCGAGCCGCTCACGCTCGAGCACGTGCTCGAGATCGTCGAGCGCGAACGGCCGGTCGGCGTGATCGTGCAACTGGGCGGGCAGACCCCGCTGAAGCTCACCTGGGCGCTCGAGGAAGCCGGTGTCACGATCCTGGGGACGAGCCCGGATTCAATTGACATCGCGGAGGACCGGCGCCGGTTCGAGAAGCTCGCGCGCGAACTCGGGGTGGCGCAGCCACCCAACGGCACGGCCACGAGCGTGGATGCCGCCGTGGAAGCTGCCAACCGGATCGGGTACCCCGTCCTGGTCCGCCCGAGCTACGTGCTCGGCGGTCGCGCGATGGAGATCGTGTACGACGAGTCGGCGTTGCGGGAGTACTTCACGCGCGCCGTGCGCGTGTCCGAGGATCGGCCGGTGCTGGTGGACTCGTTCCTCGAGGATGCGGTCGAGGCCGACGTGGACGCCATCGCGGACTCCACCGGTCATGTCGTGATCGGCGGCGTGATGCAGCACATCGAGCAGGCCGGGATCCACTCGGGCGACTCGGCCTGCGTGCTGCCGCCGTTCCTGATCACGGCCGAGCAGCAGCGGGTGATGCGCGATCACACCGTCGCGTTTGCCAAGGCGCTCAAGGTCGTGGGCCTGATCAACGTGCAGTATGCGATCAAGGATGGGCAGGTGTACGTGATCGAGGTGAACCCCCGCGCGAGCCGGACGATTCCGTTCGTGTCCAAGACCATCGGCGTTCCGCTGGCCTCGCTGGCCGCGCGGGTGATGATGGGCGAATCGCTGGCTTCCCTCGGGTACACCGGCGAGATCATCGCGCCGCATGTGGCCGTGAAGGAGGCGGTGTTTCCGTTCTCCAAGTTCCGTGAGTTCGACCCGATCCTCGGGCCCGAGATGCGGTCCACCGGGGAGGTCATGGGGGTGGCGGCACGGTTTGGCGAAGCGTTCGCCAAGGCGCAGCTGTCTGCGGGGAACGGTCTGCCGCAGGGCGGCACGGTGTTTGTCACGGTCAATGACCGCGACAAGCCGACGCTGCTGCCGACCGCGAAGCGCTTCGCCGCGCTGGGGTTCAAGCTCGTGGCGACGGAGGGG
>VGVM01000084.1 GCA_016874035.1 Gemmatimonadota bacterium
GACACGTAGTCGGACTTCGCGAACAGGTCGTCGAGCGACACGAGCTCCACGCCCAGGTCCGACGCCACCTGCTCGGAGATGAACGGGTCGTGCGCGATGATGCGCATGCCGAACGCGGCCGCGCGGCGCGCGACCTCCTGGCCGATCCGCCCCAGGCCGGCAAGGCCCAGCGTCTTGTCGCGGACCTCCTCGCCGAGGAACTTCTTCTTCTCCCACTTGCCCTGCTTCATCGCCGCGTCCGCGGCGGGAACGTGACGGGCGAGCGCCAGCACGAGGCCCATGGCCAGCTCGGCGACGCTGATGCTGTTCGCGCCGGGCGCGTTCATGACGACGATGCCGCGCCCGCTCGCGGCGGCCACGTCGACGTTGTCCACGCCGGTGCCCGCGCGCGCGATGACGCGCAGCCTGGGCGCCGCGGCAATCAGCGGCGCGGTGACTTTGGTGGCGCTGCGGACGACGATCGCGTCCGCATCGGCCAGGTCGGCGGCAAGTTGGTCAGGTGCCCGGCCGGTGCGGGCGTCGACGTCCCAGCCTTCGGCGCGCAGCAGGTCGAGCGCGGAGGCGGGAAGGTCATCGGCGACGACAATCTTCATTTGTGATTTGCGATCTTTGACTTGTGATTTGCGATCTGTGATTTGTGATTTGTGTTCTCGCTTCGATCTTAATCACAATCAGAACCCCAAATCACAAATCACCAATCGCAGATCGCAAATGGTTTCGCCCTACGATGGTGCAAACCGCTAAAATGTTCGAATTCACGCGCGGATCGTGCCCGCGTGAGGGTCTTTTCAACAGAGTTTTCAACAGAAACTGTGCGTAACCCGCCGGATGACTGCGGGACATCGCCCTAAGGAAGCGTCGAATGAAACGTAAAGTGACAGTGGTAGGCGGCGCCGGAAACGTCGGCGCGACCGTGGCGCGCTCGATTGTCGAGAAGGAGCTCGCCGACGTCGTGATCATCGACATCGCGGATCAGAAAGCCGCGGGCGTGGCGCTCGACATCTACGAGACGTGCCCGATCATCGGCTCCGACTCGCGCGTCATCGGCGGCGGCACCTGGGACGCGGCCGCCGGCTCGGACATCGTCGTCATCACGTCCGGCAAGCCGCGCAAGCCGGGCATGAGCCGCGACGATCTCGTGCGCGACAACTTCGAGATCATGAAGAGCATCGCGCCCAAGGTCGTCGAGCACTGCCCGAACGCCATCGTCATCCCGGTGGCGAACCCGCTCGACGCGATGGCCCAGGCGCTCTATCGGCTGACCAGATTCCCGCGCGAGCGCATCATCGGCATGGCCGGCGTGCTCGACTCCGCCCGCATGAGCACGTTCATCGCGATGGAGCTGAACGTCTCGGTCCAGAACGTCCACTCGTTCGTGCTCGGCGGACACGGCGACACCATGGTGCCGCTGCCGCGGTATTCAACGGTGGCCGGCATCCCGATTACGGAGCTGCTGTCGAAGGAGCGCATCGACGCGATTGCGACGCGCACCGCCAACGGCGGCGCCGAGATCACCAAGCTGGTGGGCACGAGCGCGTGGTACGCGCCGGGCGCCGCCGCCGCTCAGATGTGCGAGGCGATCCTGCGGGACAAGAAGCAGATCCTGCCGTGCTCGGTCTTCCTGCAGGGCGAGTACGGAATCCGCGACCTGTTCGTCGGCGTGCCCGTGAAGCTCGGCGCCAGGGGCGTGGAGGAGATCATCCAGATCACGCTCACGGCCGAGGAAGACGCCGCGCTCAAGAAGTCGGCGGGCGCCGTGAAGGAACTCGTCGACGTGATCGGAATGTAGCACCCCGCTACGCCGACGGCGTCATGTGCGTCGACAGACGCTTCAGCGCGCGCGTGACCGCCATGCGCGCCGCATCGACGCTGGGCATCCCGAAGCGCTGCGCGATCTCGGCCAGGCTCCACTGCACCTCGACGCGCGCGACCACCATCTCCCGGTCGCGCGCCTTGAGGTGCTCGAGCGCGCGCCGGTAGTGGTCGTACGACTCGGCCTGGATCGCCGACTCGAGCGGCGAGGTCGCATCGGCCGGGTGGTCCTCGGGCAGCGCCACCGCCGCCGGGTGCCGCGTGATGCGGCGCACCTCGTCGCGGATCCGGTTGATCACCGACATGCGCAGGTAGGCCTGCATCGCGCCTACATGCCGCGGCTCGAACACGTCCAGCCGCTGCACGGCGTGGAGGGCCGCTTCCTGGACGAGATCGGCGGTATCGATGGATCCCCGCGCCGCCGGCGGCAGCTTGCCGTGCGCCCAGCGCTTCAACGGGGGCAGGCAGCGCTGGAGCAGCGCTTCCACGGCCAGACGATCGCCTTCCCGCGCCCGGATGACCAGCTCGATGGTCGGCTCATCGCTGAGCAGGGGGTCGAGGATCTCTTCGCGTTTCGGCGTGTTCGGCCGCCGTGTAGGGTCCGTCATGGTCCGCTGGCTGAGCATCATAACGACTCTCCATCAGGAGCCAAAAACCGCCGGTGTGGCCTGTGTCTGGTAATAACGCCGGATGCGACGCAACCGAACAGCTTGGGACAATTGGGTTTGATATCCTCAGGCCGCCGATGATCGGCCGGACGATTTCACATTACCGGGTCACGGGGAAGCTCGGGGTCGGCGGGATGGGGGTCGTCTACGAGGCCGAGGACACCCGGCTCGCCCGCCGGGTGGCGCTCAAGTTCCTGCCCGAGGAGCTGGCGGGCGACCCCGACTCGGCCCGGCGCCTCGAGCGGGAGGCCCAGACCATCGCGGTCCTGAACCACCCCCACATCTGCACCATCTACGAAATCGACCACGACGGCGCGTCGGTGTTCCTCGTGATGGAGCGCCTCGACGGGGTCAACCTCAAGGCGCACATGGCCCGGCGGACGCTGACCACCCGCGAGATCGTGGACATCGCGATGCAGGTGGCCGACGCGCTCGGCGCCGCGCACGCGGCGGGCATCGTCCACCGCGACATCAAGCCCGGGAACATCATCGTCTCCAGCACCGGGCAGGTGAAGGTGCTCGATTTCGGCCTGGCGCGCCGCTTCGCGTCGGACGACACCGGCGAGGTCGTCCCTGGCGGCTCCACCATTCCGGGGCGGCCGCTCGGCACCGCGAACTACATGGCGCCGGAGCGCATCCTGCAGCTTCCGCTGGACCCCCGCAGCGACCTGTTTTCGCTCGGCGTGGTCATCTACGAGATGGCCACCGGGCGGCTGCCGTTCGGCGCGTCGTCACCCGCCGATACCGTCACCAACGTGCTCGAGAAGGACCCGGCCCCGCTGACGCAGCTCGCGGCGGACCGCCCGGTGCAGCTCGAGCGCATCGCGCAGAAGCTGCTGGCGAAGATGGCGGGCGACCGCTATCAGTCCGCAGCGGAGCTCCGCGATGCGCTGACCGGCGTGGTCCGGCCTGCGCGCCGCTGGCTCCGGTTCCGGAGCTAGTTCACGAGGAAGGTGACGGGGCCGCTTGTGGGGGGAGCGTCCCCGTCCGGGAGTCTCACCACTCGACGCGCGCCTGCGCCCAGTCGTTCGGCGACGGCCTGATCGCGTCGGCGTCGGCGGCTTGGTTCACAGGCACAATCACTTCGATTTCCAAGAGCCGGCTTTCGCGGTTGAGTTTCAATGTCTTCAAGGCGTTCTGCAACGTGGTACCCACGTCGGTGCCCTCGGGGAACCGCAGCGTCACGAGCAGTTCGCCCGGATGGTCCTTCTTCCCCGCCCCCATCGCCCGGCCGATCGACGCCGGATGGATGGGATCCCTCCCGCGCAGGTTCGGCCGTTTCTTGTCACGCTTGAGGTTGCCGCCGTTGTTCGTGACGTCTTCTTCCTCGATATCCCAGTGAATACTCCCGTTTGGAATGAACTCGCCACCGCTCATCGCGCACCTCCATGTCAGTGGAACACCGACACACCTTGTCTGCGGTTAACGACACCTCTGCCCACCCTGAACAGGTCGCGCTACCGCACGGTCGCTATGTCGGGCCGTGCGTCGAATGCCGCGCGATCAGCCACGGGAAGTGCTGCGCCGATCTCGGCGATCCACTTGCGTGCGGCGGCGCGTTCGGCGTCAGCCGCCGCTGCGTCGCCCAGGCCTTTCAGCGCCATGGCGCGCCAGTGATGGACCTGCGCCCGCAGCTCACGGCCGATCGTCGTGCCGTCGCGGTCGGCCGGCACCTCGTCCAACGTGCGCAGCGCCTCAGCGAACCGGCCGCGTCCGATGTCGATGCGCGCCAGGTACAGACCGCAGCGCGCCGCGAGCGCGTGCCGGCCCATCGCGCGCGCCCGATCGAGGCTCGCGCGCAGGGCGGCGGCGCCCTGTGCCGTGCGACCGGCGAGCCCGTCGAGCAAACCGATGTAGGCGCGGGCTTCCACGCTGGCCTCGTGCGGCAGCTCCTCGGTCCACGCGGCGGCGGCGCTCGCAAACGCCCGGCGCGCGTCGTCGGTCCGGCCGGCTTCGTAGGCCAGCTCACCTCGCGCGAGGTTGAGCAGTGGCGCCAGCTGGACGCGGCTGTCGCCAGTCGTGGAGGCCCGGGCGAGGCTGGCTTCGGCAGCGGCGACGTTCCCGGCGCGCGCCTGTACGCGCGCGAGGTAAATGAGCGCTTCCACGCTGTCGAGGGCAGACGGGATCGCCTGCTCGAGCAGCGCGCGGGCGCCCGCGTAGTCCGAGGTATCGAAGCGGACGCGCGCGAGGTCGAGCCTGGCTTCGGCCACATCCTCGTCGAGGTTCCGCTCCGAGGCTATCGAGATGGCCCGGTTGATCTCCTGCGCGGCGGCGTCGCTCCGTCCGGCGTACCGGTGATACAACCCGAGGACGCGCAGGCAGAACACTTCGAAATTCCGATCGCCCAGCTTGCGCACGACGCCAAGCGCATTCTGGACGTCTCTGAACCCCTGCTCCGGGTCGATGCCGTACTCGATCATCAACAGCGCGCCGTTGGCCTGGTTCTGCGCCGCGCGCTGCTCGTCGCCGAGCGCTTCCGCCAGCGCGGCGCCCTGGCGGCGGAATTCGACGGCGCGCGCGATGTTGCCGAGGCGTTCGTGCACGACGCTCAGGTTCGTCAACACCACCGGTTCGAGCGTCACGTTCCCGGCCTCGCGCGCCTGCGCCAGCGACTGCTCCCAGAACACCGCGGCGTCGGTGAAGCGCCCCTGCACGCCCGATGACAGCGCAAGGTAGTTGTAGGCACGCGACAGGTTGAACGGATAGGCGCGCCGCTCCAGCAGGTCGCGGGCGGCTTCCGCGTGCCGCATGGCCTCGGCCCGCGCCGAGGCGTCGCCAACGTTGAGCACGTCGGCCAGGCACCAGCGCGCCTGTGCCTCGCCGGCAACCCCGCCCGCGCGGCGGTACGCCGCCAGCGCCTCTTCACCATGCCTGCGCGCGTTGGGCGGATCGTTGAGGCGCGCCGGGCCGTAGAGGCGGCACAGCTCGAGACGCGCGCGGGTGAGCGTGGCATCGAGACCGAGCGCGGCCGTGTAGCCGGCTTCGGCATCGCGATAGCGTCCCTGCCCCTGCCGGTCCAGAAAGGCGCCGAGCTCCAGTTGCCACATCGCTTCGTCGGGATATCGCTCGATGAGCTCGCGGTAGCGGGCCTCCGCGGTCGGCGCATCGCGTCCGGCTTCGGCGATGACCGCTTCCACGAACAGTCGGTCCGACGTGCGCAGCCGGGTGGGATCGCGCCGTCGGGCCTCGGCCGCCGCGTCCTCGGCGACGCGCGATTGACCCATCAGGCGCGCGACGCGGCTGCGCCACGCCGCCGGCAGCGCGTTGGTCGAATCCTCGTCGGCCGCGGTGCTGAACGCGCGCAGCGCGGTCGAGTGCTCCTGCTGCTCATAGGCGTCGAGCCCGCTCGCGAACACCGCTGCCGCGTCGAGCGACCGCAGCGTGTTGCCGCCCCGGAGCGGCGATCCGATGCCGGCCCGCAGCACGCTGGCGACATACGCCCGTCGCGGACCGGCGGCAGTGAAATGGTCGCCTACGCGCCCGGCGAGCTGTGCCATCAGCGCGTAGACCGCATCCTTGGGCAGCGACGAGGTGACCGCCGCGGTTTCGATCTCGACGCTCGGAGCCGAGGCGCCCCGGGGAATCACCTCGATGCGTGCACGCCAGGCGTTGTCTTCGTGCACGAGCGTCGGAACCAGCGCCAGCTCCGGTCCCGCGGCCCCCGTAATCGCCTGCAGCGCTTCGCGGCTGGAGACGTCCCGCCCCGTGTCGCGGAACGGGCGCACCGCGTGCAGCAGCTGCTCGTAGCGCAACGGTCGGACGATGGCCGAGTCCTGCAGTCCGGCGATGAGCTCCTGCGTCAGCGCGAGGCGATAGGGATCGAGCTCCGCATATCCGGTCTGGTTGACCACCGGCGCGACCGCGACGAACACACGGTCTACGGGTGCAAGGATCCACGCCGCGCCTGCGAGCGCGATCGCCGCGAGCACGCCCGCCGCGACCAGGGCTCGCCTCTGCCAGCCGGAACTGCGCCCGATCCCGGCTGCGTGGACGCCGGCCGTTGGCACCGGCTCGGTCCGCAGATCCAGCGGAATCGTCCGGCCCTGCTGTACGCGCAGCGCCCGCGCGAGGTCGCGCGCGGTCTGGAAGCGGACCGCGGGGTTCTTGTGGAGCGCCCGGAACACGAGCTGCTCGAGCGCTTCCGGGATCGGACCTGCCTCGCCGGAGCCCCGAAGGGGCGAAGGCGGGTCGGTCTTGATCGCGTGCGCGATCGCCTCGGGATAGCCGCCCTTGAACGGCGGGGTGCCCGCCAGCATTTCGTAGAGCACCACGCCGATCGCCCACACGTCGCTGCGCGCGTCGGCCTCCTCGCCGCGCGCCTGTTCGGGCGACATGTAGGCGACGGTGCCGATCGTCGAACCCTCGAGTGTCAGCTTCAGCCGCGCCTCGGCGAACTTCGCGAGGCCGAAGTCGAGGATCTTGACGCCGTCCTCGGTCAGCATCAGGTTGCCGGGTTTGACGTCGCGATGGATGACGCCCTGCGCGTGCGCCTTCGCAAGTCCCTCCGCCACCTGCGCGGCAATCTCCACGGCCTCGTCCACGCTGAGCGGCCCCGACTCGAGCCGGTCCTTCAGTGTCACCCCCTCGTAGTGGGCCATGACGATGAAGAGCTGTCCGTCGTCGCCGGTCGCGATGTCGTGGATCGTGCAGATGTTGCGGTGGTCGGTGGAGGAGGCGGCCTGCGCCTCGCGGACGAAGCGCTGCCGGGCGCCCTCGTCGTGGCTCCACTGCGGGGGGAGGAACTTGAGCGCGACCCGGCGTCCCAGCCTGGTGTCGCGCGCGGCATACACGACGCCCATGCCGCCGCCACCCAGCCGGGCGACGACCTCGTACTGAGCGATCGTCCTGCCGATCAGCGGGTCACCGGCCGCATTGGTCACGGGAAACGCCGTAATCATACGCTTGTTCGAGTGCCCGCCCGCGCTCGTTGTAGTCAATGAAGGAGGAAGAGACATGAAGAGTCGCAAGCGGGTGGTGGCGGTGGCGATGGCGGTGGCGGCGGTCGTGTGTGTGGCCGCGGGGGCGGCGTCGGCGGCGGGCTTCGTCAGCCGCCTCAATCACCTGACGTTCAGCGGCACGGTGTCGCTGCCGGGCGCGATCCTGCCGCAGGGCACCTACACGTTCGAGCTGGCGCCGCCGTCGGGCGGCCTGGACGTCGTGCGCGTGACCACGCGCGATGGGCAGCGCGTGATGTTCCAGGGGTTCACCAGCGTGGTCGCGCGTCCCGCCGGCCTGGGCCAGCACGAGCTGGTGACGTTCGGTGAGCGCGCGGCAGGGCAGCCGGCGCCGATCGAGGCCTGGTACCCGGTCGGGTCGTCCACCGGCCGCCGTTTCATCTACCGGTAAAGGTGCGAGGGGTGCGCAGGTGCGAGGGTGCGAGAGTGCCCCGCGCACCTCGCACCGTCGGCGCCGGCGCACCTTACGGCTGCGGGTTCTTGAGCTGATTGAGCTGGTTGCGGAACCCCATGTTCATGGGGTCGAGCTCGACGGCCTTCTCCAGCATCTTGATCGCGTTCGGGGTGTCCATCTTGCGCTGGTACGCCACCGACATCTGCTGGTAGCTGCGCGCGGAGCCCGGGTGGAGCTCCACGTTCGCAGTCAGATACGCCAGCGCATCGTCGGGTCGCATGGCCGCGATCGCGCGCTGCGCCGCCGAGAACAGCGTGAAATCGGAAAAGTCGTAGGCCGCGGCGCCGTGGAACTGCGTGCGCAGCTCGCGGTACTGATCGAGCGCCGCCGTGGCGTTCTTCGCCGTCGCCGTCTCGGTGACGATGTCCACGAGCTGCTTCGGGATCGGGACGCCGCGATGGCAGGTCACGCACTGCACCTGCGTCACCTGGCCGGCGGTCTTGGCGATCTCGGCGCCGAGCTTGCCGTTGACGTCGCGCGTCATCAGCATCATCGTGCGGGCGACACGCTTCGGCAGCTTCGTGTCGGCGGCGAAATCG
>VGVM01000085.1 GCA_016874035.1 Gemmatimonadota bacterium
CTTCCGTCGCTTGAAATCGGCGAGGACGCCTTCCACATCGCGGGAGCCCGGGACCACGTGCACGGGGCGGACCAGCGAGCGCAGGCTGAAGTCCGAAGGCCGGTCAACGGCCGCCCAGAGCAGCTCCTTCGCGTGCAGCAGTCCGATGATGTTGTCCACCGACGACTCGTACACCGGGTAGCGCGAGAACCCCGCCGCACGAACCTGGGCGAGTGCTTCGTCCAGCGTGGAGTCCACGTCGAGCGCGACGACGTTGGTGCGTGGGGTCATCACCTCGCGGGCATTCTTCTCGGAGAACTCGAACACGGCGTCAACGAGTTCGGCCTCATTCGATCCGAGGGCGCCGCTCTCCTCGGCCTGCTCGATCAGGATGCGCAGCTCCTCGGGCGAATGCACGCCACCGGTTTCATCCGGCTCCGGCTGTCCGAACGCGCGCAGCACCCCGACCGCCGACGAGTGGAACACCCAGAGCAGCGGCTTGACCACGGCGACGAACGCCACGAGCGGGGGTGTGAGCCACTTGGCGGCGACCTCGGGGTGATTCAGGGCGAGGGCCCGGGGCATCAGCTCGCCGAACACGACGTGCAGGTAGGTGGCGATAAGGAGCGCCGTGCCGGCGGCGACGCTGGCCCGCACCGACATTTCCACGGCGATCGGCAGGCTCGCGAACCAGCCCTCGAACAGGTGGCCCAGGCTGCTCTCGGCCGCCCAGCCGAGTCCGAGCGAGGCAAGGGTTATCCCCAGCTGGCCGGCCGAGAGGTACTTGGTGAGATTCTTGGCTTCGGTGGCCGCGACAGCGAACCGGGCGATCGGGTCGCCGGCGCGGACCATGGCCTGAAGGCGGGTCCGGCGTGCGCGGACGAGGGCAAACTCCACGGCAACGAAGTACGCGTTGAGGAGGAGCAAGACCGCAATGAGCGAAAACCGTGCCAGCACGGATCGAAATTACGACTGTGTCGCCACGGGTCGCCAGCAGGCGCGCGGGCGAACGGATTCCGAACGCCACCTTGACGCGGGCCATCACACGCATGGTGCGGGCCACGGCCATCCGTTCGACCACGGGGCGCACGTGCACCACCGCGACGCGTCGGCGGCGCACGTGTCCAAGGCCCTCCGTATTGCACTCGCCCTGACGGCAACGTTCCTCGTCGCCGAGGTGATTGGTGGCATCGTCGCGAACTCGCTGGCGTTGCTCGCGGATGCCGGGCACATGCTCACCGATGTCGGTGCGCTCGCGTTCTCGCTGTTCGTGGCGTGGTTGGCGCGACAGCCCGCGACTCCAAAGCGCACCTATGGGTACCTGCGATTCGAGATCCTCGCGGCGCTGTTGAATGGGGCCACGCTGCTCGCCGTCTCGGCGGCGATCATCTGGGAGGCCGTAGGTCGGCTTCGGAACCCCGAGCCCGTGGGGACGGGCATCATGCTCGGCGTGGCGCTGGGCGGCCTGGTCGTCAACGCCATCTCCGCGCGCTTGCTACACGGGTCGGCCGGGCATTCGCTCAATGTCCGCGGTGCGTACTTACATGTGATGAGCGACCTGCTCGGGTCCGTGGCAGCGGTCGCCGCCGCACTCCTTGCCCGCTTTGCCGGCTGGACGCTGGCCGACCCGATCGCCTCGATCCTGATGACCGCGCTGATCGTTCGAGGGGCATGGAAACTCGTCCGCGAGAGCGTGGATATCCTGCTGGAATCCACGCCGGCGCACATTGACGTCGCGGAGCTCCGCGGGGCGCTGGAGCGCGTCGCGGGGGTGGATTCTGTGCACGACCTCCACGTGTGGACGCTGACCTCGGGGGTGATCGCCCTCAGCGCGCACGCGGTGGTATCCGATCCGTCCCGCCACCAGGCCGCTCTGGAAGCGATGACCGCCGCCGCGGGCGCGCGCGGGATCCTGCACACCACGATCCAGCTCGAGGGGCGCGCCATGGCCGATTGCGCGCCCGAAGGACCCGTGTTGAGGGGGAAAACGCCTGTCGGGTGACTAGATTTCCACCCGATGCAGATTCGCAACATTGCCATTATCGCCCACGTGGACCACGGCAAGACCACGTTGGTTGACCAGATGCTCCGCCAGGCCGGGGCCTTTCGCGACAACCAGGTTGTCGCCGAGCGCGTGATGGACTCGAACCCGCTCGAGCGCGAGCGGGGGATCACGATCCTCGCGAAGAACACGTCCGTGCGCTGGCGCGGAACCAAGATCAACATCGTTGACACGCCGGGCCACGCCGACTTCGGCGGCGAGGTCGAGCGGATCATGCGCATGGTGGACGGCGTCCTGCTGGTGGTGGACGCCTTCGACGGGCCGATGCCGCAGACGCGGTTCGTGCTGAGGAAGGCGCTTGCCCTGGGCCGGAAGCCGATCGTCGTGATCAACAAGATTGATCGCCCGGGCGCCGATCCGCTCCGGGTACACGATGAAGTGCTCGACCTGCTGATCGAGCTCGAGGCCAACGACGAGCAGCTTGATGCGCCGTTCGTGTACGCGTCGGGCCGCGACGGCACGTCCACGCTGCACATGGACGAGCCGGCGCAGGACCTCGAGCCGTTGTTCGAGACGATCGTCCGGGCCGTGCCGGCGCCGCCGGCGGACGCGAAGGGTCCGTTCCAGATGCTCGTCTCGACGATTGACTATTCGCCGTACCTGGGCCGACTGGCGATCGGGCGGGTCGAGCGCGGCACGGTGCATGTCGGCGAGACAGTCGCGCTGCTGCCGATGGACCCCGCCGCGAAGTTGACCAGCGCGCGCGTGACCAAGCTTTATGCCTTCGAGGCGCTCGACCGGACCGAGGTTGAGGAAACAAGCGCCGGCGAGATGGTCGCGGTGGCCGGCCTCGACGGTGTCGAGATCGGCTTGACGCTCACCGACCCGGAGCACCCGGATCGGCTCGAGGGAATCGCCGTCGAGGAGCCCACGATCTCGGTGGACTTCATGGTCAACAACTCACCGTTCGCCGGCAAGGACGGGAAGTTCGTGACCTCGAGGCAGATTCGTGAACGCCTCATGCGCGAACTCGAGAAGAACGTCGCGCTGCGGGTGGAGGACACCGACTCAACGGACACCTGGACGGTCAGCGGCCGCGGCGAACTGCACCTGACCATCCTCATGGAGACCATGCGCCGCGAGGGGTACGAGTTCCAGGTCTCGCGCCCCCGCGTGATCACGCACGACGGCCCGAATGGCGAGAAGCTCGAGCCATACGAGGAGCTCTCGATTGACGTCCCCGAGCAGTTCATGGGCGTCGTCATCGAGGCGCTCGGCAAGCGGAAAGGCACGATGATCGAGATGAAGCATCCCGGCCAGGAACTGGTGCGGTTGCTCTACAAGATCCCCGCGCGAGGGCTGTTCGGGTATCGGTCGGAGTTCCTCACCGACACGCGAGGCACCGGAATCATCCACCACCGGTTCCTGGAGTACGGTCCGTGGGCCGGCTATCTCGAGGGCCGCGGGCGGGGTGTGCTCGTGTCGATGGAGGCGGGCGTCATCGTCGCGTTCGCGCTGAACAACCTTCAGGACCGCTCCGTGCTCTTTGTGTCACCCGGGGACGCGGTGTATGAAGGGATGGTCGTCGGCGAGAACTCGCGGCCGGCGGACATGGACGTGAATCCGACGAAGGAGAAGAAGCTCACGAACATGCGATCGAAGGGCGCGGACGAGCACATCATGCTCGAACCCCCGAGGGTGTTGACGCTCGAAGGGGCGCTGGAGTATATCGAAGGTGACGAGCTCATCGAGGTCACTCCGTCTTCGATCCGCCTCCGGAAGCGTCTCCTTTCGGGCAGCGATCGCAAGCGGGTTTCGCGCGAGCTGAAGCGCGAGCGGGCCTCGTAGGGCGCGGGATCGGCATACACCACCACCCTTCGGGGCGAGGCACACGATGCGGGGCGCGGCGGGAAGCCCGGGGAAAGACGAAGGTCCCGGGAAAGATGAACTCGATGACGAAGCACTCGACGGCGAACTCGATGGCGAGATCGAGGACGACGAGGAGATCGGCGACGGCGAAGACGACCCCGAGGATGAGTACCCCGAGGTGGACGACGACTTGATCGACCTCGACGACGAGTGGGACGATCAGGACGAAGACGACCGGCACGAGAACCCACACCGGTTCTACGAATAGCCGGGGCGGGGCGTCCGCGCTCGACGCCCAGCGCATATCCCGTTAGCTTTCTCCCCTCTCCCGGGCCATTAGCTCAGGTGGTTAGAGCGCACGCCTGATAAGCGTGAGGTCCCAAGTTCAACTCTTGGATGGCCCATTGAACGGACGCCCCGCCAAGGCAGCGACTGCCGGCGGGGCGTCGTCGTTAGCCCCTTCCGCCCCCCCACCCCCCGGGGGGGGGCAGGGCCCGGCGGAGGTGGCAGCGCGGCGCTGGCGAGACGATACTCTACCGTATGCGAATCGAACAACGTCGGTGGACGCGGGAATCCGGATGGCGCACCACGCGCGACGCCGGGGGACTCAGGGACGCGCAGCTGGTCCTGTGCTTCGGCGCCCGCCACGCGCTGCTGGACCCGACCGCGCTCGACGCCCTCCACGAGTTGTACCCCACGGCCCGTCTTGTCGGCGGTTCGACGGCCGGCGAGATCCACGACATCGAAGTTCACGACGATTCCATCACCGCCACGGCCCTTGAGATCGAGGACGGGCGCGTCGAGGTTGAGCGCCGCCGGCTCACGTCTCCGGAATCCAGCGCCAAGGTGGGTGCGGACCTCGCGCTGGCGCTACCCCACGACGGGCTCGCGCACGTGCTCGTCTTTGCCGAAGGGCTGCATGTCAACGGTTCGGAACTTGCAGACGGGCTGCGCAACGGGCTGCCCGAGCAGGTCGCGGTGACCGGAGGACTCGCCGGCGACGGCGCGGCGTTCCAGGAGACGGTCGTGTGCGTGGATGGCGAGGTTTCCGCCGGCTTGGTTGCCGTCGTCGGGCTGTACGGTCCGCGACTCCGGATTGGGTACGGGTCGCTCGGCGGCTGGGACCCGTTCGGACCGCATAGAATTGTGACCCGCTCCCGTGGCAACGTGCTGTATGAACTCGACGGCAGTTCGGCGCTCCAGCTCTACAAGTCGTATCTCGGCCCGCACGCCAGCGAACTGCCCGCGAGCGGCCTCATGTTTCCGCTCAGTCTTCGCCGCAACGATGGCAGCCCGCGTGTCGTGCGCACGATCCTCGCCGTTGACGAGGCCGAGGGCAGCGTGACGTTCGCGGGTGACGTGCCCGAGGGCGCGCAGGTACAGTTGATGAAGGCAAACGTGGATCGGCTGATTGACGGCGCACACGGCGCGGCGGACGCGTCGTACGAGGCGCTGGGCCAGGGGGCGGTGGACCTCGCCCTTTTGATCAGCTGCGTGGGGCGAAAACTGGTCCTGCGGCAACGCGTCGAAGAGGAGGTCGAGAGCGTGCGACAGGTGCTCGGGCCGGGTGCGGCGCTCACTGGATTCTACTCCTACGGCGAAATCGCGCCTTTCGCGAAGTCGGTGAAGTGCGAACTGCACAACCAGACGATGACGATCACGACGCTCGCGGAGCGCTGAGCGCGATGCACAAGCTGCTCGCCCGGCAGCTGCGGCGGCATTTCGGCAGCACCGAGGCCGTGCCGCCCGAGTTGGCGTCGCTCATCGACGCTATCGAGGCCGCCTATCGCCAGGCCGACGACGACCGGGCCATGCTGGAGCACTCGATGGAGATGGTGTCGTTCGAGCTGGCGGACCGGCTCCATCGCCTGCACGGCGCGATCGGCCAGCGCGACGAGACGGCGCAGGCGCTTTCCCTGCTTTCCGCGACGCTCGAATCCACGGCGGACGGAATGCTCGTGGTTGACCTCGGCGGCATCCTCGTGCGGACGAACTCTCGGCTCGTTACGCACTGGAACCTGCCGCAGCGCCTGCTGGATGCGCGCGATGGCCGTGGCGTACTCAGCTTTGTCGCTGACCAGCTCAACGAGCGCGAAGGGTTCCTGCAGCGCACACGGGACCTCGACGCACAACCCGAGCGAGAGCACACCGAGACGGTGTCGTGCGCGGACGGCCGGGTATTCGAGGTGCACTCCGTGCCGCACCGGATGGGAGACCGGGCGCAGGGGCGCGTGTGGACCTTCCGGGATGTGACCGCCCGCCGTGCGCTTGAAGAGCAACTCCGCCAGTCGCAAAAGATGGAGGCGATCGGGCAACTGGCCGGTGGAGTGGCCCACGACTTCAACAACCTCCTTACGGTCATTCGCGCGCACGCCGAGATCCTGTCCACGCAGCTGGCCGAGACCTTACCGCTGCAGGACAGCGTTGGCCAGATCGGCCGCGCCGCGGATCGCGCGGCCGAGCTGACGCGGCAACTGCTGGCGTTCAGCCGGAAACAGGTCATGCAGGCAAAGGTGTTCGACGTCGCCGACGCCGTCCGCGAGGTCGAACCCATGCTGCGACGCCTGATCGGCGAGGACATCGAAGTCGCGGTCTCGAGCGAAGACCGGGGCACGCTGGTGTTTGCGGACCCCGGGCAGCTCGAGCAAGTGTTGGTGAACCTCGCCATCAACGCGCGCGATGCCATGCCAAACGGCGGGCGCCTGATGATTGATGTGACACCCGTGACCGTGACCGGTGCGCCCGGCCGCGAGACGCCAAAGCGGATGCCGGAGGGGCGGTACGTGCTCCTGCAGGTCGCCGACACCGGCACCGGGATGCCACGCGAAGTGCTCGACAAGGTATTCGAGCCGTTCTTCACGACGAAGGAGCCGGGCCGCGGCACCGGCCTTGGGCTGTCGATGGTGTACGGAATCGTCAAGCAATCGAACGGCTACATCTGGGCCGAGAGTGCACCGGGTCAGGGCACGACATTTCGCGTGTACCTGCCGCAGGCCGAAGGGGCTGCGGTCGCCGCGCTGGGCCTGGGCGAAGGGGCCCCGAGCCGTGCGCCGAGAGGGACCGAGACGCTGCTCGTAGCGGAGGACGAAGAGTCGTTGCTCGGCCTCGTGCGCGACCTGCTCCAGGCTGAGGGCTACTCCGTGCTCACGGCCAAGAACGGACTCGAGGCGATTGCGCTCGAATCCCGGCACCGCGGCCGGATTGATGCCCTCGTGACGGATGTCATCATGCCGGGCATGGGCGGTCGCGAGCTGTCCGAGCGAATCCGAAAGGCGCGCCCCGGGATCCGGGTGCTCTACGTCTCGGGCTACGCCAACAATGAACTGGACTTGCCGGGCAGCGATCTCAACTGCGCCTTCCTCGCAAAGCCGTTCACTGGCCGGGTCCTCGCGGCGGCGATCCGCGAGCTGCTGGATCGTCGCAACCCCGACGCAGGCGCGGCAGCCGTGCGGCGATCCGGTGGGTTGCGGCTCGCGTAGACTTCTCGTCGTAGTCTCGGAACTCATCCAGGATCATTCCCATGACACGTAGCCCGCGCCCTGCTGGTTTCCGCGCCGCTTCGATGGTGGTGGCGGCCGCCGCTGTTGCCGCAGCCGCGTGCGCCACCGGCGTCAAGGTCTCCGAGTCCGGCGTCGCCTCCGGCGCGCAGGTGACAGCCGCAGCCGCCGCCGCCTCCGAGGAGCGTTCGCAGGTGGCAATCGGCGGACGTCGCACGGTTTCCGTCCTGCCGTTCCAGGTGTTTTCGACTGATCCTCAGTACGCGGTGCTCGGGCATGGATTGGCGGAGCTGATAGTCGCCGACCTCGCCGTGAGCGCACAGCTGACGGTGGTCGAGCGCGCCCGCCTCGCCGATGTGCGGAAGGAGCTTGCGCTGTCCGCGAGCGGCGTGGTGGAGGCCGCCACGGCGGTGCGGGTCGGAAAGCTGGTTGCCGCTGAGCGTATCATCCTCGGACGCTTGGCGGTCGCCGACAGCGGTGGACTCGCCATCAACACGACAATTGCGAACGTCGAGACCGGGGCGGTCGGTGCGGCGCTGCGAGGCGAGGCGCCGCTGGCCCGCCTCCTTGACGCCGAACGCCAGATCGTGATGGCGCTCTTCGATCAGTTGGGCGTGCGCCTTACCGCGGCGGAGCGGCTGGCGCTCGACCAGGCGCCGCGCCCGTCGCCGCAGGCCCTCCTGGAGTTCTCGCGCGGCGTGGAAGCCGAGGATCGTGGTGACGTGGCCTTCGCCCAGGTCAGTTACGAGAAAGCCGCGTCGCTCGACCCGAAATTCGTGACCGCTGCAGAGTACAAGTCGGCCATGATGAAACGTGCCGCGCAGGTCATGACGCAGCGGGCTGAACCAACAACGACGCGGACGGATTCGCGCACGGAAACCAAGTCGGACACACGTACGACAACTACGACGCCCGCAACCACGCCTACGACAACGCCCGCGACAACGCCCGCGACCACGCCAGCGACTACGCCAGCGACGACGCCAGCGACGACGACACGTTCCCCAGCGTCCACGACGACGACGCCGGCCAGCACGCCCACGACGACACCGGCCGCGACGCCCGCGACAAC
>VGVM01000086.1 GCA_016874035.1 Gemmatimonadota bacterium
TGTCGCCGTCAACGAAATCCGAAACGAATAGGAATACGGCGGCCCAACATGCGCTGGAGCCGACGCGGCCTTTTCGTCCGTGGCGACATGTCGCTGAGCCGCGCGGCTCAGCGCCGACGTTAGGCAGATTTGGTGTCACGTGGATCTAATCAACGAGGCAGATCGAACGGTTATCCCACACTCATACGTACTCGGACACTGACAGGAGCAGGCAGCTACAGACAACCTAAGGCGAGCTCGTTCTTGCGCACACACGGAGGAAAGTGTCATGCGGACTATCGTCATTGTTTTGGCGTCGGTAGCGCTCTTGGTCCAGTCGGTCTCATCTCAGGATCAATCGCTTCCTCTGGTCTACCAACACCGCGACTTTGTGATTTACGAAAGAGCCGCAGTGAATTGGGTGGTGTTTTACAACTGGCCGGCGCGTGCAGAGATCGTCGGGCAGACGGCAAACGGTACCCCGGTGCTGCGGTCCTTCCGTGCTGTGAACGAACTCAAGGAGCAAATGCGCCTTGAGTTCGACTACTTCAATCGCAGTGAGGCGCAGCAGCAACTGTGGTTCGATTCGATCCTGATCTGGGACGGGACATATCGTCCCGACGGGAACCGCGACAATCGGTCATGTGGTCGTGCCAGCTTGTCGCCAAGCCCATTGGTGGTGACACCGGGCTCTACTGCTCAGCTGCGCTTTGGGTGTTTCAGTAAGGATTGGTTCGCCAAACAGTCGCCATTTGAGGTGACGGCGACATTTACCGTGAAGTACTCTCCCCGACCGTTCGCTCGAAACATAGAGGAGGTTAAGGTTGAGTACTCACCGCTGCGGGTTCAAGTGATACGCGAGGACGTTACCGATCCCGGCAAGGCGGGAGACGAGGTCATGCGATGGTCGACGGAACGTGCGATCAGGTGAAATTCTCAATGTCACTTTCGCTCAAGTCGTGCTGCCTAACGAATAAAGGATTCGTGTCGCGCGAAGCCGCGACACAATCCTGGGTTGGACGAAATCCGGGCACGGTCGGTGCTATTGGAGTTCGAACGAGTGTGCCCGGTGCGTGATGACTGGCTGACGAGGCGGACGTGGCGAGCACCGAGAGGCCCGGGGCGTACGTGTCTCGACGCCACGCATGATTCATGAGCCTCGTGGTGGCTCCGATCCCCGTTGAATCCCTGTGGCAGACACACTCGTCCTGACACGTGCGACATGCACGCGGCCACGCGGTCGGGTAATCCGCGCGCGTGGCCGGGTCATGGGGGCACTTTTCGGGGGAGTGGTCGCAGGAGTGCGATCACGGTGAGGGTGCCCGCGTGGCAGAGGGGGCAGACGGGCGCCACGGCTGACGAGGCCGTCGGGGTCGCCGATACGGCGGTGGCGGTCGTCGTGGCGGCGCGTGCCCGGTCGAGGAGCGTGCGCGCGTGCTCCCGATCGGCCCGCCGGGTGGCACTCCAGAGCCCGTAGTACCGCACCTTGGCGCAGCGGCGCGGGAGCACGTGCTGCAGGAAGCGGCGGAGAAACTCGACGCCGGACAGGGTGACGCGCCGCATCGTCTGAGTCCGGGTGTGCCGATAGCGAAAGGTGACCTGGGCTTCGTCGATCTGCTCGAGTCGACTGTTGCTGATGGCGACGCGGAAGAGATACCGGGCCAGGTAGTCGAGGACGCGGGCGCCATCGCCCGCGGGTTGGGCGTGGACGACCCACGGCGTCGTCCACACCGCGGCGGGGACCTGCTCGAGGAGGCCGGCCTGCGTGACCGCGGCGCACATCTTGGCGCGCACGAGCACCGACAACGCCCGGACGGGCACGAGGAACGCGGGATGCTTCGGGGCAACCCACCGCGTCCGATCGGCGGAGAGCCCGCCGGCGGTGACGATCAGATGCACGTGGGGGTGATAGCGCAGATCCCGGGTCCAGGTGTGCAGCACGGCGAGGCACCCCAGGGACGTCCCGACGTAGCGCGGGTCGGCCGCGAGCGTCTGGAGCGCCGCCGCCGCGCACCGCAGCAGGGCCCCGTAGATGACGGCTTGGTGGCCGAAGGCGAGGGGTCGCAGCGCCGCCGGCAGCGTGACGGTGATCAGATAGTGCGGACAGGGCAACAGCCGCGCGTGGTGCCGCGTCAGCCACCGCGCGGCCTGGTCCCCGCCGCACTTCGGGCAGTGGCGGTTGCGGCAGGAGTGATACCGATATACCTGCCGGACACACGCGGTGCACTGCGTGAGCTGGCCGCCACAGGCCGCCGTCCGACACGCCGCGAGGTCGCGTAAGGCGCGCGCCTGACTCGGGAGCAGCCGCGTCCCGAGCACCGTACGCACGGCGGCCCCGTGGCGGCGGACGATGTCCGCCACGTCGAGCACGGTGCCCTCGCCGTTCGATCAGCAGAGACCGTCGACGAGGTGCGTCAGCGGATCGGTCAAGGTGGCGCGCACCTCCTGGGTCAGGTGCGTGTAGATCTGCGTGGTGCGCGCACTCCCGTGCCCGAGGATCGCTTGGATCAGCCGCAGGTTGACGCCGGCTTCCAGCAGATGTGTCGCGAAGGAATGCCGCAGCGTGTGAATCGACGCCCGTTTGGGCACCCCGGCCGCCCGGCGCGCCCGAGCGAACGCACTCTGGAGACTGCTCCGGGTCACGGGCCCCACCGGCGACACGACGCCCGCCGGCATGCCGCGCCGGGGCGGGGCGATGAAGAGCCACACCGGCGACCGGTGGGTGCACCAGTGGGCCCGCAGCAGCGTGAGGGTCGGGGCGGCGAGTGGGACGTACCGATCCTTGCCACCCTTGCCGTGAATGTGGAGCTGCAATCGCGCGCTGTCGATCTGCGTCACCTGCAACCGCGCGCCTTCCAGCAACCGCAACCCACCGGCATAGATGGTCGTCAGACAGGCCCGATAGACCGGTTCCCGCAGCGCGGCCAGCACCTGGCGCACCTCGTCGCGGCTCAACACCACGGGCAGCTTCCGCTCCCGGCGGGGCCGCACACACTGCAGCGTCGTCCACTCTCGCCGCAGCGTGTGGGTGACGAAGAACCGAATCCCGCACAACGCGATCGTCGCCGTCGCTCGCGCGACCTGCTTCTTGTTGGCGAGATACAGAAAGTACTGGCGCAGCTCCTCCTCGCTAATCTGGTCGGGACTTCGATGAAAGTACTCGGCCAGCTGGCGCACGGCCAGGACGTAGGCCCCTTGCGTCCTTGCGGACAGCCCCCGCAGTTGCATATCCTCCAGCATCCGTTGTCGCAGACGGGTCATGACGATCTCCTTTCCAGGGAGGTGGCAGCCTCCCCGGAGGGAGATCGTCGTCGTGCTGGCGAGCGGATCAACGAAGAAGTGCGGATGAGGATTTCATCTATCCGCCGCAGGCGGATTTAGTCCAACATCGCGCTGCACCCGACGGCCGCCGGCGCTGACGATGAGCGGCCGCGGGTGAGCGCGGGCCGTTATGCCTCTCGTTTCTCTCTTGGCTCAAATCACGAACCGAAGATAATTGTGACCATGACTCCGAGGCCGCTCACCCGAGAAGAGACGGTGAAACGTTTGGTCGCGTCGGAGCCCGAGATCCGGGCTCTTGGCGTTCGACGGCTGGCCCTGTTCGGGTCGGTTCTGCGAGGCGAGGCCCGCCCGGACAGTGACGTCGACCTGCTAGTGCAGTTTTCTCCGGGTGCCAAGACGTTCGATCACTTCCTGGCCCTAGCCGACCTGCTCGAAGAGTGTCTCGGACGGCGGGTGGAACTCGTCACGACGGAGGCGCTATCGCCGTTCATCGGGCCGCGCATTGTGGCCGAAGCGCAGGATGTCCTTCGAGCCGCGTGATTACCTCCGCCATATCTTGGTGGAAGTAGAGTACCTGGTCGCCCAAACGGCCGGCTTGACGCGCGATGAATTCGTAGCGAATGAGACACTTCGACGCGCGTTTGTTCGAAGCCTCGAGATCATCGGGGAGGCGGCGAAGAAAGTCCCCGAGGAGTTTCGGGCTCAGTACCCGATGGTCGAGTGGCGGGCCATGTCTGGAATGCGCGACCGTCTGATTCACGACTATTTCGGTGTGGACTACGAACTGGTGTGGGACGTTGTCCAGAACCGCATCCCGCAGCTGCGCGGTCAGATCACTTCGATGCTCAAGGCATAACACGCCGCTGCAGCCGACGAGCGGCGCTGGGAGCTCGCGGCAGATCGAGACGACCATGAACGCCGCTCGCGGCTGAGCGGCAACGTTAGCCCGCATGATTGGCGATGACGATGTAGAGTACGGCCGTGCCGGAACTCTCGCGGTTCTTTGGAATCATCATCCGCATGTTTCCCGAAGTCGGCGCTCCCCATCATCGCCCGCACTTCCATGCGGCTTACCAGGAATTCAAGGCGGTGTTCGCGCTCGATCCGATTGAGTGTATCGGCGGCACGCTTCCACGCACACAGCAGCGCCTCGTCGAAGCCTGGGCCGAGATCCATCATCAGGAGCTCCTGCACGACTGGGCTCTCTTGCATTCCGGCCGTCCGCCGCTCAAGATTGAGCCGTTACGGTAAGCGGAGAACGAAACCATGGATCATCCGATTCACCGGGTCGAGCGCTTCGAAATCGTGGGGCCCTACACGCTTTCGCTGGAGTTCGACGATGGCACGCGACAGCGCATAGATTTCCGGCCTGTTCTTGAGGGTGAGGTGTTCGCACCGTTACAAGATCTGCAGGTGTTCAACGCGGTCGAACTGGACCCGACGTTCGGAACGATCCAATGGCCGAATGGTGCAGACTTCGACCCCGAGACGTTGCACGATTGGCCTAGGTACCGCGATGAGCTCATTGCGATGGCCAAGCGTTGGGCGGCTGCTTCGGGTCCCGCATCGGACCAGCGGGCTAACCCGCGAATGGAGCCGACGCGCCGCTGAAGATGGATGGCGCGCGGCTCATTCGCAGTCGTTAGCCGGCTGAATCACCTTCCGCTTTTTCGAAGAGCCTTCGGATACGGATCTTGTTGCGTCGAAACACTACGATGGCGCCGCGCTCGAGGTCTTCGCTGAATGTCGGCAAGTTCTCGATGATTGCCTTCGCTTGCTCGGACGGTCGCCTCGGTGACCCGTGCCGAAACAAGATCAACGACGGTCGTGTGTGTCGCCCCGGGACCAACAACGCGCCGAAGTCCGTATCGGCCGACACGAGGACCCGCTCTTCGACACGAGCTGTGTGAAAGACGACATGGTCGGGTGCCTCCTGCAATCGCCGCGTTCGCACGTGAACGGCGTCATGACCGACGGTGCGCAACGCCTCGGCCACGCCGGGCGACAGCGGGTTGTCGATCAGGAACTTCATCAGTCCGAGAGCATCGGGAGTTCGCGCTCTCGAACGGCTTCGGCGGCGAAGCGAAGGGCTTCACGAATATCGGCGGATTCGAGGTCGGGATACGCTGCCAGGATTTCAGCGGGAGTCATTCCCTCCGCGATCATCTCGACGATCGTGGCCACCGGAATTCGCAGATCTCGGATGCACGGCACGCCGCCCATGCGCGCAGGGTCCGTGGTGATTCTCGTGAACTCCATGGTTGCGTCTCCACCGCACTGGGGCCATTATACGGCTCACATGGGCGCGACGTGTCAGCGCGACACGCCGGCTAACATGGCGCTGGAGCCGTCGGCGCCGATGCGATCGTGCGCGCCGCGGCTCAGCGCCGAACGTTAGCCGGATCCGGAAAACCAAAATGCTAGACTGACGAAGATGTCCACCGACGACTTGCTTGCTGAGGCGCTTCGGCTATCGCGCGAAGAACGCGCTCGTATCGCGTCGGAGCTGCTGTCGAGCCTGGAGGAGGTCGACGAAGAGGTAGTGGCCGCGTGGGCCGACGAACTTCTTCGGCGCTCGGCCGACGTTCGTGACGGGCGCGTGACGCTCGTGCCGTGGACCACCGCACGCGAGGAAATCCTGACCGAGCTTGCTGGCCGTCGTGCGCGTCGGACTTCATCCTGAAGCTCGCGCAGAAGTCCGCGCCGCTGCGCTCTGGTACGAGGAACGGAGCCCGGGGCTGGGTGACCGTTTCGTCGAACGCGTCAATGAAGTTCTCGAGCGCCTCGAAGTGGCTCCTGCCATTTATCCAATCTGGCCCGGGACTGAGTCCGCTCCAAGCCCGATTCGAAAGGCGGTCCTCGAGCAGTTCCCATACCTGGTTGCGTTCGAGCTTCACCCTGAGAGCGTTTGGGTGCTTGCCGTCGCGCACGCCAAGCGGCAGCCGTTGTACTGGCTCGCCCGAACGAGTCAAAGGCCCGGCTAACCCTAATGCCTTTCGGAAATTCGCCGACGTGAGAATCCTCTTGTACTCTTTGCGAGAAATCGGTACTTACACTGGGGATGTCGACACCTTCCCAGCATCGCAAGCGAAGTACACGTCAGCGAGGTTCGCCCCCGGTCGCGCGCCGCGCGGAGCCGGCCTCGGGGTTTCTCGCCGCATGGGCACAGAGGGTCCCCGACTGGGCGCCCTCTCCACCGCACCGCCGCGGGCGCAAGCCCCGCGTGTCGATCCGGCAATTGGCCGAGGCCCTGACGTTCCATGTCATGCAGGGCGCCGGCACGCTGGCCGAGCACTTCTACGAAGTGTTCGAGGAGCCATTGGCCGACAGTTCGTGGTCCGATCGGCGCCGCCGGCTGCCGTGGGAGATCTTTGCCGATCTGATGCGGCGCGCCCTGCGCCCCCTCGCGACGCGCCGGCAACAGCCGGACGCGTTCTGGCGCCGCTGGCGCCTCCTGGCGCTCGACGGCACGCAATACAGCCTCACCAATACGCCGCAGGTCACGGCGAGCGCGACAAAAGCGCAGGCGCGGCGCGGGCGGGCCGCCTTCGCCAAGATGGGCGTCGCCGTGCTGTTGGAACTGGGGCTGCACAATCCGCTGGCGGCGGCCATTGCGCGCCAGGGCGACTCCGAATTGGCCTTGGCGCGCCGCCTGTTCGCCCAGCTGCCGAAGGGCGTTCTGTTGCTGGCCGATCGCTTGTATGGGGTGCCCGCCGTGATCGTCGAGGTGTGGGCGGCGTGCCGACGCGTCCACAGTCAGTTCCTCTTTCGCATGCCGCGCCACATCACGGCACGGGTCCTCACAAAGCTCCCCGACGGGAGTCGCCGGATTCGCGTGGCCGTGCGGGAGCCGGGCCGCCCCTGGAAGATCGCGAGCTGGCTCGAGATGCGCGAGATTCGCGTGCAGGCCGGACGCAAGGGCTTTCGGCGCCACGAGCTGCGCTTGTGCACCAGTCTGCTGGATCATCGGCAGGCCCCCGCGCTGGAGCTGGCCGCGCTGTACGCCGCGCGGTGGGAACACGAGCTGTATTTCCGCGAAGCGAAGCGCGTGCTGCGGCAGACGGACCTGTTGCAGAGTCACACCGTCGAGACCGGGGCGCAGGAGATCGCGGCGATCATGCTGGCGACGGCGCTGCTGGCGCGCGAGCGCATGCGGGCGGCCAACGGGCAGGTGCCCGTCTTGCGCATCAAGTTTGGCGTCGTGCTCGCCGTGGTGCGATCGACGTGGTTCTACCTGGGCTACTGCGACGACCTCCTCACCGCGCGGCAACAAGACCAAATCGTGCGCCGCGGCCAACAGATCATGCGGTACTGCGTCACCGCGAAGCGGCGTGCGCGCAGCTGTCCACGCGCCGTACGACAGCCCATCCGCGGCTGGCCGCGTCTTCAAAAGACGCACTCGATGACTGGACCCGTGCAGCTCAAAATCGTGTGACGACATGAACACCCGAATTTCCGAAAGGCATTACGGCTAACCCGCGAATGGAGCCGACGCTCCTCGGCCCGCTCGCGCGTGCCTGCGGGCGCGGCTCATTCGCAACGTTAGGCCGATCTCGGATTCGGAGGGAAGTGCATGGGCGACTCCGGCATTGTGCGGATCGAGAGCGCGTCAGGCTGGGACGCTCATATGTGCACGGACCAGACCCGAATCGTCTTCCTGTGGAAGACCGTGCCCGTAGGGGTCGCGCCGCTTGGCAGGTTGGTTGTTCCGCTGGCACCGTTCAGAGAGTACGACCAGCTTGCGTTCGTCAGGCTCGGCCCGCATCGTCTGTCAGTTCGTTCCGGTACGACTCTGGCGACTAAGGACGGGAGTAACTGGTTACCGCGTCAGTTGACGGAGACGCCTGTCGGATAGAAGTGCGGCGACACGGTCGGCGCCGGCGCACCGAGCAAGGT
>VGVM01000087.1 GCA_016874035.1 Gemmatimonadota bacterium
GAATCGGCGCACGGAGGTCTCGCCAAGGGCGGAAATGACGGTCGCGTCCAGCATCATGGCGATGCGCTTCAGCTGGACATCGATCGTGTTGTCCGCGCCGACCACGCGCTCGACGGACTCGTTGCCGATCAGGCGGAAGATCAGCACCTGACCGACCGAAGCACGGAGCGTGTACGCCCCGGCGTCCGTCGTGAGGGTGCCGATGTTCGTGCCTTTGACGCCGACCTGGACGCCGACCATCGGCTGTCCCGATTCGTTCGTCACCCTGCCGGACACGGTCTTCTGCTGCGCCCACGCGGGCGCAACGAGAACGACCATGCCCATCAAGACCATCAACAGGCGTTTCTTCATGGAGAGTGGTTCCGGTGGTGAATGGACACGGAGGCATCGGAGGCGATGTCTCAGAAATGAGGCGGCCGGGGGCTGCGCGCTCGCGACCGCCGTGACGGGCGACCGGTGCTGGCACACCGGGCGCCTCTCACAACTATAGAGATACGGGGCTGCGGGTAACCCGTCAACGACGGGGGCTATCGGATTCGAACAGCCGGTTGATCAGCCACCGCAGCTTGGGTAGCGCGGATCCGGCCCGGCGATGGCCGGCCGGTCCTTCCGCACAGCGATCGCGTACATGACGTCGTGGATGAACCGGGCCACGCGTGCCGAGTGTTCGTATTCGATGTACTGCGGCTCGTCGGTAGCCTGGTGGTAATCAGGAGAGTACCCCGTCGAGAAGTAGGTAACCGGGATGTTCTTCCGGACGTAACTGACCTGGTCGCTGCGACAGAAGCGGTTCAGCGGGTTCTCAAAGACGTCCCAGGTCTTGTCTATCGCCATGGTCTCGCTGCGTACCGCGTTGACCGAGTCAATGATGTCGCCGAACTCGCGCGAGAGCCGGCGCGAGCCAAGCGACTGCACTGAACTTGGCCCGCCGAACTTCACGTATTCGGTGCGGCCCTTGCCGAGCATGTCCATGTTGTGCGCGGCAACGACCTTGTCGAGCGGGATCGTCGGGTTGTCGGCGAACCAGCGGGAGCCGAGCAGGCCCGACTCCTCGCCTTGGTGCGATACGAAGATGATGGAGCGCGCCGGCTTCTCACTGGCGAACTTCTCGGCGATTTCGAGCAGCACGACCGTGCCCGAGCCGTCGTCATCGGCACCATTCATGATCGAGTCGCGGCGGGGCGGGCGAATGCTCCGTGCGAGCTTGATGATCGAATCAATGGACTGCTGCTGGGCGGCCGTGGGACGGCAGACGGGGTCGTTCGCGCCCTGACGGCGGGTCACCCAGTTCACGGCCCGGAGCGAGTCATGGTCCACGCCGGTGGCGTTCGTGCCTACGTGGTCATTGTGCGCGCCCACCAGCACGTACTCGCCGGCGCGCGCCGGGTCGGAGCCGGGGAGTACGGCGACGACGTTGCGTGCGGCGTGCTGCGCCATGCGCCAGTCATAGGCCCACGAGCCGCTGACGGCCTGGCCCGTCGTGCCGACGGAGAGCTGATCTACGGCGCGACCGAAGATCCGGCTCGCCGCTGTGGCGCTGATGATTGCGCCGCCGGGGCCGGCAGCCTGGTTCGCGGGGCGCATGCCGCCGCGGCCATTGAACGCCCCATTCACCGTTGCAGCCGGGACAGACTCGAGGCCGACGAACAGCACGCCGACGGCGCCAAAGGCGTTGATTGGCGATGAGACGGCGTTCCCACGGCCTCCGCCGCCCGCGCCGCCCGCGCGTCCGCCGCGGCCGGCGTTGGTCACGGAATCCGTGTAGGCGGCCATCCGCGCGCCGAAGCGGTCGGGCACGGAGTCGCAGCGGAGCGGGGGAGCGGCTCCGCGACCACCGCCACCTGCCGCAATCGGCGAACCGGCGAAGACCACAACTTTCCCGCGGAACAGTGCGGGGTCGAGCCGCGTGGTGTCGCCCCACCGACCCGCAAAGACCGTTTGGACGTTCTCGAGCTGCGCGCGCGCGCCGACGCCGTTCCCCGGTGTGGTCGGGATCCACTCAGTGCGAACCGCAAGTGTTGACCCCGCGACACTGAGCCGCGAGGCCGTGCTGTCGAATCCGATCGGTCCGTAGGGGAGGTCCTGGAAGTACGTGCCGTTGTCGCCGGCGGGCTTCAGCCCGAGTCGCTTGAACTCGCGGGCGATGTACTCGGTGCCTTTCCAGTTGCCGAGCTCACCGACGCGGCGGCCGGCCATGGAGTCATCGGAAAACTGGTAGAGACGGGTACGAAGGTCGTTGGCCGTGATCGCGCTCGTGGTGCGGCGCTCGGTCCAGGTGCGCGGGCCTTCGTCGGGGAAAACGGTGCGGGTCGCGCGAGGGGCGGCGGGTTTGACTGCCTGGGTCTGGGCGGCGGCGGTTGATGCCAGGAGCAGGAAGGTGGCGGTAACAGTCGTTCGAGACACGATGGCTCCGAAAGCGCAGCGGTTTGGGAGGAAAACCTGCGGCGAAATGTGCGCCAACGGCGCAGTCGCCACCATACCGCCCTAGTTCCTCAGCGGCTTCCCCGTCTCCAGCATGTGCGCGATGCGCGCCTGCGTCTCGGCGGTGCCGAGCAGTCGCACGAACGCATCGCGCTCGAGGTCGAGGATATCCTGTTCGGTCGCATCGCGCGGCGCGCCATCGCCGCCGCACAGCACGTATGCGATTTCGTTGCCGATGCGCACGTCGTGCTCGGTGGCCTGACCGCCTTCGCGGAACGCAAACAGGGCATAGCGCAGGTTGCCGATCGCCTCGCGCCCGAGCGCGCGGATCGTCCGCATCTGCGGCGCCACATAGTCCGGTGCGAGGTCGAGCACACGCGCCTTCGCGTCCGCGAGCAGACGGTCACGGTTCATCGTGATCCGGTCGGCGACGGGACGCAGCAGGCCCAGCTTCCGCGCTTCGTGTGCACTGGTGCTCATCTGCGCCAGCGCGATCAGCTTGAATGCGCGTTTCGGCGCCTCGAACGGATCGGCTTCTTCATACGGCTTCAGCGTGTCGGTGAAACGGAACAGCATCTCCTTCGTTCCGCAGCCGCCGGGAATCAGTCCCACGCCGACTTCCACGAGCCCCATGTAGAGCTCGGCGTGCGCCTGGATCCGGTCAGCGTGCAGCGAGAACTCGCATCCTCCGCCGAGCGTGAGGCCGAACGGCGCGGCGACCACGGGAAACGGCGCGAACCGGATACTCAGCACCGACTCCTGGAAACGTCGCACGGCGCCATCGAGCATTTCCCATTGCCCTGCGCGCGCGGCGCCGAGGAGCTTGGCGAGGTTCGCACCGGCGGTGAACGTGCGCGGATCGTCGTTGCCGATGACGAGCCCGGCGTAGCCACCGTCGGCGATGCGATCGAGCGTGCGTTTCAGCATCTCGAGCACGCCGGAATCGAGCGTGTTCATCTTGCCCGCGAACTCAAGGCAGAGCACGCCGTCGCCCAAGTCAACGCATCGGACTTCGTCGTTGGAGTCAAGTACGCGGCCGGTGGCGCCCAGTTCGGCGAGGTCCAGGCGGCCTGGCACGGACACGGCGGGCACACGGCGGGCTGGTTCCGCGATAGCGGGGCGCCCGGGCTCGGTAAACGACGGCACCATGGTGCCCTTCTTGCCCGGCTTGTAGAACGCACTGCCTGCACCCGCGAGCAACACGGGTTCCTCGACTCCGGCTCCGCGCAGCTCGTTCCGCAGCCACGAGAGGCCAACTGCGTCCATCACCTTGAACGGGCCGATCTCCCAGGCGAACCCCCACTCGAGTGCGCGGTCCACGGACGCGATGTCGTAGGCAAGTGCGGGCGCCGTGGCGGCGACGTAGTGCGAGCTCTCCACAAACAACCGCCGCAGGAAATCGCCGTGCTTGCCACGCATGCCGCGTGCCTTGCGCACACGCTCGGCCGGCGGGAGCGCGAGCAGCGTTTCGATCGTCGGTGTCGAGAGCTTCTTCTGCGGGCGATAGTCGAGCGACTTCCAGTCCAGCGTGTGGATCTCCTTCCCGACGCGCTTGTAGAACCCCGCGCCGGTCTTCTCGCCGAGCCGGTTCTCCTTGACCAGCGTGGCGACCCAATCCGGCATCGCGAAGTCCTCGCCCGTAGCGCGCGAGAGGCCCGCCGTGACGTGCGCCAGCGTGTCGAGGCCGGAGAGGTCGCCCGTGCGGAAGGTGGCGCTCTTCGCGCGGGCGATCAGCGGGCCCGTGAGCGTGTCCACTTCGTCAATCGTGAGGTCGAACTCCATCATGAGGCGCATGGTGGTCGCCCAGCCGGCGATGCCTAGCCGGTTGGCGATGAACCCGGGCGCGTCCTTCGCGACGACGATGCCCTTGCCGAGTATGCGGTCGTGGAGTGCGGTGAGGGTGGCGGTCACCTCGGGCGCCGTGTGCGGCGTCGGGATGATCTCCAGGAGGTGCATGTACCGCACCGGATTGAAGTAGTGCGTGCCGCAGAAGCGGGACTTGAACGCCTCGCTCCGGCCCTCGAGCAGCGCGGACATCGGGATGCCCGAGGTATTGCTCGTGACGATCGCGCGCGGCGCAAGTTGTTCGAGCTTCGCGAAGAGGTCCTGCTTGGGTTTCAGTTGTTCGATGATCGCCTCGACGATCCAGTCGCAATCGGCGAGGAGGTGGAGGTGGTCTGCGGTGTTCCCGGTGGTGACCAGCGCCGCGCGGTCGGTGTCGAGGAAGGCGGCGGGCTTGGACTTGAGCGCCTTGTCGAGCCCTTTACGGGCGGGGCCGGAGCGATCGGGCGATTTGGGATCGTCGCTGCCGGGGATATCGAGCAGGACAACCCGGAGCCCGGCCGATGCCGCGAGCGCGGCGATGCCCGCGCCCATGATTCCGGCGCCGATGACGCCGACAGACTTGATGCGCATGCAGGGAAGCTAGTTCCTTCCCAGCCTCGCACGGAGTTCGCTCAGCCAGTTGGAGACGGAGATGACTCGCACGCCCGCCGCGTCGGGCTGCAGCATCACGAACTTGCTGCCGTCGGGAGAAGGAGAGTATCCGGGCGTTCCCGCGGCTGTCGCGGCGAACGTACCCAGTTCGAGGGAATCGCGCGAAACCAGCGCGATCGTAGGTGAAGTCGACAGCGTCGCGATGAAGAAGCGGGACGGGTAAGTGCGATAGTAGACCCTCTTCCCGTCGCCGGACCACCGGGGCTCGTTTCCGCCGCCCGCGGAAACCTGCACTCGACCCCCCTCGCCGGAGAGCGCCTTCACATAAACCTCGGGACCGCCACTTTCCGTCGAGACATAGGCGACCCATCTGCCGTCGGGCGAGACGGTTGCGGCGAACTCGAATGCCGTGGTCGCAACGAAGGGTCGCGGTGGGGAGCTGTCGCCGAGCGTCTTAATGAGGATGTCGAAAGTCGTTCCCACGAACCCCGAATACAGCACCTGCCTGCCGTCCGGGGTCGGAGCGAGGTCGTTCGTGAGCGCCCCCACCACAACACGCTCGGCAGGAGCGCTGCCATCAACGGGTTGGCGCCAGATCCCCTGCACGCCGCCCCCGGCTGACGCGAAATAGATCTGCTTGCCATCGGCGGACCACTCCGGCGAAGTGCCCTGACCAACTGTCGTCGTTCGCGTGAACGTCGACGTGGCGAGGTCAAGTACCCAGATGCTCCGCTGCGTGCCGGTGGCAACCGAAACCGCGACGCGCCGACCGACGGGAGAGATGCGTGGGTCGGCGTAGTCGGCAAGTTCGCGTCGGAGCACTTTCACGCCGCCAGACCGGTCCACCATGACGAGGCGGGTCGCTGCCGCGCCCGTCATGTAGGTGAGTGCCCCTGAACGCGAGGCACGAATTGCCGCGTCGCCGTTACAGCCCGGACAGACGGGGATCCGGTCCAGCACAGGAACCGCCGTGCCACTCACCCTGCGCGATCCGACGTCGATCGGCACCGCCATGACCGTCCCGTCGACTTGCACGTAGACGAGGTGTTCCTCGAAGACGCCCACCGGCGCGATGCCGACAACACCGAGATCCACGAACTCGCCGTCATCGATCGACGTGATGCCGATGTGCGAGCCGTCCTTGCCCTTTCCGTCCCAGATCGTGAAGACGATCGTCTTCCCGTCGCCAAGCACGACGGGCCAGAGATGCTGCTCGTCCTTTCCGGCCGGCTTCGTGAACTCATTGAGATCGCCGCCATTTGCGGAAAACCATGCCAGTCCGGTCTTGTCGGCCTCGGCTCCCACGACGATCCGGTCACCCGAGGCCCAGTCCGCCCCGTTGTTGGCGCCGCCTTCCCAGAGCGGAACCGGCGTGCCGCCGCTGACGAGCACCTTCTTGTGCTTTCCCTCATGAACGAACGCGAGCCACTTTCCGTCGGGCGAGAAGATCGGTTGAGTCGCGGTCTCGGTGCCGGGGATTCCCTGGGCGCTCAACTCCGCGAGTCTCCGGATGTACAGCCTTGACCGACCCTTCGTGACGGCGGTGTACACCACCGCCGACCCATCAGGTGAAGGAACGGCCGACCACGTTCCCCCGATGACCGGGACGTGGGTCGAGTCGGGCTCGACCGCGAAGCGCACAACCGGCGCATCGGCGGACCCGGAGGCCCGCGACGGGGTGAGCGCGGCCCACGAGGCCGCGCCCAGCGCGATGGCCGCTACGGCGAGAAATACCGGATCGCGGGATCGCGAAAGTCGCGCCGCCGCCGCCGGAACCGCATACGTCGCCGTAAACGTTCCACGTCCCTGCAATGCGTCCACAAACTCCTTGACATCGGCAAAGCGATCGGCCGGCAGCTTCTCCAGCGCGTGTTCGATCGCCGCGTCCACCTGAACCGGCACAGCGGAGCGAATGCCGCGTACGCTGCGCGGCTTGTCGGTCAGCACCTTTGCAATGATCCCCTGCGACGTGCTCGCCGTGTGCGGCGGGTCGCCGGTGAGCATCTCGTAGAGCATCGCCGCGAGCGAGTAGAGGTCCGTGCGCCCATCGATCGCGCGATCACCCGTGGCTTGCTCGGGACTCATGTAAAGCGGCGTGCCGAGCGAAAGCCCCGTCTGCGTGATTCGCGCGCCGCCGGCCTTGCTGACGGCAAGCGCGATGCCGAAGTCCGCGACCGTCGGCTGGCCCGCCTGCAAGAGGATGTTCTCCGGCTTCAGGTCGCGGTGAATGACGCCGTGTTGGTGCGCGTAGTGCAGTGCGGAGCCGATGGCCGCCGTGAGCCGGACTGCCTCATCCACCGGGAGCTGTTTCTCGCGATCGAGCCGAACGCGCAGGCTTTCGCCCTCCACGAACGGCATCACGTAGAACAGTTGCCCTTCGGCCTCGCCTGAATCGAAGAGCGGCAACAGGTTCGGATGCTGGAGGTTCGCCGTGACCTGGATCTCGGCCTGGAAGCGCTCGACGCCAAGTACGGCGCCGAGTTCGGGCTTCAGCACCTTGAGCGCGACCTTTCGGTTGTGGCGCACGTCGCGCGCGAGATAGACCGTCGCCATGCCGCCAGCGCCGATTTCGCGCTCGACTTCGTACCGACCGGTGAGGGCCGAGTTCAGGATCGCGACGATGTCCATATGGTGGCCGGTCGAAGGTACTGCCGTATGAGGGCACCTGCCACAGGCGAAACGCCAAACGGCGGCGAGGAGCCAGTCACGCTCCCCGCCGCCGCCTACTACCTACTACCTACTACCTACTATCTGTTCCCTACTCCTGCGTCACCGCCTTCATCGAACCGCGCGCATTCTGCTTGAACCAGTCGCGCAGGTACAGCTGCGTCCGGATGAAGTTGCTCGGCTTCGAGCTCGTGCCGTGCCACTCGTCGTTGAAGCGCACCATCTGCGTGGGCACCTTCCGCACCTTCAACGCCTCGTAGAACTCCTCCGTCTGGCCGATCGGCGTGCGGAGGTCATTCACGCCCGTCATCAGCATCGTCGGCGTCTTCACGTTGCCCACGTACTTGAGCGGCGAGCGGTTCCAGTGCTCCGTGATGTCCTCCCACGGCATCTTCGCGAAGTTCTGGTACCAGCCCGGTCCGTCCGTGTTGCCGACGAAGCTGATCCAGTTGATCACCGGGCAGTTCGCCGACGCG
>VGVM01000088.1 GCA_016874035.1 Gemmatimonadota bacterium
CAGTTTCTGGTTGGCCATCACCCGCTCGGTCGGAAGCGCGTGCGGAATCGCCTCCTCGGCGGTCGTCGGGAAGCTGCCGAACGGCTTGAAGAAGAGCAGGTCCGAGAGACTCACGCGCGTGCCCACCGCGTACGGCGGGCTGATGCCGTAGCGAGCGCGCGCCACGACGGATTTTGCCGGCGCCGCGACCTCGGCGCTCATGATCAGCGGTCCCCACGGCGCCTTCACGGTCAGGATCCCGGCCGCCGCGCCGCCGGACTTGCGCGCCTGGAAGCTCCGCGGCCGGTCGCCGGGCGAGACGGTCAGGCCGGCCTCGACCGATTCACCCGCGAGCTCGGCGACATCCTTGGCGTCGTAGGCGACCATCACGACGGCCGTGTCGCCCCGGCGGAACATCGCCCGCTGGTGCTCGAGCGCGCGGAAGGTCTTCGCGTACGGCGGCGCATAGCGCCCGATCACTGGCGGCAGCTGCAGCCGCCAATCGGCGGAGTCCGACACGGCCGGGTTGTTGAGCACGAAGCCCGCGGGGATGTACCGGTACGCCGGGACCGGCTCATGACTCACGATCGAGAACGCCGGCCCGCCGCCGCGTGTGGGCTGCGACTGCTTGGCCCACGCCGTCGGCCAGCCGAAGCGCATCATGAGCTCGCGCTCGTCGTCCGAAAACCCGTTCTGGTGCGGCGTGCCTGAGTCGCGCAGCATCAACACCATCGTCATGCGCGCGAAGTATTCGGTTCGTGAATCGTTGCCATGCATCAGGTACAACGTGCGCGCATAGAACCACGCCCGGTCCTCGAACTCGCGACGCTTGGCGTCGCCGCACGGCGTCCGCCGGTACGTCTGCAGGGCGTCCGGGTCGAGCAGCTGGGAGATGTCGCGCCAGGCACACTGGTCGCGCGGCAGCATCTTCGCGACGCCGAGTTCGTACACGCTGTCCGCCGAGAAGTATTCGCCCGACATATGGAGCGCAAAGCCAAGCATGACGTCGCACCACCACGTTCCGCCGGGGCAGGCGCGCGCCGCGGCGACCGCCTCGGCGGGCCGCTTGTCCTCGGTGAGGTACCGGATCCGCTGCGCCAGGATCCACTGGTCCTCCGGCGACAGCGACGCGAGCGAGTCGAGTCGGGCAATCAGGCCTCGTCGGCGCGATGCCACCTCGGGAGGCTCCGTGGGCATCGTGGACTTCTCGTCGTACCAGTAGCACCACATCCCGACGCGCTCGTCGCAGTTTCCTGAGCGCGGACCGCGGTAGTCGGGCAGGGTCATCCGCCGGAGGCGTTCGAAGTCCGCCTGCGCCCGGCGGGCGCGCTCGATCGGCGGGGCGAGCGTATCAGGTCCCGCGGTCGGCACCGCGGCGGGGGCCGGTGAGTTGCCGCGAATGATCTGCGCATGGCCGCTGGACGCGCCAAGAACGACAAGCGAGGCGACCAACCCCAGGGCGCCGAATGACGTCGGAATGACGGTGTGCTCGCAGCGGTGATTCATGGCCACGATGAGAAATACCCTCGAAACGGGCAAAATGGTGCATCCGGTGGAGGCCGACCCAGTGCCGACGGTCGGCAGGGGAGGGCTCGCTTCATTAAATCTCCGCTTCCACGCTTACCTCGGCGACCGCCATTGTCCGTCACTTTCGAAGCGCTGTTTCCCGACGTCCCGCTGCCGCGCCGCGCCACGCCCGACAGCGCGGGGTATGACCTTGCCGCGTACCTCACGGGTCGTACGGTGCGCGTCTTCAATGAAGGCGTCGCGGCGGAACGGGCCGTCGAGCTGCGTGACGGCGCGGCTGTGCTGGTGTTGGCGGCCGGTGAGAAGGCGCTTGTGCCCTTGGGGTTCAAGGCGCGCCTCCCCAGAGGGATCGAGGCGCAGGTGCGGCCGCGCTCAGGCACGAGCGTGAAGACGGACCTCGTGATCGCAAACGCGCCGGGCACGATTGACCCGGACTACGCGGAGGAATGGTGCGTGCCCGTCCGAAACGGCGGGACCGCGCCCCTCGTAGTTCGACATGGCGACCGGATCGCACAGGCCGTACTCGCCCCTTTTGCAACGCCTGAGTTCGTGCCCGGCCGCGTCGAGCGGACCGGCGAGCGGACGGGCGGGTTCGGTTCAACCGGGGTTGGGGGGCTCGATGCGTCCAACGCCAACACACGGAGAAACGCCTAATGCTCGGATCTCGAACGCGCGTGCTGCTGGGAGCCGCGTGCGCGGCCACAACCCTTGGCGCGCAGGCGCGCCCGGCGGTGGGCGGCGCCGACGTCCCCGTTCGTCGCGGGATTGCGATCGACCGCTCCGTCCTGCCGAACGGGCTCACGCTCCAGCTCGTCGAGGACCACTCGTCGCAGGTGGTCGCCGTGTCGCTCTGGTTCGACGTCGGTTCCCGCGATGAGGTGAAGGGGAAGACGGGTTTTGCCCACCTGTTCGAGCACATGATGTTCCAGGGCTCGACCAACGTGAAGAAGGGAGAGCACTCGCAGCTGATCGAGCGCGCCGGCGGCTCCGACAACGCCAACACGCAGTACGACATCACGCGCTACTACGCGGTCGTGCCGTCGAACCGGATCAACCTGGTGCTCTGGCTCGAGGCCGAGCGGCTCCGCACGCTGGCCGTCACGCCGGAAAACCTGAAGAACCAGATCGAGGCCGTGAAGGAAGAGCGCCGCCTGCGCGTGGACAACCAGCCGTACGGGACCGCGATCTGGGAATCCACGCTCGCCATGAGCGACCCGAACACCTGCTTCGGCTACGCGCATTCGCTGATCGGCTCCATGGACGACCTCAATGCATCGTCCGTGGATGACGTGAAGGCGTTCTTCCAGCGGTACTACGCGCCGAACAACGGCACCCTGACGATCGTCGGCGACATCAACAAGGCCGAGGTGAAGTGGCTGGTGAGCGAGTACTTCGGCGCGATCCCGCGGCAGCCCGCGCCGCCGCGGATGACGTGCGAGCAGAAGTTCAACACGGGCGCGATCGAGACCAAGGTCAACGATGACAAGGCCACGTTGCCCGCGGTGATCGTCCAGTATCGTGTCCCGGCGACTGGCCATGCCGACACGCCCGCGCTCGACCTGCTGACCAGCATCCTGGGTGCGGGCGAGAGTTCCCGCTTCAATCGCATCCTCGCGCGCGAGGCGAAGGTGGCGCTCGGCTCACAGTTGTTCCTGAACCCGTTCGGACCGCGCCGCGGGCCCGGGCAGTGGCTCGCGCTTGGCATCGCCAACCAAGGCGTGACGCCCGAGGCGTTGCGTGACCGCATGATCCTCGAGATCGAGAAGGTGGCGAAGGACGGCGTCACGCCGGCCGAACTCGAGCGCGCGAAGAACCAATATCGCGCGTCCAAGGTCAACGAGCGGCAGACCGCGTTCAGCCTCACCGAGGTGATCCAGCACGCGACCTTCTACCTGGGCGGTCCCGAGTCGGTGAACACGGACCTCGACCGCTACGCGGCGGTCACCATGGATGACATCAAGCGGGTCGCGACGGCGTATTTCCGCCGCGACAACTCACAGACGATCACGATCGTCCCCGGAGGGAAGTAGCCATGCGGACGATTCACATGAGGGTCGCGGCAGTCGGCGTCGGTGTGCTCAGTACCATCGCGGCGGTCGGCGCGCTTGGTGGCCAGCAGTTCCCGTCGGCGCCACCGGCGCCGCTCGCAATGCGACCGGCGCAGTTCCCGCCGTTCCAGCAGGCGGTGTTGTCCAACGGCATGCAGTTGGTGGTGGTGTCGAACGCGCGGCTGCCGATCCTTTCGGTTTCGCTGGCGTTCAAGGCGGGCAACTTCTACGAGCCGGCCGAGAAGACCGGCCTCGCGGACATGGTGGCCGCGCTGGTGACCAAGGGCGCCGGTTCGCGCGACGCCGAGGCGGTTGCCGCCACGATCGAAGGCGTCGGCGGGACGCTGCTCGCAGCGGCCGGCGCCGATTTCATGACGGTGGACGCGGGCGTGCTGTCCGAAAACGCACCGCTGGCGTTCGAACTCCTCGCCGATGCCGTGATTCGCCCGGCGTTCGCCGAGAAGGAGATCGAGATCTACCGCACGCAGGCGCTGTCGGCCCTCCAACTCGAGCAGTCACAGGCCGATGCAATCGCGTCGCGCGCCTTCGCCCGGGAGCTGTACGGTGCGCATCCCTACGGTCGCCGGCCGACCGAGGCGACGGTGAAGGGCATCACGCGCGCTGACCTGCTGGCATTCCAGAAGGCGTGGCTGCAGCCGCGCGGCGCGCTGCTCGTGCTCGCGGGCGATATCACGCTCGCGCGGGCGAGGACGCTGGCCGAAGCGGCGTTTGGGAAGTGGACCGGTGCGCCGTCAACGATGTCGGTTGCGGCTGCGCCTCCGCGTGCGCGGACGGCCAGCGAAATCGTGCTCGTCCACCGGCCGGGATCGGTGCAGTCCAACATCATCGTCGGGAACCTCACCTGGCCGGCCGGCGACCCGCGGCACTTCGCTTCGGTGATCGCGAACAAGGTCCTGGGCGCCGGCACCGACGGCCGACTCTTCGTGATCCTGCGGGAGGAAAAGGGCTGGACCTACGGATCGCAGTCCGCCCTCACCCGGTACAAGGGTCAGGGCTACTTCTCCGCGACAGCGGAAGTCCGGACGGAAGTGACCGATTCGTCGCTCACAGAGATGCTGAAGCAGATTCGCCGGATCGGGACCGAGCTGGTGCCCCAGAAGGAATTCACGGATGCGAAGTCGGCCTATGTCGGACGGTTCCCGCGCGACATCGAGACCGCCGCGCAGGTGGCAGGCCAAGTGACCAACGCCCGCCTGCTCGGCCTGCCCGCGAACTACGTGCAGACGCTTGGCGCCAACCTCGCGGCCGTGACGCGCACCAGCGCCCAGGCGGCGGCCCGCGCTGCGATGCGCGCCGACCAGTCGCTCATCGTGGTCGTGGGCGACGGCACCAAGCTCTACGACAAGCTGAAGGCGATTGCGCCCGTGAGGATCGTCCGGGTGGACGGCCAGCCCATGAGCGCGGACGACCTGACGGTGAAGGCCGTCGCGCTGGACCTTGCGATGGACCGACTGGTGCCACGCACCGATTCGCTCGGTGTGTTCGTCCAGGGGAACGCATTCGGTTTCCAACGCGGTGTGCTCGAGCGCAGCGGCGACGGCTGGAAGTACACGGACGACACGCAGCTGGGGCCGATCATCCAGCAACACACCGAAGTCACGTTCGGCGCGGACCTGGCGATGCGTCAGGTCGTGCAGTCGGGTAAGGCGCAGGGCATGGAGATGAAGATTGACGTCGCGTATGGCGGCGGCCGCGCGAAGGGTTCCGCGACGACCCCACAACCGACCGGCGGCGTGAAGACCATCCAGGTGGACGCGGAGCTGCCCGCCGGCGCCGTGGATGACAACGCCGTCGCCGCGCTGCTGCCCGCGTTCAAGTGGGCGGCGGGCGCGAAGTTCCCGGTCACGGTATTCCAGTCCGGCAAGGGCGCGCCGACAACCGTGACCCTTTCGGTGACCGGCGAAGAATCGGTCACGGTCCCCGCCGGCACCTTCGCGGCGTGGAAGATTGACATGGCCGGTTCCGAGCAGCCCGTGCAGTTCTGGGTCGAGAAGGCGGCGCCGTACCGCCTGCTCAAGATCGCGCTCGTGGGTCAGCCCGTGGAGATGCGGCGGATGAAGTAGGGCGTTCGCGGCGGCGCGGGCCTACGGATCGATGATCACGCCGGCCGGCACGGTGAACGTCGCGGTGGCACCGGCCACGATTCCCCGCGTGGCGAACCAGCCACGCGGCGCCTCCACCGCGTAGCGAAACGGCGCCGCCGCGAAGTGCAGCGTTGTGCTCAAGCGCGTCATCTCCGCGATGTTGATGACGCGCTTGTTCGCATCCAGGAACGCGATCGCCAGGTCGAAGTTCGTGTTGAGCATCCAGAAACCGCTGGTCTGCGGGTTCTGGTCGGCCGCCCAGATGAAGATCATGCCGCTGTCCGCCGCGATCGAGGCGCGGTTCATCAGGCCCGTCTCGCGCGCGGCGCGCAGCGCGGCAATCTCGGCGTTGAGCGTGCCGCCGGGCGTGGAGCCGGTGAATGCCACGGTGATGGCCTTGGGGATCGTGTTGCCCCCATTGTTGCCGTTCCCGTTCGGGACGGTCGGCGCGTCGCCGCCGCACCCGACGAGGGCCGCCAAACAGAGGAGCGTGAGCTGGACGCTGCGCATCGTGGGAAAGTTATCGCGGTTTCCGCGCGCCCTTTTCGCCCACGGGAGTCCGGCGGGCGACCCCGGTGCGGATCGCAGTATCGCCGAACTCCGCCCGGACGCGATCCATGGCGCGCGAGAGATCACGATCGCGTGCACTTTCGGTCGCGCGTGGTTGCTCGAGCAGTCCGAGTTGCTCGGCGTCTCGGGCTGAGGCGAAGTTCGACAACGCAACGCCGACGAGCCGGGCCGGCTTTCGGTGACGGGCGCGCAACTCGACCAACAGCGCCAGCGCGACATCCGTGATCCCGCGGTCGGACTCCGCCGGCTCCGGGAGCGTCCGGCTGATCGTTCGCGACACGAAGGTGTTGTCCTTCAGCTTCACCGTGATCGTGCGGGCGGAGAGTCCTTCGTCCCGCATGTCCGCGGCCACCTTACGCGACAGGTGCCGGAGTTCGGCTTCGAGCGCTTCCTGCCGCACGAGGTCGCGGTCGAACGTTTCCTCGCGGCTCATCTGCTTCGCGGGCGCGCGCGGCTCCACACGCGCGATGGACTTGCCGCGTGCCTTGGCGTGCAGCCACTCGGCCGTGCTCCGGCCGATCCACCGCGTGAGCGTCGCTACATCGTGCGGAAGCACGTCCGCGACCTGCACGAGCCCCACCTTCGCGAGCTCGGCTTGCGTCTTAGGGCCGATGCCGGGGATTTCCGCGAGGGCGAGCGTCGCCATGAAGGCGGCCTCGCTGCCGGGAGCAATGATGCGCACGCCGACCGCGTCCGGGGCTTTCGACGGTTTCGCGCGCTCCGCGGCGAGCTTGGCGATCATGCGGTTCGTGCCGCCGCCGATGGACAGCGCGTAGCCCGTGCGGTCGAGTACGGTCGCCCGGATGCGCCGGGCGGTCGCCTCGAACGACTCGTGCTTGTAGAGCGCCTCGGTGCCGCTCAGGTCGAGGTACCACTCGTCTATGCTCGCGCCTTCGACCGCCGGCGTGAACTCCCGGAGCACCGCGCGGATGGCACGGCTCGCGTCCGAACACGCATGGCGCGGCACCGGGACGCACATGGCCTGCGGGCAGAGCCGCAGCGCCTGCGAGATCGGCATCGCCGATCGCACGCCGAACGCGCGCGTTTCGTAGGACGCCGAGCACACCACGCCTCGTGACCCCGGTCGGCCGCCGACGATCAGCAGCTTGGCGCGCCCCGCACCGTCCGGGTCCACGCGCCGGGCCACCGCGACGTAGAACGCGTCGGCGTCAGCGAGGAGGATCCGGGGCGTTGGCGCGGGCACGGCCGGACACTACACCAAGCGAAGTCCCCGCAACAGCACCTTGCCGTTGCGGGGACTCGAACGCACTTGGTCAGTGCGGCAGCGCTACGGGCGAACCTCGACCGCGCCGGCTCGGCGGTTCATGGCGCGGCCGGACGCCGTCGCATTGGACTCCGCCGGCTCGGCCTCTCCGCGGGTTACCGTCGTGATGCGGCTCGCGGCAATGCCCTTCGAGACGAGATAGTCCTTGGCGATCGTCGCGCGGCGCGCGCCGAGTCGCGAGTTGTAGTCATCCGACCCGCGATCATCGGTGTGTCCCACGACCTGCACGTTCGCCGAGGCGTTCGCATTCATCCAAGCGACCACCTTGTCGAGCGTGTCACGCGATGCCCGGCTGAGCGCGGACACGTTGAACGCGAAGTACACCGGGCTGAAGGTCATCAACGGGCGCGGCGCGGGTGCGGGCGCCGGTGCCGGCGGCGGCGGCGGAGCCGGCT
>VGVM01000089.1 GCA_016874035.1 Gemmatimonadota bacterium
CGAGGTCGCCGAGCCGATCCATGGCCGTATCTTATCCGCTCATGTCGCGTTCCAAAGGCACAGGGCCGTTCGGCGGCGCCTCCGGAGGCAGTTCCTCCGCGACACTCGAGCATCCTGCCGACCTTGCGCGCGAGGGGCAGCCGGTCGGTCCGAGTATCTGGGCCCTGGTGTTCGCGGGCGGCATTGGCTCGCGCTTCTGGCCGCTCGCCACACCGGCCACGCCGAAGGCGGTGCTTCCGCTGGTGGGCGGGCGGCCGCTGGTCGCGGACACCGTGGGTCGGTTGTGGCCGCTGGTGCCGCCGGAGCGGGTCTTGGTCGCCACCAGCGCCGACATCATGGAGGCGGTACGCGCTGCGCTGCCCGATGTGCCCCGCGCGAACCTGCTGGTTGAACCGCGTCCACTGGGGACCGCGGCCGCGTTGGCTTGGGGCGCGCAGGAAGTGGGACGTCGGGCCGGTGAGTCGGCCATCCTCTGCGCCTTGCATGCCGATCTCGGCGCTGCTTTCCCCGAGCTCTTTCGCGCGGCCGTGGCTCGCGCAGCCGGAGTCGCCGCGCGGGAGCACACGGTAACCCTCGTTGGCGCACGCCCCACGCGGGACGAAACGCAGTTCGGCTACATCGTGCGAGGCGAGCCGCTGGCTGGCGAGCCGGACCGCCATGCGGGCGAGCGGCATGCCCCGGCTCCGCCGTTCGACGTCGCGCAGTTTGTCGAGAAGCCGAGCGCGGATGTCGTGGGCGAGCTCAGGGCGAACGGCGCGCTGTGGCATACGGGGATCTTCGTGGGCGCGGCGAACGACGTGCTCGACGCGCTTCGCCTCTATGCACCGGACGTCGCGCAGGGCGGCAAGGCGCTCGAAGCGGGCGATGTCGCGGCCATTGCCGACATGGTGCGGCCGGGTTCGATCGAACGCGCGCTGTTTGAGCGAATGGGTCGGCTCATCGCGATCGAGGCCGATTTCGGGTGGGACGACGTCGGAACCTGGGCCTCGCTGCGACGGGTTCGCGACCTCGATGACGATGGCAATGGGGCGATCGGCCCCGCGGCGTTCGTTGAAGCGACCGGAAACGTGGTGCACGCGGATCAGGGTACCGTCGTGGTGTTCGGTGTTTCGCAGCACCTCGTCGTCACGCGTCCGGGGCTGACCTTCGTGACGCCGTTGGATCGCGCGGCCGAGCTGAAGCCCTTGCTCGACTCGCTGCCGGGGAGCCTCCGCGTTGTCGGCGGCGCGCCTCGCACGAAGCGTGAGCCGCCATCTGGCGGAACCTCTGCGGCTTCGCCTGAGTAGTTTTCGTCGCGGTGAACGGCGATTTCCCGCCGTGCGTATCTGGCGGAGTAGCGGCACCTGTCGCTGCAGCCCCCGCGCGCTGACCTTGAGGAACGAGATGTTGCTGACCCGGAACCCTGTGTGTTTGTTGGCCTGTGCCGTGGCCGTCCTGTCGTCCACGGCCGTTGCGCAGCGCGCCCCGGCGGACTCCTCGGCGACATTGCCGAGTGTCAGCGTGACCGGCAGCCGTTCCGGCATGGCCCTGTTCACGGTGCCGCTCGCGGTGACGCAGGTTGCCCCGAGCGCCTGGGCAGGGAAGAGCGGCTACGGACTCGATAACGCGCTGGTGGCGGTCCCCGGCGTGCTCGCGCAGTCGCGGTACGGCAACAGCGATATCCGGTTGATCATTCGCGGCTACGGGTCTCGCGGCGCCGGCGATCGTTCCAACTCGGGCACGTCGCGCGGCGTGCGCGTGCTGCTGAACGGAATACCCGAAACCGAGCCCGACGGACGGACGTCGTTCGACAACATTGACCTCCTGGCGGCGCAGAGCATCGAAGTGGTCCGGTCGAACGCCTCGGCGCTGTGGGGCAACGCGGCGGGCGGCGTGGTCAACGTCAGCACCGTCCCGAGTTTCGAGTCCGCGTTCGCGCGCTCCGAGCTCTCGAGCGGCGGGTTCGGGCTGAAGCGCATCGGCATCCAGGGCGGGGCACCGATCGGCACCGGGAAAGCGTACGCCACGGTCGCGAACTCGTCGTTCGACGGCTGGCGCAAGAATTCCATGAGCAATCGCACCGTCCTCGATGGCGGCATCATCGCACCGCTGGGCGAGGCCACCGAGCTGCGGACGATGCTCACCGCGTCGCTCAACCGGTTCAACGTGCCGGGACCGCTGACGCAGGCGCAGATGGACGCCGACCCGACGCAGGCCAACGCGACGTACCTGGCGCGCCGCGAACGGCGCGACAACAAGATCGCGCGCGTAGCGTTCGGCATCGACCACAAGCTGTCCGCGTCGAGGGCGATCGCGTCACAGGTGTTCGTGCAGCAGAAGTACCTGCAGCGGTCGGAACGCAACACGTACCGCGACTTCAACCGGTATCACGGCGGCGGCAACTTCGTGTTTCGAGCCAAGCATGGGCTCGGACAGCCGGAAGCCGAGGCGAAGGGCACGCTCACCGTTGGCACCGATCTCGCGTACCAGGATGGGAGCATCCTGTTCTACGGCCTGAGCGCGACGCAGGGGCGCGGCACGAACCTGACGGATAACAAGCGCGAAGGCGCCAACAACGTCGGCGTGTTCCTGAGCGAGGACCTCGAGTTCGGCGATCGCTGGGTCCTCGCGCTCGGCGCGCGCTACGACGCCGTGACCTACACGTACAGCAGCAACATCACGCCGGCCGCCAACACCACGAAGAGCTTCACGGGGGTGTCGCCAAAGATCGGGCTCACGTTCCGGCCGCGCGCCACGGAAAGCTGGTATGCCAACATCGGCGGCGGGATCGAAGTGCCCGCCGGGAACGAGACTGACCCAGAGGCCGGTACCGTGAACGCGGTGTTCGCGATCAACCCGCTGCTCGACCCGATCCGCTCGACGACGCTCGAGGTCGGCACGCGTCGGATCGCGGCGAGCGGCGCCGCCGGTGCCTTCATCGAGGCGCTTTCGTACGATGCGGCCGCGTTCGTCACCACGGTGTCGAATGAGATCGTCCCGTACAACGGGGGTCGGTTCTACTTCAGCGCGGGGTCGGCGAAGCGCTCGGGTCTCGAGCTCGGCGGTACCATCCAGGCGAAGCACGGGTGGTCCCTCAGCGGCGCGGCGACCTGGATGAACGCCAGGTACGAAGACTACGTCGTGGATTCCGTGCACTATGCCAAGCCCGGGCGGTTTGCCGACTACTCGGGGAACACCGTTGTCGGCGTGCCGTCGCTGATCCTGAATGGCACGCTGTCGTGGACCATGGCCCGTGCGCACGGGCTCAAACCGCGCGTCGGCATGCAGCAGGTCGGGAGCTACTTCGCCGATGACGCCAACGCGATCAAGGTGGCGTCCAGCACGGTCTGGAACGCCGGCGTCGTGACGACGAGTGCCTTGCCAGTGGGCTCGCTGGGTGTCCGCGGCTCGCTGCTGGTCACCAATCTCCAGAACTCGAAGTACGTGGGCTCGGCGTACCTGAACCCCGATCGCGTGACAGTGAACGGTCAGCTGGTTCCCTCCGCGTTCGAACCCGGGCTGCCGCGCCAGGTGATCGTGACGCTGTCGCTCGAGCGCCGTCCGGACTGAGTCGGAGCGAACGCTTGGCGCCCAGGTTCTTCTACCAGAACACCGACGGGATTCGCGTGACCGTGCGGCCGCGCTACATCGCGGAGCAGTCCATTCCCGAGCAGGGCCAGTACGTGTTCTCGTATCGCGTTCGCATCGAGAACACGACGCAGCAGACGGTGCAGCTCAAGTCTCGTCGCTGGCGCATCCACGATTCGATCGGCGAAGACACGGTGGTGGCGGGAGACGGCGTGGTGGGGGAGCAGCCGATGCTGGTCCCGGGCGCCGTCCACGAGTACCAGAGTTTCTGCGTCCTCAAGTCACCCGTCGGGCACATGCAGGGCGTGTACCGCTTTGTGCGCGCCGATGCCTCGCGGTTCGAGGCGGCGATCCCGCGGTTCGACCTGACGGCCGACGAACCCCTCGAGGCCGAAGGGTGAGCGAGCTGCCGGCGTGAGCGCCACGCCGGGCGGCCGGTCGCACGGCCCGCCGGACGACGCGGCCCAGGCGCGCTGGGTTCGCGAGACCCCGGGGGCGTCGAAGCGCCGACACCTGAACAACGCGGGTGCGGCCCTCCAGAGCGAGCCCGCGCTGCGCGCCGTCACGGGTCACCTGGCGCTGGAGGCCGAGTGCGGCGGGTACGAGGCCGCCGCGCTGCAACGCGACGCGATCGCGCGCGTGTACGAACAGGTCGGCGCGCTGCTCGGCGCCCGTCCAAACGAAATCGCGATTGCATCGAGCGCGACGGCGGCGTATGCGCAGGCATTGTCGGCGTTCGACTTCGCCGCCGGTGACGGAATCGTGACCACGCGCGCCGACTACCTCTCGAACCGGATCATGTTCGAGTCGCTCGCGGCCCGACGCGGCGTCAGGGTGGTCGAGGTTGCCGACCTCCCGGCGGGTGGGGTCGATCCCGAGGCCGTCGAGCGCGAGTTGAAGGCCTCGCCCGCGGCGCTCGTGGCGCTGACGTGGATCCCGACGTTCGGCGGCCTGGTCCAGCGCGCGGAAGATGTCGGCGCCATCTGTGCGCGGTACGGAGTCCCATACCTGGTGGACGCGTGCCAGGCGGTCGGTCAGCTCGCGGTGGATGTCCGCGCGGTGCAGTGCGACTTCCTTGCGGCGACCGCGCGGAAGTTCCTGCGCGGCCCACGTGGCATCGGGTTCCTCCATGTGTCGGAGCGGGCGCTCGATGCGGGCCGCCACCCGCTGCTCACGGACATGCGCGGCGGCAACTGGCCCGCGACCGGCACCTACACGCTGTACGGTGGCGCTAGGCGGTTCGAGCAGTGGGAGATGCCGCACGCGCTCGTGCTGGGCATGGGCGCAGCGGCCGCGTACGCGACCGCCCAAGGAATCGTGGAAACGTCGCGCCGGGCGCATGCGCTCGCGGCTTATGCGCGCGACCGCCTTGGCGACATTCCCGGCGTGCGGTCTCTCGACCGGGGCGAGCGGCTGTCGGCGATCGCGGCGTTCGAGTGCAGAGGCCGGAAGTCGTCCGACCTCGTCACCGACCTGCGCGCGCGAGGGATCAATACCTCGGCGCAGGAACTTGACGAAAACCTTGTGGCGTTGAACCGGCTGGAAGCCGCTTCGCTGCTTCGCGTGTCGCCGCACTACTACAACACGGCGGCCGATGTTGACGCACTCGCCGACGCGCTTACGGAGCTGATGGCGTCGGCGTCGGCGCGTTCTTGAGCGCCGCCATGCGCAGAAAGAGGTAGAGCGACGCCAGCACACCGGCGGCAATCGAGACGAACGCCAGGAAGCGCGCGAGCCGAGCCACGGCCAGGTCTTGCTTCAGGAGCCCGGCGTTGGCGAGCAGGTAGTGCCAGTCGTGCCCCGAGGCCTCCTCGGAGAAGCTGACCAGATCGAGTTCCTGCGCCCGTGCGTCGGCGATGTACGGCGCGAGGTCCCCGAAGCTCGCACCAAGCCAGATCAGGCACACGGCTGCCCCGAACCAGTCACGACTGGTCGCCAGCAGCGCCGTCGCCGCGCCGATCGGGACCAGCAGCTGGGCGAGGCTCCCGCCGGCGATGGACAGCCACTCGCCGCCAAAGGCGAAGAAGAGGTGGCCGAACTCGTGCGCGCCGAAGTTGATCCCGCCGAAGAGCGTGAACGATTCGGTGCTGCGCATGGACGCCGCGGCCTGCCACACGAGGAGCAACAGGAGCGCTGCCCGCCAGCGCCAATCGCGGCCGGTGGCCCAGGTGTCGATCGCCGCGCTTACTCGCTGGACGGCTCGCATGTCACAATGAATCTGGTGCGCGGGCCGCGTGCGCGGAGGTGGCTGGCGTGTCGCGCGGGTCGAACCATAGTTTGCGGTATGCGCTCACAATTCATAGTTGGGACGCTCGCCGCGTGTGTAGCACTTCCAGCCGCGGGCGCGCAGTCGGTTTGCAAGCCGGGTTCCGAGACAACCGAGTCGAAGCTGATCGCGTTCTACGCAGGCCCGCTCGGGTTCGCTTTCACGCCGGAGGTCGCCGGGCTCGCGAAGGGTGCGCTGGTCGTCGCCGGGGACCTCACGCTGGTGCCGACGCCGGCCGCCGCGCTCCAGCGTTCCTCAGGCGCCTGCGGGTTCACCAAGTCCGAGAACTCGGAACTCGCGCCGGTGTTTCCGCGGCCGCGCGTCGCGCTCGGCCTGGGCGGTGACCTGGTGCTCGAGGCGTCGTACCTGCCGCCGGTGACGGTGGCTGATGCCACACCGAACCTCGCCGGCGTCGCGGTGAATTGGTCGCCGAAGATCGGCGCGCTGCCCGCGTCGTGGCGCGCCGTCCTGCGCGCCCACGCCACGCTCGGTGGCGTGCGCGGGCCGGTGACCTGCGCGAAGTCTGCCCTGCAACAGTCGAACCAGAACGCGTCGTGTTACGGATCGAAACCGTCGGACGACCAGTACAATCCCAATGTGCGAGGAGTCGAGGCGGTCGTCATGCAAGGCACGGGAACGCTCCGCTGGTTTGGCGGCGTGGGCGTGAACATGCTTGCCACGCGGTTCACCGTGGACTTCACGGACCTGCGCGGCTTCGAGGACAAGAACGTGGTGGAAGTGTCGCTCGTGCGTCCGGCGTTGCTTGGCGGGGCGCAGTGGGAAGCGCGCTCCAACGTTGCGTTCTCGGCGCAGCTGTATTCGGTGCCCGGCGATGCGACAACCGGACGCGCCGGGGTCGCGTGGCGCGTTCGCTAGCGACTGAGGTCGCGCGGCTTGCCGTCCTGCCGCTCCTCGCGCTGGGCGCCTGTCGGGACGCTGCACCCCCGACGGAGCCGTCAGGTGTGCGGAGCGTGTCGATTGCGCTCGAAGCACAACAGATAATCATCGGCGCGGCGACGAGGGCAGTCGCGACGCTGCGCGACGCCCAAGGGCGCACGATCACCGACGTGACGCCCACGTGGTCGAGCCTGACACCGGCCATCCTGGCCGTGTCGTCGGACGGAGAGGTCCGCGGGCTCCAAGCGGGTACGGGGCAGATTCGCGCGGCCAGCGGGTCCGTGTTCTCCGATGTCATTGTCATCGTTCGGAACCCGCTGGCCGGGAATATCCGGCTCGCGCGCGACACGGCGACGATCTTCGTTCCGTCCGGCAGCGTGCAGGCGATCGCGGCCGTGACGGATGAGCAGGGCGCGCCGATCGTGAATCCCGCGGTCGCGTGGACGAGTTCCGCCGCCCAGGTCGCCACGGTCAACGGGACCGGGCTCGTGACCGCCGTGGCGTCCGGGACTGCGGTGATCACGGGCACGATTGACAACCTGTCCGCCACGCTCACGGTGCGCGTCCGACCAGCGGCCAACGCGCTTGCGCCCTCGATCACGCTGGTCGAACCGGCAACGCTCAGGCCGGGGGCCGTGTTTACGATCTCGGGACAGCGATTCGGCGCGACGCCGGGCGGAAACCTGGTGCACGTGGACGGGGTGCTGGCCTCGGTGCAGAGTGCGTCACCGACCCAGCTGACGATCGCGCTTCCGCCCACCGGGTTTGCCTGCGAGCCGTCGCGAAACGCCTTCCTCCAGATTGCGGCGAATGGTGCGATCGGTGGCGGACTCGTGCCGCTGCAGATCGGGGCCCGCCGCGCACTTGCCGTCGGTCAATCGCTGACCGTTTCCGCGGCGGACGAGATCCGCTGCAACGAACTCGTGCCGGCGACCGGGCGGTGGGTCGTCAGCATCTACAATGCCGGCCGCACACCACCCGGTGCGGCCGGGGTCGGGAGCGTGCCGTTTGCGATCAGGGGACTCGCGCCCGGTGCGTCCACGGCGAGCACCGCGACCGCCCAACTGTCGGCGGACGCCGAACCACCACTCGCGGCGCTGCTGCGTCAGGGT
>VGVM01000090.1 GCA_016874035.1 Gemmatimonadota bacterium
TGGAAATCGGCCGGATGGCTGCGCGCGGCCGGACTGCCGAACACGATGACCTCGGCACCGAACGACTCGGCGACGGCCAGTGCTTGTTCGAGGTAGGCGCGGATGCGCGCGCGATCGACAGCCGGGCCAGTGACCTTCAGATCGGGCGGCAGGAACCAGTTCATGACCTCGATACGGATGCCGAGGCGGGCCAGTCGGTCGCGGATCGCGGCGCGATCCGGCTCGCTCATCGCGACCGCGCTGGCGAGGCCCGGCTCGAGGTAGTCGAAGCCCATCGCGGCGATCGCTTCGGCTTGTCGCAGCGGCTCGATGTCGCCGAACGCCGCGATGCCAAACCGCAACGACTGCCGATCGGCGGCAGCCGGCCGCGTGCACGCGGACACCAGCAGGAGAGCGGCGACCACGAGGCAATGTGGAATGGCGGACATGGCCCGACGATACACCCGACGGCGAGGGGACGCCGCCCGTTTCGACCGGCCGCTCGCCATCGCAACCGATCGGAGCGACGATGCCACGATGCGAATCGTGGCCGTCCCCATCGCCCTGTCGTTCGCGCTCGGGTGCACCACGCCGCGGGTCGCCACCACGATCGAAGGCGAAGTGGTGCGCGTGACCCTCGCCGGCGAACCGTTCGCGAGCGTTCATCACGCCGTCACCCCACGCCCGTATGTGTTCCCGATCCATGGCCCCGGTGGCGTGCTGATGACCCGCAGCTTCCCGATGGCCGAGGTCCAAGGCGAAGCCAAGGACCATCCGCACCACTGCTCGCTGTGGTTCGCGCACGGCAGCGTCGACGGCATCGACTTCTGGCAAGGCAAAGAGCGCCGACCGCGCCAGCAGCAGCGTGGCGCCGTCGAGGTCGAGACCACGGCCGCCGGCGCCGTCGTGCGCTGTCGCTACGACTGGCTCGTCGACGACGGCACGCTGGTTTGCTCCGAGTTGCGCGAACTGACGTTCGACGGCAACGACGACGCACGCACGATCGACATCGCGGTGACACTGCGCCCGGCGGGCCACGCACTCGTGCTCGGCGACACCAAGGAGGGAATGTTCGCGATCCGGGTCGCGCAGCCCCTGTGCGTCGAAGGCCACGGCGCCACCGGCGTGCTGACCAACAGCGAAGGGATGACCGGTGCGGCCGTGTGGGGCAAACGCGCGCGGTGGATCGACGCCAGCGGCATCGTCGACCATCGTGCGGTCGGCATCGCGATGTTCGACCACCCCGACAACCACGCCCACCCGACCTGGTGGCATGCGCGGACCTACGGCCTGCTGGCCGCGAATCCGTTCGGCGTGCACGACTTCGAGAAGAAGCCGCAGGGCACGGGAACGCTGTCGCTGCCCGCCAACGGGCAATTGCGCCTGCGCTACCGCGTGCTGCTGCACGGCGCCGGCTGGGACCGCTCGCGTCTCGACGCCGCCTACGGCGCGTGGACTGCGGCCCGCTGAATGGATCGCGGACCAGGCCGGAGATCGCCGCAACCGGCCTCTTGGTCCGCTCGGGCGGGGGCCGAGCGAACGCCGCGGGACGTCAGACCTCGCTGGGCACGACGAAGCCGGCCCGATACTCGCGGGTCGCCAGTCGCTCGGCGGCCGGATCGTCGCGGAACCGCTCCGTCGCCGGATCCATCGCCAGCCACTTGCCCAGCCGCAGCGGCGATTTTTCGAGATCGACCCCGTTCGCTTCGAGATGCGCGAACAGTCGCTCACAGGCAGCGCTCGCTTCCGGCAGCTTCGCCACCGCGGCGGCGATCTCCGCCTTGCCCTGCAGGCTGCCGAGCTCGTGCGAGACATTGCCCATGTGGCAGAGCGCACTCGAGACATGCCCTTCCCGGATGCTGCCGCGCAGGTCCGCGGCCTTGCGGCTGCGCACTGCGTCGACGAAGTTCGCGTAGTGGTCGGTCGCGCCCTCGAAGCGCTGGATCTCCTTGCCGGCCGCATCGAACGCGATCGCGCGCGTGTAGTCGGGGATGCGCAGCGTGCCTCCCTCGCAGTGCATCACCACGCCGATGCGCGTACCGAGGAATGTGTCCATGCCCTTGCCCCACTCGGCCTGCGCCGCCTTGTCGCGCGGCAGACCGCGCACTTCGAACAACAGCGGCGCGGAGTCGTATTCGTGCCAGACGACCTGCGCGTTCGGCGTGTTGCCATCGTCGTCGTAGCCGAGTCGGCCGCCGACGCTCAGCGTGCGCCGCGGTAGACCGAGTTCGCCGAGCGCCCAACGCGCGATGTCCATCTGGTGGATGCCCTGGTTGCCGACATCGCCGTTGCCCGTGTCGGTGACCCAGTGCCAGTCGTAGTGCAGGCTCTTGCGCGCGAGCGGGCGCTTCGGCGCCGGTCCGGTCCAGAGCTCGTAGTCGATGTGCTGGGGCACGGTCTGCGGCCCGCGCACCTTGCCGATGCTCTGGCGCGGCTTGTAGCAGAGCCCGCGCGCGAGATGCACCTTGCCGAGGTTGCCCGCCTGCAGCCACGCGATGCCGGCAGCGATGCCGTGGCTCGACCGCGACTGCGTGCCCGCCTGCACGATGCGGCCGTACTTGGCGGCGGCGGCGACCAGTTGGCCGCCTTCCCAGATGTTGTGCGATACCGGCTTCTCGACATAGACGTCCTTGCCGGCCTGACAGGCCCAGATCGCCTGCAGAGCATGCCAGTGGTTCGGCGTCGCGATCGAGATCGCATCGACATCCTTGCGGTCGAGCACCTGGCGCAGGTCCGCGTAGGTGTCGACCTTCTCGCCGCGATCGGTGAACTTCTTCGCCGCCTGCCCGAGCACTTCGGCATCGACATCGACGAGCGCCACGATGCGCACGCCCGGCTGACGGCGCAGGCCCTCGATGTGATCCGCGCCGCGGCTGCGGATGCCGACGCAGGCGATTCGCACCTCATCGCACGGTCGCCATGGGCCAGCCGCGAATGAGCTGGCCGAAGTCAAAGCCAGAAGGGACGAGCCGGTGCCCTGGAGAAAGCCGCGTCGCGTGAGGTAGGCCATGGATGCCTCGTCGCTGAATCGAACTGCTCGAAGTGGGCCAGCGACGATAGTGCGCAGTCCGGGCAAGCGCACCGCCGGCTATGGTTCTGGCCATGCCCACCCACTGGTTGTGCACAGGCCTGTCGCTGGCCGCGGTCGCGGTCGCCCAGCAGCCCGAGCCCACGGCGACCGCCGGGCTGCGCCTCCCGCTCGACCGCGCCGATGCGAGTTGGCACGGCGCCGAGGCGATCGCCGACGGCCGGCGCGGTGGTGCGGCACGCTTCGACGGGCGCACGGCGCGCATCGATGTCGGCCAAAGCCCGGTCCGCTCGACCGAACCGTTCACATTGCGCTGCAGTCTGCGCACGAACCGCGGCGGGTTCTGCACCCCACTGATGGCCCGCGACGGCGAGGCGGTTGGACTGTCGCTCGTGCTCGGTCGGCAGCCTGGCACGGTGTCCTTCGAGGCGTGGTCGTGGCAGCAGACACGCGTGCAGTCCACCGTGCGCGTCGACGACGGCGCGTGGCACACGATCGAGGTCAGCTACGACCCAGCCTGCAACACGGCCGTGCTGTTCGTCGACGGCATCGCCCAGGGCGCCGCCGAACTCGGACCTGGTGGCTCGCCGAGCGCGCAACTGCGCCTGGGCAACAACATCGGCGCCGACCAACCGTTCGCGGGGGATCTCGACGAGGTCGAACTGCTGCCGCTCGCGACGCACATCGACATCGTGCGCAGCCATGCCCCGGCGCTGCCGGTCGCCGTGCGCGAGCAAGCGCTGCAGCAGCTGCGCGAACGCGTTCTGCCGACCCGCACGCAGAGCCTCGCTGCCACCGCCGCTGCGGACTGGCCGCAACGCCGGCTCGAAGTCCGCCGGCACGCGGCCGATGCTCTGGGCCTGTTGCCGCCACCCGCGGCGGGCCCGCTCGATGTGCAGGTGCACGGCGAACTCGTGCGCGACGGCGTGCGCCTGCAGCGCATCAGCTGGATCGGCTTCCCCGGCCGCCGCGCTACCGGCTGGCTGTGGTTGCCGGCGCAACCTGCCGCCGGACGCCGCCCAGCGGTGCTGAATCCGCATGGCCACTGGCAGGACGGTGCGCGCGAACCCGTCGTTCAGGCGCGGTGCGCCGCCTTCGCGCAGTTCGGCTGGACCGCGCTCGCCGTCGACTCGGTGCACGTCGAGCACATCGCCAGCGGCGTCAACTCGGTCGGAGCGATGACCTGGCACAACCAGCGCGCACTCGACCTGCTGCTCGCGCGCGACGACGTCGATGCCACGCGCATCGGCGTGACCGGAGCCAGTGGCGGCGGTCAGCAGACCTACTATCTGATGGCGCTCGAGGATCGCCTCGCTGCCGCGGCCCCGATGGTGATGGCCTGCTACTTCCACGAGATCATCACCGATCGGGAAGCGCACTGCGGCTGCAACCATGTGCCGCGGCTCGCCGCGCGCACGGACGTGCCGGAGTTGTGCGCAGTGTTCGCACCGCGGCCGGTGATGTTCGGCAGCGTCAGCGGCGACTGGACGCGCCACTTCCCGCAACAGGGCCTGCCCGAACTGCGAGCCCACTGGGCGCAGTTGCTCGGACCGGAGCCACGCTCGCGCTTCGCCGAGGAGGGCCACAACTACGACCGGCCCATGCGCGAGGCCGTCTACGCGTTCCTGCACGACGTGCTGCTCGGCGCCGCCGCCAGCGCGGCGCCGCGCGCACGGGTCGCCGAACCTGCGTTCCAGCCATTCCGCCGCGACGAGTTCGCCCCACTGCTCGCGGCGTGTGCGCCGGCGCGACTGGATGCGAAGGCGATGGCGAACGAGCATCTGGCGCGGCGGGCGAAGGTCGGCGCTCTCGCCGAACTGGCGCCCGGACTCGACCTGCGCGTGAGCGCCCAGCCGATCGAGTGGCTCGACGACGAGGGCACGCCGTGGCGCCGCGGCCTCGTGCGCAGCGAGGGCGTGCCGATCGCGTTCCGTATGCGGGCTGGCACCGTGGACCCGACCAGCCCCATCACGGTCGTCGTCGATCCCGCCGGCATGGCCCACGCCGTGGCGGAGTGCGCCACGCTGCTGCAGCCGCTCGAACGCGCGGTGCTCGTCGAGCCCCGACCGTACGGCGGCTGGTCGCCGTTCCGCGCAGCGTGGCAGCGCAACGGCCTCCTGCTCGGGCGCGGCGAGGGCTATCAGGCCGCGCTCGACACGGCGCTCGTGTGCGCGAGCCTGCCAGGGGAAGCACCGGTGCATGTCGTCGGTCTCGGCGAAGCCGGTGTGGTCGCACTGCTCGCCGCGCATCTGGGTCCGCGCATCACCCGCGTCACCACCGACCAGCTCGGCGCCAACTACGCGCAGGACGGCAACCGGCTGCCACTGTGCCCGGAGCTGCTGCGGTTCGCCGATCTGCCCGAACTGATCGCGACGCTGCCCGGCGAGTGCAAGCATGTGCCGCTGCGCTGACCACGACCGGAGCCGAAGCTCGCGGCGCCCATGCAGTCGGTTGTGCAGGCACGCGACGGCGCGCGTCCGGGTGTTGGGCACGAGCAGGATCGGCTGCCTCGCACTCGTGGCGGATGGGCCCCGCATGGTGACATTCCCACCGCAAAGCTGCTCTCCGCACATGCTTGCTCGGCGGATAGGAATGCGGATAAGAACTCCAAGCGGATGACTTCCGCCGGAGGCGGTCGTTGTCGACCGCGAGGGCGGGCTTCCGCCCCCTCATTCGAGCTCGGCCACGACTCCCGCCGCGGCGCGCAGCCAGCGTTTGAGGCGCGTCGAGCCGACTGTGCGCACGACTCGGTAGTCGCCGGGGCACAGGAAGCCGCGGGCGGCGGGGGCGGTGGTGCGCTTGGGCACGACTCTGGTCGCGCCAGACGGAGGCCGGCGCGAGCACGCGGTGGTAGGTGAGCTGATGGGCGCGTGGAGAAGGAACGAGTGCCGCCAGCCGCTCGATGAAAGTCAGCGGATCGAAGGAGACGGCGGATGTGCCGTCACGCCAGTGGCGTTTGAGCCCGTAGACGACTCGGCCGTCGGGGGAGAGCACGAGGCGCTGCGTCGCGATCGGCAGTCGGGTCACATAGCGGCACAGATGCTCGAGTCGCTCGAGCTCGCCGGCGAGTACGAGCACTTTGGCGTGCAAGGAGAAGCCGCCGTGGTCGGCGCACAGCGAGCCGGGCAGCGGCGGCGGGCGCGGCGGGCGGCTTGCGGAATCCGCTTGCTCGGGGGGTGTGTCCGCAACATCACTGCGCCAGCGTCGCCGTGATGAACTGCGAGAGACGAAGCTCCTCGGTGGGGAGTTCGGCGCTCGCAAGCGTGAGGTCAGCCGTTCGCGTCAGTGCAAGGCGCTTCGGCTTGCCGGTGCGGGGATCGTCGACTTCGCCTGGGAGCACGATTCGGAGGTCGTACTCGTCGGGCTGCAAGCCTGCGATCTGGAACGCATCGGGATTCACTACGAGAGCATCCTGCTTCGTCGGATCCCAATCGCGCGCGGGAATGTTGGCCCAGATGATGGTGCTATGCGCCACCAGCCGGTCATTGCCCCGCTTGCGAATCTCGATCTCGATCTCGAGCGCATTGCCTTTGAGGACGCCGAGCTGCTGAAGATCGGCCGGAGACGCCGTGAAACGTCCCGTCAGCAAACGATCCGACTTCAGGAAATAGTCGAGCCGGGTCCATGCTCCGCTGACGATCTTCACGGTGCCCACGAGGAGTAGGTTCGTCTGCTCACCGGAAAGGGTTCCGGCGAAGTAGGCGTTCCAGTCACCAGGCGGGATTGTCGTCTCGTAGTACCCGGTCTCGTCAGCACGTGCATGCACTTTGGTGCCGTTGCCGAGATCTGCATCGGAACGCACGAAGAGCATGCCCGCTTTCGGGATGGAATCTCCGTTGTAGTCGGCAAGCAGCCCGTGCACCGTCCCGTTCGGGAGCGGTTCCACGGACTCTGCCGACGCGGCCGAACTCGGAAGTTCGGTCGCAGGTTCTGCGGAGGACACCGGCGAACGAAGAGTCTCGTCCGCCGCCGCCTGCAGAGAGCGAGTCTCGGTGCGAGCCGGAGCCTGAGCGGGCTCGGACGTGCACACTTCGTCCGTCGTGCGGAGAGCCATGCTCCCAATCACGACGAGCGCGAGAAGCGCTGCTACAGTGAGGATGCCGCGCCTCAGCACGGGCACACCTCCTTCGGTCCGTCGTAGACGTGGCCGGTCTGCCAGATCGTGACCGTTTGGGTCACGCTGCCGCTGCCGCCGACGCCATCGACTTCGTACTTGACGCCGGTGGTCACGCTGACTTGGACCTTGAAGCGGAAGGACCACCGCACGTAGACCTCGATGCAGTCGCCTTCCAAACCGCCCTCGATCGGAGAGTGGTTGGCCGGGCCGAAGAGATGTCCGCCGTTGTTGGTGACGGGCACTTCCACCGTCTCGCCTCCGTCGCTCGACGTGCCTTTGCCCATCGGATCGTCCGGGGACCAAGTGTCCGCGTCGAACGCCTGGGGGTTGCCGTCTCCGTCCTTCCATTCGGCGTCGGCGGGCATGTTGTCGGCGTCGATGTCCGGACGATCGAACTCGACGTCGCTGGTTCCGCCGAGCGGAATGCAGGGTTCGCTAGCACGCGCCGCGTGCGCCGGGAACGAGAAGAAGGAAACCGAAACGAGGACCGCAGTCAGGATTTTGGTACGCATGACAGCAGTGAAACGGGTTTCAGCCGTGTCTCAAGGGAGTAGGAACAAAGCAACCTCCGGCGGCGGAGGCCACGCCGCCTTCGTCGTTCGGCGTCCCGCCTAGTCGCGCCCTCGCGGATAGGAACTCCAAGCGGATGACTTCCGCCGGAGGTGGTCGTCGTCGACCGCGA
>VGVM01000091.1 GCA_016874035.1 Gemmatimonadota bacterium
GATTCCGCGATCATGCTGCCGCGCGGAACCTTCCGTCGTCACGAGCCGGGAGTTGCCCTCGGCCTTCGCCACGCTCGCGCGGATGCCGGAAAGGACGAACTGGCCCGAGCGCATGTCTTCGCCGGCGGGGACCAGCGACATCGCGTTCGCACCGCAACCATTGGCGTAACGCCCATATGCGGTATGCCCGCGACCGGCCGCGACGGCGATCGTGTCGGGGCGAATGCCGATGTACAGATACACGGGCGCCGTGAGGCTGCCTGCTGCGGTGGTCACCGTGACATGGTCGCCCAATTCCGCCCCGATCTTGCGCGCCGTTTCCGGGTGCAGCTCGACCACGGTCTGCCACGCGATCTTCGTGACCGGGTCGGGGAGTTCCTGGAGCCACGGCTTGTTGGCCCCACGACCATCGCCGACGACCGGCGACTGATAGACGTGCAGGGAGTAGTCGCCCTGGCCCCGTGCAGCGCCGCGGGGAGCGGCGGTCTTCCCACTCGGCGCGGACACGCTGCTGCCGCGTGCCATGCCGGACGGCAGCGCCGAACCGAGCGACATCAGCCCGCCCACGCGCGCCGCGACCTGACTGCGATAGTCCGCCGGATAGCGGCCCGCGAGCGAGGCGTCCGCCTTGGCGAGCGCGATCAGGACATCTGCGGTCGCCCGCGTCGTGAACACCGGGTCCATCGTCGGTTGCTGCAGCGACAGGGTGCCGCGCACGGGCTCCGCGTCACCCCAGCTCTCGAGCGAGTGGGAATCCGGCAGCACGAGGTCGCAGAGCTGCGTCGTTTCGTCCGGATAGCTCGAGAAGGAGACCTTGAAGCCGACCTTGGCGAAGGCATCGGCGAACTTCACGCCGGCCGGCGCGGAGTGAACCGGATTGACCCCGCGCACGAAGGCGATCGGAACGCGCCCGGCTGCCATACGATCGGCCGCGTCGCGCAGGGCGGCGTGCGTCGCAAGCCCGTCGAACGCGTTGGCCGCTTCGCCCGGCTTGATGGTCTGGCCGACGTTTCCGAGGGCCTTGTTCAGTTCGTTTACCGCCGCCGCAGTCGCGGTCGCGTTGTCATCTGCGCCGCCCGCGAGCAACAAGCTCGGCTTGGCCGACTTCAGCTCGCTGACCAGCGAGGCCAGCGACGCCTCGGACACACCGGCGAGGTCCGCGGCCGCCTTGAGCGAGCCCGCGCCACGTCCGGTGACCGCGGCCGCAACGGCTTCGGCCACGGCCTGCATGGCGCCTGCGCGTGCCGGGATCCACGTATCGGAGTTGAGCCCGGTCAGTGACCGGCGCGGGCCGATGTACACGACCCGCGGCGCGCCGTCGATCCTGCCGCGCGCCTCGGCGAAGGCGAGCTGCTGCGGCACCGACAGGCCCCATCCGTCGAGGAAGTCGGCGCCGAACGCGACGATCAGCTTCGCCGCGCGAAAATCATGGTGCGGCCACGCCGTGCTGAACGCGGCGCGGTTCGCCGCGATCGCGGCCAGCGGCGCTTCCGGGTCCACCGAGAGGTGACCGGGCATCCCCATGCCGGTGAGCCACTGGTCCAGGAAGGCCGGGAACGAGCCTTGTTCATGCTGGTTGAGGAACACCGCGTCGCGCGCCGTCCCACCGCGCTTGGCCTCCGCGAGCTTCGCGGAGAGCGTAGAGATCGCGTCATCCCACGTGGTCTCGACGAGCGCGTTTCCTTGCCGCTTCATCGGCGCCTTGAACCGGTCGGGATTGTAGAGGCCCTGGAGCGCGGACTGTCCCCGGCCGCAGAGTGCACCGCGACTCACGGGATGATCAGGATTTCCCTCGATCTTGATCGCGCGGCCGTCGCGGGTTTCGACGATGATTCCGCACCCGGCCGCGCACTCGCGGCAGGTGGACGCGTAGTACGTCGAGACACCCGGGACCGTCTGGTCGGGCGACGATACATATGGTATGAGCTTTTCGACTTCATCGGTGTAACAGCCGACGGTGGCCGCAGCGGCACCCGAGGCGCCGAGCACCTTGAGGAAGTCGCGGCGCCGTACGCCACCGGCGGCGCCGGCCGCCTCAGGCTCGGTTGCGCTCACCTGGGCAGGAGCGAGGTCTTCGTTCTTATCAATCATGGCTGCCCCTTAGTAGTGACAGTTGGAGCAGTCATACGTCGCCTTGCGACGTGGCGCAGCGAGCGCGGCGGAATCGGGCGTGAAGCCCGCGGCGCGCATCCCGTCGGCTGGCGAGTAGCCATTGACGTGACAGCTCACGCACCACCCCATGTTCAGCGACGCATACTGGAACACCTGCGGCATGTTGTTGACCTGGCCGTGGCAGCTCTGGCATGTCACGCCCGCGTTCACATGGCGCATGTGCGGGAAGTGCACGTACTCGGGAACCTTATGGATGCGCACCCACGGAACCGGCTGCTGCTTGGCCGCGTACTCGGCCAGCTTCTTGATCTCCGGGCGGTCGCCGGCGACCAGCGTGTGACAGCCCATGCAGGTGCTCACCGACGGAAGTCCCGGATCGGGCGACTTGAACGCCGACGAGTGGCAGTACACGCAGTTCATCTTCAGCGTGTTGACGTGCACCGGGTGCGGAAACGCGACCGGCTGTACCGGCGAGCGGCCGACGCCCCCGCCGACGTAGTTGGTGTAGCCGGAGGCGCCGGAATACGCCCACGGACCTCGTGGCGCCTTGCCGAGTGCTTCGCGGTTTGCTTTTTGCGTGGCCGTCTCCGCGGTTGCGGTTGCCTGAGGTGCTCCCTGGGGGGCTCGGGCGGAGGCGGTGATGATGGCGGCCGCGAGCAGTACAGCGGCAAGGGAGGGGACAACGACCCATCGCGGAATTCGCGGCATTCGCGGCATCACGCGTGTCCGTTGAGTGTGGGGGTCCGGATCACCGTGCGCTCATGTGAAATTGTTCACAAGGCATATCGGCGACAAAGATGATACGGGGCCTCAGGCCGACGCAAGACAATCGCGCCGTGACGTGGGGGAACTGGACGAAGTACTCTGCATAGGGCATACTAGAACGGTTACTGCCCTCCACTCCCCCCAGGCGCAGAGGAAGATCGATGCGACGTTCCCTGTTCGCGCAGTTCGCGCGCGCCGTGCTTGCGGCAATCGCCGTTGTTGTTCCTGTCACGGCATTCGCGCAATCGGCCACGCTGACCGGAAAGGTCCAATCCGACAACGGCACACCGATGTTCGGCGCCGCGGTCGCACTCGACGGGATGAACATCCAGGTCGGGTCGAACCAGGCCGGCGTGTACACGATCACCGTGCCGGCCGGGCGTGTGAACGGCCAGCAGGCGACGCTCCTGGTGCGCGCGATCGGCTATGTGCCGCAGCGGGTCCAGGTGACGCTGCGCGCCGGTACGCAGACCTTCGACTTCACGCTGAAGGAAGACGTCAACCGCCTGAACCAGGTGGTCGTCACCGGCGTGACGTCGGGAACGGAGCAACGGAAGCTGCCGTTCACGGTGGCACAGGTGTCCGAGGCGGACATCCCGGTGCCGGGCACCAACGTGCTGAACAGCTTGCAGGGCAAGATTCCCGGCGCGCAGATCATCCCGTCGAGCGGGCGGCCGGGTTCGACGCCGTCAATCATCCTGCGGGCCCCGCAGTCCATCAACGCCAGCGCCGCGGGCAGGAGCCAGTCGCCGCTGTTCATCGTGGACGGCGTGATCCAGCAGGGCTCGCTGCAGGACATCAATCCGGAAGACATCGAGAACGTCGAAGTGGTGAAGGGGGCGGCCGCCTCGACGCTGTACGGTTCGCGCGCCGGCAACGGCGTCATCCAGGTCACGACGAAGTCGGGCAAGAGCCAGGGCGAGGGCGTGCGGTTCACGACGCGCGTTGAGGCCGGGGCGAGCGACATCGAGGGCGCCTACAAGTCCTCCCTGAACAACTTCCTCATCATGGATCCCGAACGGGGCCGCTACTGCGTGGCGCGCTCGACGAACCACCAGGCCCAGCGCGAGTTCCAGGATTGCGTGGAGACCGTCGATCTCTACTACGAGACCCTCCGCATCAATGAACAGGCCGATATCGTCACGCTTCCACCCATTCGATTCCTCGCCGACGGCGCGATCACGCTGACGCCGCCGAAGATCAACCTGCGCGGTTTGTTCCAGACGAACGCCTGGCCGCTCACGTACGACCCCGTCGAGCAGCTGGTGACGAACGGCCCGTTCACGAACACGAACATTGACATGACGGGGAAGTTCTCGAAGGCGAACTTCTTCGCGTCGCTCGGCGACAACCGGCAGCGCGGCTCGGTGGTGTTCGTGGACGGCTATCACCGCAACAGCGTGCGGCTCAACGCGGACAACGCGTTCGGGGGGAACTGGACGACGGCGGTGCGCACGTACTACTCCGCGCAGCGCCGGTTCGATGGCGGTGCAAGCTTCTTCAACATCACCCGGCAGCCGGCGTACGTCGACCTGCTGCGACGCGACAAGTACGGCCGCCTGCTGTTCCGCTCGGTGGTGACCAACCAGGGCCTGACCAACCCGGCGTACAGCTGGGAGCAGGCAAACTCCGTGACGGAAAGCGACCGGTTCCTCGGGTCCGCCCAGGTGCGCTGGTCGCCGCTGGGATGGGTGGATGGGACCCTCGACTTCGGCTACGACCGCTCGAACTCGCAGGGCCGCGGCATGACGCGCCGCGGGTTCCGCACGACGAGCCCGACATCCACCGTCCCGCTGGGCTCGATTTCGCGCAGCGACGGTTACGGCCAGTCGTACAACGTGTCGCTGGACTGGACGGCGCGGCGCGACCTGCGCTCGGACCTCCGCGGCCGGCTCACGCTGCGCTCGACCTTCGAACAGCAGGACTTCCAGAGCTCCGGCCAGTCAGGCAGCAACCTCGCCGTGCCGGGTGTGACGACGACGACGGCGGCGATCCAGAACCAGTCCATCAGTTCGAGCGAGAGTTCGCAGCGCGCCATGGGGTTCATCAGCTCGCTGAACTTCGAGTACAAGGATCGCTACATCTTCGAGACCAGCGTTCGTCGCGACGGCCTCTCGGTGTTCGGCGCGGCCAACCGTTGGCAGACGTACGGCCGCGGCTCGTTCGCGTGGCGCGTATCCGACGAACCGTTCTGGAAGCCGTTTGCGGACCGCGTGAACGAGTTCAAGCTGCGCTACTCGGTTGGCCAGGCCGGCAACCGGCCGGGCAACAACTCGCAGTATGAGACGTTCACGATCGGCACGGGCGGCGTGCTGAACCCGAACACTCTGGGCAACAAAAACCTGCGCCCGGAAGTCTCGACGGAAGTGGAGTTCGGGTTCGATGCCGAAGTCATGAACAAGTACGGCATCAGCGTGTCCAAGTCGCGAAACATCACGACCGACCAGGTGCTGCTGGTGCGGCCGCCGGCCGCCACCGGGTTCGCCAACCAGTGGCAGAACGCCGGCACGCTCGAGGGCAACACTTGGGAAGGGTCGATCAACATTCCCATCCTCGAGAAGCGAAACACGTCCTGGACGACGCGGTTCTCGTTCGACCGGATCACCAGCACGGTGACTGCGCTGAACGTGCCGCCGTTCTTCTACGATTGCGAAGCCACCTGCCACATCGAGGTCGGCGAGAAGTTCGGGTCGATCTGGGGTCGGCAGATGGCCCGGTTCTGCCACGAGCTTCCCACCGGATATCCCGAGCGCTGCGGCGAAGGCAAGGAATGGCAGAAGAACGATGACGGGTGGATCGTGTGGGTCGGTCAGGGGAACACGTGGAAGGACGGCATCACGAAGAACCTCTGGCAGGCGGTGCTTCCCGCTGCGCAGTCGCCGTGGGGCGTGGAAAACAGCTGGGGTATGCCGATCGTGATTCGCGATGAGACGTCGGTCGCGGCGGCGAAGCCGGTCAAGCTCGGTATCAACGGCCAGGCGCTGCCGAACTACCGCTGGTCCATGGGTCACAACGTGCAGTGGAAGAAGCTCTCCGTGTACGCGCTGCTTGACGCCAGCAAGGGCCGGACGGTGTGGAACGAAGCCCGCGCATGGTCGTATGGCGACTTCGCGCACGGCGACCAGGACCAGGCCGGCAAGAGCATCGAGAACGCCAAGCCGATCGGCTACTACTGGCGCGTTGGCGCGCCGGAGCAGACGGGCGTCGGCGGGTTGTACGACATCCTCGGCTCGAACAACATCACGGTGGAGGACGGCTCGTACGTCAAGCTGCGCGAAGTCTCGCTCGGGTACCGCCTTGGTAAGATCATGAACCTTGGCGACTGGACCGTGACGATCGTGGGCCGCAACCTCAAGACGTTCTCCAACTACAGCGGCTACGACCCGGAGGTCGGCGTTGCCGGCGGAAACAACGACTCGGCCGTGCTGAACGCCGCGGACGCGTTTGCGTTCCCGAACCTTCGCCTGCTCACGCTGAAGCTCAGCGCGAACTTCTAGCTCCGTCCCCGTCGGGCAGGGCATCGCGCGCGATGCCCTGCCCGACCTCACCCGACGAACCGCACCCCCACATGCGAATCTCCATCACTCGGACGGCCGGAATTGCAGCGCTCGCCTTGGCGACTACCGGCTGCATGAACAAGGGCATCCTCGAGGTGCCGAACCGGAACAACCCCGACGTCGAACGGGCCTACTCGACGCCGGCCGGAATCGAGGGCGTCATTTCCGGGACGTTCCTGCAGGTCTGGTCCGCTTCCATGTCGTGCACGGACTGCGTGCCGCACCAGGCGCGCATGTTGGCGCTTGAGACGTACTCGGAACTCGGGAACAACGGCAACGGCACAAGGTCGCAGATTCCCCGCGGCCCGATCCTGAATGACCGGTCGATCGAGCAAGGCGGTGCGAACTTCGCGCTCTATTCGGCCCTCTCGCGTGCCACGCGCACCGCCGCCAACGGCCTGCAAGCGCTCGACCGCCTGGTCAAGGCCAACGGCACCCTCGGCTCGGCGGCTCAGGACGCCCGCGGCCGGATGTTCGCGATGTTCGTGAATGGCGTGGCGCTGGGCGGCCTGGCGCTCACCTACGACTCGGCCGGCATCGTGGTCAACACCACGCCGTCGGACGCAGTGCCGCCGCTGTCGCCGTACCCTGCAGTCGCGGCCGCCGCGATGCAAATGCTCGATTCGGCGATCGCCATCGCCAACGGCACGGCGATCTTAAGCGGCGCGAATGGATTCCCGATCCCGGCGACGTGGATCAACGGCAACGCGATGGACAAGGCGCGCTTCATTTCCCTGGTGCGCTCGTACAAGGCGAAGTTTCGGGCCGGTGTGGCAAGGACGCCGGCCGAGCGCGGGGCGGCGGACTGGAACGCGATCCTCGCCGATGCGCAGAACGGCGTCGCGACGGATTTCATCGTCACGATCGCCGGCACGGGCGGCTGGGGCTCGCCGTACGTGAACGCACAGCCATCAGGCGGCCTGCTTTCCATGCTCTACTACGGCATGTCGGACACGTCGGGCGCGTTTGCCAACTTCATCGCCTCCCCGATGGCCACGCGCGATGGTGGCTTCCTGATCCGCACGCCGGACTTACGCTGGCCACAAGGCGCAACCCGGACCGCGCAGCAGCTCGACACGCAGGCCCTGCCGCTCCCCGGTCGTCGCTACTTCCGGAACCGCCCGACGGGCGAGGACCTTCCGGTGCTTGGCTACGGATTCTCGATGTACGAGGCCCGCCGGTTCGCCGGCATCGCCATCAACAGCACCAACGGCCCGTACACGATGATCAACAAGGTCGAGATGGACATGCTGGTGG
>VGVM01000092.1 GCA_016874035.1 Gemmatimonadota bacterium
CGGCAAACTCGCTGAACGTTGCGTAGCCGCGATCGAAGTCACCTTCCATGCTGCCGTCGAAGATGTAGTCCGCCGGAGCGTACGCGAGCGCGTCTTTCGCGAGGTCGGCCTGCGACTTCTGTGCAGGCGCCGGCTCCGCAGGCGCCCCGCCACGTCCGCCCCGTCCTCGCGGGTTCGCGGGCGCGTACAGGCCAAACACGGCCTGCTTCTGCTCTAACAGCGTGACGAGCGGGTTGAGATGCTTACCGCCTTGTGCGCGAAGGCCGCCGGGCAACGTCGCAAGGACAAGGGCCGCCGCGAGCCAACGCCGTCTTGCCTCAACCGCCATTCGCCGATCCATCGGATCTGCTCCCCGGCGCAAGCGCCTCAATCGTGGTTACGCTCGTATTCCCGCTGGGCGTGCTCCCGTTCGATGCCCTGGGCCTTGTCTCGCTTGCGTGCCGCCCGCATGGCGAGGTCGTGCGTGGAGTCGGACTTGATTGCCGGCAACGAAAACAGCCGCTCGAGCTTCGCCGACTTGCACTTTTCGCAGGTCGGCTCCGTGCCGCCGCGCACCAGGGCCTCGAACTCGTGAGCGCATTCACCGCAGCGGTATTCGTAGATCGGCATGGCAAAAAACATAACGCCCGGGATTTCTCCCGGGCGTTACGTGATCTCCTGGTTACTTCGCGACGGTCGAGCGTTTGACGCCGACACGCACACCATCCACTTCGAGCGCCCAGAGGTAAACCCCCGAGGCGACCTCGCGCTGTGTCCCGTCGTACTTGCCGTTCCAGTACACCGTGTACCGGCCGCAAGGCAACGACATGTTCTCGACCCGCTGACCCCCTGCCACGCCGGCTGAACCGCCCTCCAACTGCGGCACCGCCACCTGCTGTGCGAGGATGTTGAAGACTCGGAGCGAAACCTTGTACTGCCTCCCGCCCTCTGGACACCCTTGCTCGAACTGCCCGACCGTAAACGCACTCCTGGTTTCAGGATTGAACGGATTGGGGTAGTTCTGGCTCAACGCGCCAGCCGACTTTCGTGCGTTCGACTGGCCTGACTGCGACTGCCCATCTCGTGGCATGAGAACGAGGATCAGCATCGCGACCAGCAATGCCAACCTGCACTTCCTCATGTGTACTCCGTAAAACTAGGTAGGGGCTATGCTGCGAGCTCCGGTTGAGGTGGACCTAACTGTACTACCGACAATGTATTAGCCGGTTCCGCACCCGTCAATACGCCGAAATAGCGTCACGGCGGGCACCCGAAGATAGTATCGGCACCTTGTCCCCCCTCGGCGGGGCCCGGCCGCCGTCCGACCGGCGTAGTCAGGGGATGTCAGGGGATGTCAGGGGATGTCAGGGGCCTCCTCGGGCTTTGGCCGGCGCCGGGCCAGTACGACGGCGGCAAGGAGCCCGAGGCCGAGCGCCCCGAGGAGTGTGGCGTTGCGTTCCAAGAACGCCGTACCGAGGTAGACCGTACCTATCGCATAAGGGATCTCGGCAATCGCCAGCGCCAAGAGGAACACGCGGAACCGCACGCCGGCGATGCCAAAGAAGTAGCCGGCGATGTCACTCGGAACGGCCAGCTGGACGGCCAGCACGCGCCAAAACGCCATGTCGTGGGAGGCGACGTGCGCGTAGCGCCCCCATTGGCCGCGCGAAAGCAATCGGCGCACCACTTGCTCGCCCAGCGAACGCCCGATCAGGTACGCCAGGATCCCTCCGACAAACCAGCCGGCCCAGATCAACAGCGTGGTGTTGACCGCACCCCACGCGTCCACGCCCACCGGCACGAGCGGCACGCTGCTCACGAACATGAAGAGGGAGGAAATCGCCGCCAACGCAACGAACACGATCGGCCCTCCGACCGGATGCACCCCGACCAGCGGCGAGACCCGGCCGACGATCGCCATCACGGCGTCGTGCACCGGAGCGACGCTTGTAAGCAACGCCAGTGCGCCAAGCACCAGTCCGACAACGAGCGCGCGCCGCCAGTGAAACGTTTGCCCGGCCATATCGAAGTCTCCGGGCTGGAGCCCGTCCGCAGCGTCGGGGAATCGCGCCAGGACGGTCGGCAAACTGCTGGCGTTCCAGCGGTGTTTTGCCGACGCGGGCCCTTCTACGGCTTTCGAAGCCGCCGGACCTCGCCGTCACGCACCGTAATCCGCTGCTGGTCGAAATACTCCAGGAGCGGGATTGCGTATTTCCGGCTCACCCCGAGCGCCTCACGAAGCTCGGACGAGGTTCGTTCGCCCGCACCGTCCAGCGCGGCGCCGAGCCGGCTCCTCGCCTCGGCCACGGCGTCGGCCGCGAAGTAGCGGTCCGACGCCACGGGCACGATTTCTCCGGATCTCGCCAAGAGGCGGAGCGCGCTGGCCGCCGAAGGCCCGTGGCTGGACACGAGCTCGCCCACTGAAGGTGGTTCGAGCCCCGCCCCCTGCACCGCGGACCGCAGCGCTCGCAGCAGGGCCTCGTCGCTCGCCGTGGAGGCGGGGCGCCAATCCGGCGGAAACGCGAGTCCATCGGCAATGCGCAAACGCCCGTCGGCGCACGCATAGTCGAGTGCCGCTTGCTGAAAAGCCTCGGCACCGCCGACCGCAGATCGCAGTCTCGCGAGCGGGGCTCCAGCCTCAAACGGGTTGGCGGCGAGGAACGCACTCGATTCCCCGACCGCGACTCGCGCTCCTTCGGCCACGGTCGCAGCGTCGAACAGCTCGCCGGCTACGCGGCAGATGAGTGCGCCCGCCTCAACTGGCCCAGCGGCGACCGTGTCGGCGGTGGCGCGGACGAGCTCGTCCACCGCATCTCGCTCGATTCCGATCCGCAGTTCGGCAACGGGGATCGCCAGCCCGCGCCGCCCCGACTCGGCCACCGCCCACCGGAGTCGCTCCGACGGCGATGCGTGCGGGTGCGGCCAGGGCCGGACGCGACTGAGCGGCGGCGCCGCGTCCGTCACGATCCCCCCGCCGATGGTCGCGGACGGCGACGAGGCTCGCAGCACGAACCGGTCACCCCCGCGGACGGCCACGGGCTCATCGAGCACGACTCGCGCGGCGCGCACCTCGCCCGGTCCAACCGCGCCGCCAACCGCGACGACGCGCGCACCGACGTCGGCGGTGCCGATATGCAGCCGCACGCGACTCCGCGGCCCGAGCGCCGGCGCATGGTCCAAGAGTGCAACGTCCGCACGCAGCACCGTGGTCGTCGGCCACGGGTCACTCGCGCGGACGATCATCGCCCCACGTGCCTCGACACCGGCGCGCTCCGCCCCCGCCCCCGCCCCCGCAAGTGCGATTGCCGTGCGGTTTCCCGGCGTGGCCGCCGGCACTGCTTTCCCGTGCACCTCGAGTCCGCGGACCCTGGCTTCCGTTCCGGTGGGCATGATGCGGATCGCGTCATCAACGGCGATCGTGCCCGACCATACCGTACCGGTGACGACGGTTCCTGCGCCCTTCACGGTGAACGCGCGGTCCACCGGCATGCGAAACGCGCGCGCCGGCGAATGCGCGGGGACCCGAGTCACCTGCGCGGCGATCGCGGCCCTCAATTCCTCAAGCCCGGCGCCGGTACGCGCCGAGCACCGCACGATCGGAACGCCCGCCAGCGGCGTGGGCGTCAATGCCGAACGCACTTCCTCCTCGACCAGCGCGGTCCACTCGGCATCCGCGAGATCGCACTTGGTGATCGCGACCACCCCCGCGCGCACGCCCAGCAGCGCGAGGATGGCGAGATGTTCCCGTGTCTGGGGCATGATGGACTCATCGGCCGCGACCACGAGCATCGCCAGGTCGATTCCCGACGCGCCCGCGAGCATCGTGCGAACGAACCCCTCATGCCCGGGTACGTCAACCACGCCAAGCGTCGTCCCATCGGACAGTTCGAGCGGCGCGAATCCCAGCTCGATCGTGATCCCGCGCCGCTTCTCCTCCGGCAAGCGGTCGGTGTCCACGCCCGTGAGCGCCTGGACCAGCGTGGTCTTGCCGTGATCGATGTGCCCTGCGGTGCCGAGGATCACGCGGCCCCGGCCCGGGTCGCGCGCTCCTGCCAGGCGCCGAACGCACTGAGCGGCGCACCGTCGCCCAAATGCTCGGCCAGGAACTCGTGCATGAGGCGCAGGTGTGCGCGCAGCGAGTTGGTATCGAGGGCCATCCCAGCGCCGGGCCATGCACCCTGCAGCCACGCCGCGAGCGCCGCGCGGGCAGCCGCCGGGAGTTGCCGGCCACCGCGGTGCGAGGCCGCGCACGAATCGCAGACCACGCCGCCCGATCGATGCTGGAACCGGACGTCGGCGTCGCTCGCGATGTCGCGGTGGCACAGCGAGCAAGATTCCACGGTCGGGCCGAACCCGAGTTCGGCCACGATGCGCCAGCTCGCCGCGAGTCCGACGGTCATCGCATCGGCGCCTTCGACTGCCGAGAGCGCATCCAGGGCTTCATCCGCCCGCGCGAGCAGCGCCGTGTGCTCGGCGCCATGCCCGAACCTGAGGCAAAGTTCCGCCACCGCGCTTGCGGCAGCAAAGCGATCGAGCGAGCCGACAAGTGCCGCGCGTGACTTCGTCGCTTCGAAGCTGTTGAGTGCGTGCAGGTCACCGGTCGCGTGCAGGGCGATCACCGCAGGCCCCGATGCAAACAGGTCGAGCGCCGCGCCGAACCGGTTCCGGGGGCGTCGCGCGCCCTTCGCCACCACGGACACGACGCCGGCGTCGCGCGTGACCATGCGCACGATCCGCGAGGTTTCGCGGTAATCGAGCACGTGGAGGACGAGCGCGTCAGTCTCGAGCAGGCGCACCCGATGAAACTACCGTGGCGAGCGATCCCGCATGGGCACGAGTGTGGGCGCGCCGGTGGCGGCATCGCGCGTGACCAGGATCGGCCACCGATACACCCGCTCAAGCACGTCGCCGCGCATCACGGTTGCCGGATCGCCCTGCGCGACGATCTCGCCGGCGTCCATCAGGGCGATGTGACCGGCGAAACGGGCCACGAGATTCAGCTGGTGGGAAATCAGCAGCACGGCAACACCGGACCGCGCGACGCGGTCGAGCAGCTCGAAGAGCGCCATCTCGTGCGCAATATCGAGGTACGAGTTCGGCTCATCGAGCACCAGTGCGCCACCGCCCTGCGCGAGCGCACGCGCGACGCGCACGCGTTGCCATTCGCCGCCCGAGAGTTGATCGGTCCGGCGGTCGAGCAACGCCGCCACATCCGCCTGCTCGGCCGCCCGCATGCACGCCGCGTGATCCGCCGCCGTGAGCGCGCCCCACCGCGACGCGTGCGCAAAGCGCCCTAACAACACGAAGTCACGGACTGAGACGGGAAACAGCGGCTCCTCGCGCTGCGGCACAACCGCCATGCGGGCCGCCGCATCCCGCCGGCTGAGGGCGCGCAAGTCGGTCCCACCAACCGTTATTCCACCGCTGCTTGGCGAGAGCCAGCCGAGCAACGAGCGGACGACCGTGCTCTTCCCACTGCCATTTGGCCCGACAAGGCCCGTGACACGGCCCGCCTCGACATGAAACGAGAAGTTCCTGACGGCCGGCGCGCCCGCGCCCCGGTAGGCCAGCGTGACGCTCTCGAAACGAATCATCGGAGCGCCCGAAGTCGCGCGAGGAAGAACGGGACGCCGACGATCGCCGTGATCGCGCCCAGTGGCAGTTCCGATGGCGCCACGGTCGAGCGCGCCACCGCGTCCGCCAGCAGCACTAACGAAGCGCCGAGCACCGCCGCCCCGGCAAGCGTGGCGCGAGCCGAGCGAGCGCCAAGTGTCCGCGCCATCGCCGGAACCACGAGCCCGACGAAACCGATCAACCCGGCGGCGCTGACCGTCATGGCGGCGAGGAACGCGGCCAGGAGGTACGCGCGGGCGGTCGCGCGCGGCACATCGAGCCCGAGCGCGGCGGCGGCATCGCTGCCGAGCGCGAGTACATCCAGCTCGCGGCCGATCGCCCAGAGTGCAGCGCCCGCGACGACCAGCCCAACGGCCAGCCACTGGACCGCGCCCCACGATGCACCGCTCAAGGAGCCCATCATCCACCACAACGCGTCCCGAGTCTGGCCGGCCGACGCACGCGCAAGGAGGAGCAGGATCGCGGCATTCGTGAACGCGCCGATGACGACACCCGCCATGACCAGCGTGCCCCCGTGCCCCACCGCTCCGGCCGCTCGCGCCACGCCCAGGACAAGCAGCACGGCGGCGATCGCGCCGGCGAATGCGGAGATGGCCACGACGACCGGGTCACCGCCGAGCACGGCCACCGCCAACACGGCTCCCACCGCCGCGCCACCTGAGACGCCGAGTAGGTAGGGTTCCGCGAGCGGATTCCGCAGCGCGGACTGCATCGTTGCCCCGCTCGCGGCGATCGCCGCCCCGACGAGCGCACCGAGCGCCGCGCGCGGCAGGCGCAGCGTGTGCACGATCGCAATCGCGTCGGCGGGCCCCTCGCCGCGCAGCGCCGCGAGCAGGTCGCTGGGCGAGAGCGGCACCGCGCCAAGCCCGAGCGAAGCGAGGAGCGACGCCGCGAACACCACGGCGAGGATGGCAATCGCCCGGGCACTCATCGAGTCACGCCCCTGCGACACACGTGAATCGGCGTTGGATGCGCAGGCGTCACGGCTTCCCCATGCGCGCCGCGCCAGCGGGCAACTGCGCCAGCGCATCCCGCACATGCCGCGCGGCTTCGCCCATCCGTACCCCCGGCCGTCCGACGAGCGCCGTATCCGCAACCACAACGCGGCCTTCGCGCACGGCGCGCAGCGACTGCCAGGCAGCCGACCGGCGCAATCGCGCGGCGGCAGTGGGCCCCGCAATGATGACGTCGGGATCGCGGGCGATGATCGCCTCCATGCTCACTTCGGGCGATGGCGCCTCGACGTCGGCGAAGACGTTCACGGCGCCGGCGGCGTCCAGGAGTTCACTCATGTAGCTGCCGGCGCCGATCACGTAGATCGGTGGCTCGCCGAGGTACCACAGCGCCCGAAGCGAATCGCTGCGTGGGGGCGTCGCGCGCACCTTCGCCACCGAAGAGGCCACGGAATCGGCGGCAATCGCCACGGACGAATCGCCCATCGCCGCGGCGAGCAAACGCGACAGTCGGACCAAGTCGCCGAGGCGGTCAGTGCGAACCGAAACCGTCGCGATGCCGGCCGCCCGTAGCGAGCGGGCGGCCCGGACATTCGTGGCCCCAGCGTAGAGCACGACGAGATCCGGCTTCGCGGCGACGACGGCCTCGATGTTCGGGTTGATTCCGTCGCCGAGGTCCGGCACCGCGCGGGCCTCGGACGGGTACATGTCCCACCGGGTTCGCCCCACGACTCGCGCGCCGACGCCCGCGGCAAAGAGAAGCTCGGTTGCCACCGGATTCAGCGAAACGATCCGCTGGGCTGCGGTGGCGGCACCTGCC
>VGVM01000093.1 GCA_016874035.1 Gemmatimonadota bacterium
TGATTGGCGGGCGCGCGGCCGGCGATGAGCGCGGGCTGCCGCGCACCTCGCTGCTGTTCAGCATTCCGGCCAGCAACAGCTGGTACGACGGCGTGACGATCTCGCCCGACGGCCGGTACCTGGTGTACACGAGCGAGCCGACCGCGACCTCGGCGCAGCGCCCGGGTGCGACGCGGTCCGGCCGCTTCTGGCTCCGGCGCCTCGACTCGCTGCAGGCCATCCCGCTGTCGGACACCGACTCGTCCTACCCGTTCTTCTTCTGGTCGCCGGACAGCCGCTATCTGGGCTACCGTGGCGGCAACGCGATCATCGTCCGCGAAATGCCGGCCGGCGATCCGCGCGTCGTGGTGCAGCTCTCGGGACCGTCGTACGGCGCGAGCTGGGGACCGAGCGGCGAGATCGTGATTGCGCATCAGGACGGCGTGTACCTCGCGTCGGCCGCGGGCGGGCCGGCGCGGCTCCTCGAGCGCACGGATCCGCAGCGCGAGCTGTCGCGCGCGGCGCCGTCGTTTCTTCCCGGCGGCCAGCGTGTGCTCTTCACCGCCATCCTGCGCGGCGTGGGCGAACAGGCGCTCGAAGCGCGCGTGACCGACCTCGAAGGGCGCACGCTCGCCGTGCTCGGCAAGGGGATGGTTGGGGCGATGTACGCGGACGGCGGGCTGATGTTCGGCGCAGGCGGATCGCTGTTCTGGCAGCCGTTCGATCTGGACCGGCTCGCGCTCACCGGCGAGCGCGTGCGGCTCGCCGACGCGGTGACGCAGGACTCGAGGGCGGGCCACCTCGCCGCCCGCACGTCGGACACCGGCGTGCTGGCGTACCGGGTGACCTCACGTGCCGGCGATCAGTTCCGCATCGTCGATCGGTCCGGGCGGCACGTGCGCGACATTGGCTCACCCGATACGTACGACAATTTCGACGTCTCGCCGGACAAGCGGCAGATCATCGCGGCCCGCCGCAACGCATCCGGCAGCACGCAGTATTCGTTGTGGCTGATCGACGTCGTGCGCGGCGTGACGTCGCTCGTCAGCGAGCGCGACGACGTCACCGATTCCAACGATCCGACGTGGGCGCCGGACGGCCAGCACATCGCGTTCATGCATGGGGGGAAACTGGTGATGCGCCTGGCCAACGGAGGCGGCGAGCGCACGATCGTCAATCAGGAGGCCTACCCCGATTCGTTCACGCCGGACGGACGCTTCCTGACCTACGGCCTCGCGCGCGACAACTTCTTCGAGTTGTGGGCCATCGACGTCCTCGCGCCGGACGCCACGCCGATCGGCCTCGCGACCGGGTTCTCGCACGTGGACGAAGGGCGCTTCTCGCCCAGCGGGAAGTGGGTCGCCTACCACTCGAACCAGAGCGGGATCGCGGAGGTCTACGTCGCCCCGTTTCCTCCGACGGGCCAGCGGTGGCAGGTCTCGCAGGCTGGCGGCGTGCAGCCGCGGTGGTCGGACCGCGGTGACGAGCTGTATTTCCTGAACCTGGAAGGGCGCGTGACGGCCGTGCGGATGATGGACAGCGATCCCCGCCGTGCCGCGGCGCCCGAGCCGCTCTTCACGACGGGGATCGTGCCCTCCGACTCGCTGGATCAGTTCGCGCCGTTGGGCGATCAGTTCCTGGTGCGCACGCCGGTCACCGGCGGCGGCGATACGCCAACGGTGCAGGTGCTCGTCAACTGGAAGGCCGGCACGCAGTAGCCGCGGGTCAGCGCGCCGTCACCCGGTCGATGAAGTCCAGGATCTCGCGCGACACGCTGGTGTCCGCCGTCCCAACCGACAGCATCTGTGACACGTGATTGTGGCCCAGGCTCTGCCTGAAGCGTGGGCGGACGCCGTGCTTCTCCACGAGCTCGGAGAAGAGGGCCGCATGCGAGGTCAGGTAGCGGGGGTCGTCGTATTCGGACGTCGTGAAGAGGACAGGGATGTCGGTGCGGGTGACGTTGCCTGGTACGACCATCTGCGGCCAGCGCGACTTGTCCTCGCCGAAATAGGCGAGCTCCCCTTTGGACGGGGCGGAGTAGTCGAACGAGTACGGCCCCGAGAGCAGGATGGCTCCGGCCGGGCGCGCGGTGCCGGGCGGCACGAGCTCCGGCCTGAACAGGTACGTCGCCGCATGCAGCGAGCCGGTGGAAATTCCGGCAATGAAGATGCGCTCCGGGTCGCCGCCGTACTCACGCGCGTGATCGCGCAGCCACGTCACCACGGCGCCGACGTCGCGGGCGCCGTCGGGCCACTTCGAGTCGGGCGCCAGCCGGTAGCCGGCCGCCACGCCGACGAACCCGATGCTCGCGAAGTAGTCGGCGAAGGTCGTCGTGTTCGCGCGCATGCCGCCGACGAGTCCCCCGCCGTGAAACACCGCGACGACCGGCACCGGACGTTCGGCACGGCGCAGCGTCGCCGTATGAATGTCCATCCGCTGCCGCTCGTGCGGGCCGTAGGCCACGTCCTTCGTCACCTTGATCTCGGACGGCTCGTGCACGCGCGGCTGCGACGCATAGAGCTTGTACGTGGCCGGGATGTTGCCCTCGGACCAGCCGAGCGCCGCGATTTGTGTCGCGAGATCGGCAGGCATCCCGCCGCGCACGATCTCGGCGGCGCTCACGCCGCGCTCGTCCACACGGGACCATCGAAACGACTGACTCGCCTCGCGCGCGTCCGCGCAGCGCTCCAGCACGACATCGCGGCGGCGATAGACGGGCGAGATCGACACGGGTGTTCCGGCTGGTTCTCCCTTCTCGCCTGCGACAGCGACGCACAGATCGGGGTTGGACGCCGGGCTGAGGCGGCCCCAGGCCATCGACCAGCGCTGCGCCGGCGCCGCCGCGCACGCGCGCAGCAGCAGCCGGGCGCCCGGCTCGAGCGCGGCCGCGGCGAGGCAGCGGTTGTACGTCGCGGCGCGGATGGCGCCGTCCGCCGTCCGCTCGAACCGCTGATCGTCGAGCGGCGCCCCGTACTTGCAGGTGTGTGCCTGGAGCGGATCGTCGATCCGCGCCGTTTCAGGGGGACCCGCCACGTCCAGACAGTAGCCGCGCGCCTCGTCGAGGGCGTGAATCGTGCGCAGCAGCCCCGCGTCGGCGTAGCTGGCCGCCGGGGTGATGACGATGAGCACGAGCGCGACGAGTGCGGAAGTCCACAGAGCAGGCATCGGTAACCTCCTGTCCCTCTTGTCGGGGATACTCTATCGCAGGTGCCGTTGAGCGAACGCCACACCTGACGCGCCGCTCCGATGCCCGTGGTAATATCAGCGTATTACCATGCCCACAATCACCGTCAAGCTCGATAAGAAGCGTGCGGCTCGCCTCGCGCGTTGGGCGAGGCGCGGCAAGGTCCCGAAGTCGGAGGTGATTCGCGCTCTCATCGACCGAGCAGGTCCGATCGAGACCGGCGAAGACCTGTGCGATTGGGTCGAATCAGCGACGGGTAAGGGCTTGGGACTGGCACAGAAGAAGGCGTGAACCGACCGGCGCTACTCGACAGCTCCTTTCTGATCGATCTCGAAAGAGAAACAGCAGCCAACGAGATCGGGCCTGCGCGAAGGTTTCTTCCATCGCTTCGCGGGCGTCCGTTGATCGTTTCCATCGTCAGCGTGGAAGAGCTGCTCGAGGGTGCAGAAGACGAGGCGACGGCTGTCGCATCCCTGCAGCGATTCATGATTCAAGGACTGCATTTCGCCCAGGCAAGACGGTGCGCGCTGATTCAGCGGCGGGCGCCACACCGGCTGGGCGAGAACGACGCCTGGCTGGTGGCCACTGCCGAATCGCTCAACGCCGACGTCGTTGGGGCCGATCGTGACGCGTTCGAACGACTCGGCGCGCGTTATCTTCGCTTCCGGTGATCCTAGCGCGGTCGGTCCGTTTCGCTCGATGAACTGGGACCGCCCCCGCAGCCTCAGCGCGTGCGCGTCATGACGAAGCGCTCGCTCTTCTGTCCGCCGTCGCTCACCATGGCATCGAGGGAGCTTGCCACCCGTAGCCTAAACGCGCACGGCCTGTGGTCCACCGTCGCTCGTTGAATTCAACCCCGAGCTACGGTGGACATCCTTCGCCTGTGGTGGAATGAGGTCGCTGGCTTGCCATCCGTAGCTCGCCCATTGATGCAGGCGAGCGAAGGATGGTACCGGTACGGGGATTCAACACCTACTGTAGGCCGATTTTCTCAGCAAGATTAGCATTTGAGACTGCGCTCAGGATCGCGATCTAGGGTGTAACGGGCTCATCCGTGCGCGTCCGCGTTGAGCCGGGCGACTTGCGTCGAGGTAATCGCATTCCGGAATGCTTGGGTGCGACGCGCCGCACCACGGTAATGCGCGATCGCCGTCTGATGATCAGTTCACCAATTTCGACCTGGAGACGACTTCAGCGGCCGGGCACGTGACACCGAGGCCGCAGTCGACGATGAGCACGAGCGCGACGAGTGCGGAAGTCCACAGAGCAGGCATCGGTAACCTCCTGTCCCTCTTGTCGGGGATACTCTACTCGTGTTTCGCCGCACCTGGCTGGTGGCGCTCGTGGCAGCCCTGAGCATCGTGGCGCTGGTGGCCGCCGGCAGGTGGCTGAACGCGGGAAAAATCGGCGGGCAGCAGCCGGCCGAACCGTTCCGCATCGCCGGCAACTTCTACTACGTCGGCGCCAGCGACGTCGCGGCATTCCTCATCACCGGGCCCGAAGGCCACGTCGTGCTCGACGGCGGCTATCCCAGCACCGCGCGGCTCATCATGGCGAGCATCGCGAAGCTCGGCTTCGACATCAGGGACGTCAAGGTCCTCATCAATTCGGAGCCGCATCCCGACCACGGCGGCGGGCTGACGGTGCTGCAGCAGGCATCGGGTGCCCGGTTGTGGGCCAGCGACTGGAGCGCCGGCTCCCTCGCGTCCGGTGGCGACGATCCCGACGCCATCCTGCCGTTGAGGGTCCTCATCTGGCTGGGAGTGCTCGGCTACCCTCCCGCCCGCGTCGACCACCGGTTCAAGGACGGCGACACGGTTCGTGTCGGCCCACTCGCGCTGACCGCGCACGTTACCGCCGGCCACACGCGCGGCTGCACGTCGTGGTCGTTCCCCGTCCGCGACGGAGACCGCGTGCTGAACGTCGTGAGCGTCTGCGATCCCGGGGTCCTGGCCAGTTCGCGGTATCCAGGACAGGACGCCGACCGCGCGCGCAGCCTGCGCGTGCTGCTCAGCCTTCCCGCCGACATCTGGGTGACCAACCACGCACGCGCGTGGGGCAGGTACCGCAAGTTCGTCGCGAGCAGGACGGCGAAGAACCCGGTGGACCCGTTCGTCGACCCCGGGGGCTACCGCGCGTTTCTCGACGCCGCTGAAGCGGAATTGCGCGAAGGGCGGGTGCATTAGCAATCTACGGTCGGGCTTTACTCAGCCGCGGCCGTCTCCTAGAATTGGATGTTGCACCCCTCAGTGCCGGTATCGTCTAGGGGTCAGGACGGGTGGTTCTCAGCCATCAAACCGGGGTTCGAATCCCCGTACCGGTACCACATTTGTTGGTAGCCCTGCGCTTCCTACTCTCGTTAAGAAGATACTGCCGGCTGCTCGTGTTACTTCCGGTTGCCGCAAGTAGTTCTCTGTACGCCCAGGAGGCCATTCCGCCGAGTGCGGACGCCAGGCGCGTGACCCAGGGACCGGCCGTTGACGGACGGCTCAATGAGCCGGTGTGGCAGAGCGCAACGGCCATCACGGAGTTCCGGCAGCAGGAGCCGGCGGAAGGTGAGCTGTCCAGCGAGCCCACCGAGGTCCGCATTATCTACGACGACGTGCAACTCTACATCGGTGTCGTTGTTACGGACAGCGAGCCCTCAGAGATCCGCGCTACGGAACTGCGAAGGGACAACAACCTCGAGTCCGACGACAGTTTTGCGGTCATTCTCGACACCAATCACGACCATCGGAACGCTTTCATGTTCCGGATCAATCCCCGGGGCACGCGCTTCGATGCACTCATTCGAAATGAGTCGGCGTTCGTCACCGCAAATTGGGACGAACAATGGACAGCGGCGGCAGTCCTGACTGAAACAGGCTGGTCGGCTGAGATTGCAATTCCATTCAAGATTCTGAGATTTTCAGCCGCGAAGGATCAGCTCTGGGGGGTGAACTTCGAACGCGTCATCAAAAGGAAAAACGAGTCTTCGTACTGGGCCGGCTGGGACCGCGATTACATGTTCACAAACGTCTCGCAGGCCGGCCATTTGACCGGCATCCGTGACATCCGCCAGGCGGAACGGTTGCGGATCAGGCCCTATGTTCTCGGCGGAATCGAAAAGTTCAACGCATCGACAGACCCCGCGAGGCGTTTTGTCCGTGAAGTCGGTCTGGATGATGTGAAGTTTGCGCTGACATCGAGCCTCACGGCAGACCTCACCGTGAACACCGATTTCGCCCAGACCGAAGCGGATACCCAGCAGATCAACCTGACCCGGTTCAGCCTGTTTTTCCCGGAAAAGAGACAATTCTTCATTGAAGGATCGGATTCTCTTCGAATGACCGTGGGATTCCTTCACTTCGGCCCCCCGCCACTTGAAGTCTTCTACAGCCGCAGAGTGGGCTTGTCGGACTCGGGCGAGTCGGTGCCCCTGGCCGCCGGCGGCAAGTTGACTGGAAAAGTCGGCGGCTTCGATGTAGGCGTTCTCAACGTTCAAAGCGGCAAGCACCTCGGCCGTCCTGGAGAGAACTTTTTCGTCGGCCGCGTCCGCAAGGACATTTTCCAGCGGTCCTTCATCGGCGCCATCTTTACTAACCGGCAGGGCGGTGACCGATTCAATCGCGTTGCCGGCGCCGACGCTCGATTCGTGTTCATGCGCTATCTGAATATCGCCGCCCTGGCGGTGAAATCCATCGACTCCGGCCGCAACGGTAAGGGTTGGGTACGACAGGGTGGTATCGAATGGCGGGCCGACAAGCTTGAAGCGGGAATGAATTACATCGGCGTCGATCCGGACTTCAAACCCGGTATGGGTTTCGTCCGGCGTCACGACCGACTGTTCGGGCAACGCATTTCATTCCGGCCGCGTCCGGGCGGAACGCTCATCCGGCAGCTGGAATTCACGCCCACCAACGTTGCGTACTACAACGACGCCGGGTCGCTCCTGAGCCGGACGAGCCAGATGCAGGTGGCGGCATCGTTTCAGAGCGGCGATCGAATCGAGATCAACCAGAGCAATGTGGCCGAGCGGCTCCTGCGTCCATTCAATCTCACGTCGGTGACCATACCCGTCGGGCGCTACACCTGGAACGAATCGGCGATCACGTTGCGGGTTCCGTAAATTCTGACCGCCCCTTTTCCGGAAATTCTGGCCGCTCTGAGCTGACCCCTTCGGCTCACACACTCGCTGCACCTAGCAGCGAGGGAAGGGATGATCGACATGCTCACGCGGCA
>VGVM01000094.1 GCA_016874035.1 Gemmatimonadota bacterium
CGGCCTCGCCGGCCGCACCACCGGCGGCGCCACCCGCCGCATCCGGCGGCGGGGCACCCGCGGCCGCGGATCCACCGCACCCGGCGCCCAGCAGCGAGCGGACCGTCGCCGCCATGGCGTCGGCCTTCGCGTAGTTGACCGTGATGATCTTCGACACGAGCGGTTCGACCGCGGCGAGCGCCGCCAGGTTGCGGTAGCTGTCCACGGTGATGATGCCCGTCGAGTCCTCGATCGCGGCGAGCCCGTAGCCGTCGAGGATCTTCTTGAGCGCGATATCCCACGGCTGGTCAACGATCGAGGCGCGGACCGTCCCGGTCACGCTCGGTCCGACCACGATGGTCTTACCGCTGAAATCGGCGAACTGCACGACGACATCGCGGATGTCGGCGTCCATGAACGACACGTTCATGCGCGGCTGCGCGGTCGCCTGGCGGCCCTGTGGGTTCATCACGGGGTCCACCGGCGTTTCGATCCGCGGGTTGTTGTTCGCGCTGCGCGGCGGCAAGGCCGGAGCGGACGCCGGCTTCTCCGCCGTCGTCGGCTTGACCGCGACGGCGGTCACCGTCGGCCGACCACCCTGTTGTGCGACCTGCCACGGCTCGAAGTCCGTCGGCCCGTCCACGCCCAGGCGCACGTCACTGTCCCCACGTACCACGGTGTACGCGCGCGGCGCGTCGAGCTCGACCACCACGCGCACGACTTCCGGCTTGAACTGTGCGAACCGGATGTTGGCGATCCCCGCGCGCTGCACCTTGTCGTACAGCCGCGACGGAATGCCGAGCGTCGCGCCCGTGAGGTCCACCACGATCCGCCTGCCGTTGTCCAGCGCGAAGTCCACCACGCTGACATCGCCGACGAAACCGATCACCACTTCAGCGCGGGCCGCGCCCGGAACGATGCCGACCGACGTGACTGACGCGGGAGCGGCGAAGGCGGGAACCGCCGCGTCCCCGAGCGTCGTCGCCGTCGCTCCGCTGACGCTGAGGAGCAGGGTTGCCCCGACGCTGAACGAAACGAACCGTGAGTGAATCATGGCCTATGGCCTCCGTGGCGCCGGAGCGGCGCCGGCTTTTCTCGACTTGTCGATCACCAACGTCTCAGACCTGCTCAGGCCGAACTCGTCGATCGTGAGCGTCACGCTTTCCATCGCGATCGCCGCGACCTTCATCCGCCCCAACGTTTGCCCGACGCGCACGCGGTAACTGTCGCCCGTGCTCGCGTCCACCAGCAATGCGACCGAGCGTCGGCCTTCCGGGTCGTGCGTGATCCCCGTGACCGAGAGGTCCGACAGGATCGGCCGCAGTTCGCCGGACAGCATCAACGAGACAAACGGGTCGCGCCGGGAGCCCGCCGCGTAGGTGAACACTTCACGATACAGCGTCACCTCGCCGCGGCGACCGCCCGTGGATGCACTGTCCCGACCGGGCGCTTGTGCGCCGCGCCCCGCGGCGGCAGGCGCCGGCGCGGCCTTGGTGGCCTGGCCCGGCGACGGCGGCGTCGCTTGCTTCTGCGTCGCTTGCTTCTGCGTCGCCGCCTCGGCCTTCATCGCCTGCTCCGCGCGTTCCGCGGCCTTGGTCTGCTCGTTCGTCTTCGCGACGGCGTTCCTGGCGTTGTCGATCGGCTTCTGGATGCTGGGCACGCCGACCTGCACCTGGGCGCGCGCGGAGGCGGGCACAGCCGCGAGCACGAGGGCGGCGAGGGTCACCGCGCCGCACGCGCGAACCGCGCGACGGGCTCGGAGATGCGCGCGGCTCAGTTGGCCGCCTTTGGCGCCGTGCGCACCACGTAGGTCTGGATGTCGAACGCCGCGGAGAGCACCTGCTTTCCGGGCTCGGCCTTCACGGTCCCGCTGGGAAGCGCCAGCGACAGGTTCATCGGCGCGACGATGCGATTGAGCGTGCCGATGTACGTCAGCACCTGCGCCACTTCGTGGAACGTGCCGTTGAGCTTCAGCCGGTACCGATGGGCGTCGAACATCTCGCCCTCGATGACGGGCTGCGGCTCGATGGCCGCGAGGTCGAGCTTCACGCGGCGGGCCGCATTCGAGACCTGATCCACGAGCGCCGGCACTTCGTTGGCGGACGGCACCAACGAGCGCATCACGAGGAGGTTTTCACGCATGGAGTCGGCTTCGGCGCGGATCGTCGCGACGTTCCCGCGCGCCAGCTGGGCGCGCGCCTTCTGGTTGGAGGCGTTGAGCGAGTCCACGTGCGCCTGCTTAGCGGCGAGCTCGAGGCCCTTCGGGGAGTCCACGAAGTACCAGTACGCGCCCGCGCCGATCAGGGCGAGGAAGCCGATCGCGAACAGCAACTGATCGCGCTGCGTCGTGGGGAGTCCGGCCATGGCTAGCGCGCCCCGATAGTCAGTGGAACCCGGCGGATCGCCGACGAGTCAGGTCGGGCGACGCGCATATCGATCGTGAACTGCGTGACTTCCTTGTTCGACGGCTGGGCCAGCACGGTCTCCGTGCGGGCCATCTGCACGTCGTCGAGCCAGGGCGAGTCCTCAAGCTGGCGGACAAACCGCGTCAGCGCCTGCACGTCGGCCGTCTGCCCGACCACGCGCAGGGTCACCGTATTGGCCGCCGCAGCCTCCTCGGCCTCGGCCTGGCGCTGCTGCGGCGTCTTGTTGCCCGCGCTGACGCCCGTCTCGACTTCCGGCGCCACGGCCGGCGCGGCGCTCGTCTGCTGCAACGACACCAGCCAGGTGTACGGCGTGAGTGCGGTGATCACCTCGTCGAGGACGTGCGGCCAGACATAGCGCGTGCCGTCAATCGCCCCGATGATGGCCAGCTGGCGGACGATCGAGTCGCGCTGCGCCAGGGCCACGTCGCGCTCGCGGATCACGGACGCAAACCGCACCGAATCCTGCACCGCCTTCTGCTCTTCCTCGGTCAGCGCGGCTTCGCGCGCTCCGGTTCGAAACATCATGAACCCGGCAGCGCCGAGCCCGAGTACGACGCCGACGATGGCCGTGATCAACCACGGGTCGCGGAAACGCCCCTGCAGGTCGCTGAAGAACGCCCGCACGTCGAACGACGCGGCGGCCGAACGCTTCGCCTTCTTCCCACCGGGGAGGAGATTGATTTCAATCATGGCTGTCTCAGGCGCTCCGCCGGAGCGCAAGCCCGACCGGCAACATCAGCAGCGGCGCGATCTCGTCCGTCACGAGGCCGTCCAGCGCCCCGTCGCGGACCGCGAGCGCCGCGAGCGGGTTCGCCAACTCGACGGTCAACTGGAGCCGCGCGCCAAGCGCCTCGGCGAGCCCCGGGATTCGCGCGCCGCCACCGCAGATGTACACCCCGCGAAGCTGGCCGGCCGTGCGCGACGAAGACGTCAGGAACGCGACCGCGCGCTCGACACCGACCGCGATTTCCTCGCCGCGGCCCTCGATCACGGCGTCGAGATCGGGCGAGCGATCATAACCCTGGATCAAGGCGGCCGCGTCGTCCGGACCGAGCCCGCGGTCGCGCTGCAGGTCTTCGCGGAATCGCCGCGTCCCGACCGTGATGTCGCGGGTCAGGATCGGCACGCCATTGTCGAGGATGTTCACGTTCGTCACTTCATGCCCGATGTTGACCAGCGCAACCACGCCGGTCATCGCATCGGGATAGCTGCGCTCGAACGCGTTGTGCAACGCAAAGGCGTCCACGTCCACGACCGTCGCGTTCACGCCGGCCTCGGCGAGGACACGAACCTTGGCCTCGACCAGGTCACGCTTGGCGGCCACGAGCAGCACGCTCATTTCCGGATCGTCGCCTTCCGGATCGAGGATCTGGAAGTCGAGTTCGACGGATTCCATGTCGAAGGGGACGTGCTGCTCCGCCTCCCACCGCATCAGCTCGCGCGCCTGCTGTTCCTTGACGCGCTCGATCTGGATCTTCTTGATGATGACGTCGCGCCCGCCGACCGCCGTCACGACGTCCTTCGTCGTGACTCCCGCGGCCTGGAGCGTCGCGGTGATCGCCTCAGAGACGATCCCGGGATCCATGATTTCGCCCTCGACGATCGCATCGGCGAGGAGCGGCGTGACCACGACTTTGGTCAGTTCAGGATCGGCCTTGGCGTGATCAACCACGGCCACCTTGACGAGGCCGGAGCCGATATCGAGACTGACTGTGGTCTTTTTTCGCCCGAACAGAGCCATGATCCGACCGACCTGGAGGATCCCGCACCGCACGGTCGGCCGCCGGCCAGAACGGCCCGCGGGTCCGCGCGTTTCCCAACTATTTATGTTATGCGGGGGCAAAAACTTGGCCTTCGGCAGACCCGAGTGTCAATGGTCCGACCAGCCCGATTTTCACTGCCGCCGCCCCGCCTCGCGGGGCCCAACGCCCAGCGCGCTCGCCCGAGCTGGCACCGCCTAACCGGGCGCGGCAGCCGTCACGGACGCGACCCTGATGCCCCCGGGGGTTCGGCCCCCGTGAGCACTCGGCTCGCGGAGACAACACGAGCGGGTCGTGGGTGAGGTAACAGTCACGGCCGGCCACCACGGGGCGCGCGGCCGGCTGACAGCAGCCCCGCGGCGGGCCACCGACGGCGAGCCTGCGGACGCTTACCGGACCGGCACCCAGCCAAACCCGGGCACCGGCGCGAGACGCAGTGCCCCCGGCGTGACGGTGTCGGCGACGAACGTACCGATCGCTGCGGTCCCGGCAATTTGCCGAAGGCCACCCGCGCCGGCATGAACCACCACGCGGACTTCGGCGCGCCGCCCGCCGATCGCGCGGATCAGCACCTCGGACGAGTCCGCTCCGCCGCCCACGCTGCGGCGCTCGATGAGCGTCCCTGCTGGCGCATACAGCGACGACGAGTCGAACGCGCTGCCCCACACGGAGTCGGCGATCCGCCGAACCTTCGCGGCGCCAAACGTGAGGTCCGCCCCGGCGCGCGAGGTCCTCGCGGCCGCAAGCGCCGATTCGATCGCCAATCCGGCTGCGAGCCCGACCACGATCATCACGCCGAGCGCCGCGGCGAGCGCAACGCCGCGCCGCGAGGACCGGGCCGTCATGGGGTGGCGACCGTCCGTACGCGCAGGCGGTAATCGTGCACTGGCCGCGTGGCAACGCCGTCCGCACGCAGCCACACACGGACGCCACCGCGACCATCCGCGGTGAACCGAAGCCCCGAGTCGGCGGGCGGCGCCACGGGGCCTGCGACGGGCTGGACAACGCCACAGTTCAAGGCGGCCGTACAGCGCCGCTGACCCAGCCAATACCGACGGTCGGCCGCGCGGTACACCACCCAGCGCACCGGGCGGTAGAAGCGCACTGCGCTGCCCACCCGCAGCGTCCGCGCAAACGATCCGGCGGTCGCAAACGTCGTGGCGGGCACGGCGGCGCTGCTGTCGGCTGGGCTCAGGAAACCGGTTGCGGTGCGGCATTGCGTGCCGACGGCGCGTTCGGCAGCCGAAGCGACGACCGCGCCGCGAGGTGTCGGTACGGCCGAATCCGACGCTACGACGACATCTCCTGCAGCGAGGGGCACCCACCAGGTGGCGAACGGTACACCGTCACGCCTCGCGGCCGGCGCCAACGCCGCGGACACCGAGTCGGCGGCACAGATCACCCCGTGCCCGATGGGCGAGTACAGGTCGAGCGCAGTGTCGCCGTGGACGCGCAGCGAATCGCCGAGCCCGAACTCGACGTCGCCCGCGAGGGCGGCGACGACCTCTCGCACGGTCTGCGCCCCGGCGTCCGAGATCGCATCTTCGCGCACACGCCGCTCGGTCCCGATCAGGAGCGCTACGCCGAGCGCGGCCGCAACCGAGAAGATCGTGAGCGCCACGAGCGACTCCGCGATCGTCACGCCGCGGCGCACGGCACGACCGATTCAAGAGCCGCCACGCGGCCACGGTTCGGCCCAGTGCGGAGCACCACGGTGTCCGTGACAACCCAGCGCGAGTGCTCGCGCCTGGCGTTCCAGCTGGATTGGCCGTGGCGGAACTGGTCCAGGGCCGCCGTGTCAGGGGCCGCGCACGACCGCGCGCCGAGCATGGCAATCATGTTCCGGACGACGCGCGAGGCCTCGCGATCGGCCTCGGCGGTGCGCCGCAGCGCGGCGGCCGCGCCGAACGCCGACGCAAACAACAGCGCCGCGCCAGCGAGGAGCACGAACGCGACGAGGGCCTCGATGATGCTGGTTCCGTTCCGGTCGGTGGCGCGCATGCCGCACGATGCAGCGCGCATCGGCGCGCGCGCGACGGCAAAACCCGACGACGGTGATCTTTCCTACGCGCCCGCCTGAACCGGCAGCACGATATGAAACGCCGCGCCGCCCTCGCGCGACCGCTGCGCCCAGACGATACCGTCCATCGCGTCCACGACGCGGCGTACGACCGTCAGCCCCAGGCCCACGCCATCGTCGGCGCCCTTCGAGGTGAAGAACGGCTCGAAGATCTCCTCGAGGTTTCCGTGGCCGAACCCGTGGCCCGAGTCCGCGACCACGATCTTCACGACCTCCTCGACATCGAGCGACTCCAGCCACGTCGAAAGCCGATCGTCGGGCCGCCGCGGATGGATGATCCGGCCGCCCTCGTCGTCCGTCCGACGCTGCGTGGCGTCGAGGAGCGCCTGCCGATTGAAGCGTTCCGCCCAGATCACCAGGCGCCCGCCTTCAGGCATGGCGGCGGCGGCGTTCAGGACCAGGTTGGCGATCGCCTGTTCGAGCTCGAGCGCCGACCCGCGGGTCGGCTTTGGAGCAGGCGAGACCTGCAGGTCCACCTCGATCCGCTTGAGCGCACCCTGATCGCCGAGGAAGTCGAGCGTCTCCTTGACTGCCGCGTTCAGGTCGGCGCCCGTCGTGCCGGCCTCGCCGCCGTCGCGCGGACGCACGAAGTCGAGGAACCCGTCTCGCAGGCGCACCACGCGAAACGCCTCGCGCTGGAGCGATGCCACCGTCGGCTTGAGGTCCGGCGGCACCTTCTGCTCCAGCGAGTGCGCGTAGTTCACGATCGCCGACACGGGGTTCCCCAGCTCGTGCAGCAGCATCGCGACGAGTCGGCCGGCGCTGGCCAACCGCTCGAGTTTCTCACGCTGCTCCGTGACTTCCGCACGCAGCCGTTCGAGTTCGCCCTCGGCGCCGGGACCGGGATCGGGTGGCTTGCTCATGGGCCAATAATACACACGGGCCGGGCGACATCGTCGCCCGGCCCGCGCGTCACCACATCGCTGGCGACCTGGTTCAGGCCGCCGGCGGATTTAGCACACCGGCTCGCCTTCGTTCGTGGCGCTGCCGCCGACCGAGATCTTGCAGGTCTTCGTCGTCGCGTTGTGGCTCGACGTCGCGGACCAGCCCGTGCTCGTGACCGTGCCGAC
>VGVM01000095.1 GCA_016874035.1 Gemmatimonadota bacterium
CGTGGAATAGCCCGCCGCCAGGGTTGGACAGAGCGGTACCCCGCGCTCCTTCATCAGCGCGAGGACATCCGATGTCGCACCGTCGCCATGCTCGATATTCGCGACACCCGCCAGCACCGCGCGGCGCATCCCCTCCGGCGTGGACGAATGCGCCACCACCTGCCGACCCGATGTCTTCGCGGTCTCGACCATCGCCGTCAGTTCGGCAACCGAGAATGCGGGCATCGCCTCGCCGTTCGGCCCCCAGCGATAGTCCGCGTACACCTTGATCCAGTCCGCGCCACGTGCGATCTGCTCGCGGGTCACGCGGATCACATCCTCCGGGCCGTTGGCCTCCTGCGCCCCCTGTGGCGGCTCGAACGAGAAATCCACCCGGCGTGGCGCATAGCTACCCGTCGCGACGATCGCGCGCGTCGTGACCAGCATGCGCGGGCCGGGGATGATCCCCTGGTTCACGGCCTGCTTGAGCCCGACGTCGGCATCGCCGGCGCCTTCGGTGCCGAGGTCACGGATCGTGGTCCAACCGGCGTGAATCGTTTCCCGCAGGTGGTTCACCGCTCGCGCCGTGCGAAGCGCGAGTGACTCGCGCAGCACCTGGTCGTTCCAGTTGGCCTCGTTGTACGGGTGCAGGAGCACGTGCGAATGCGCCTCGATCAAGCCCGGCATGAGCGTGGTGCCCGCTAGGTCAACGACGCGCGCGCCGGCCGGCGTACCGATCGTCGCGGCGGGCCCCACGGCAGCGATCGCCTGGCCGCGCACCAGCACCACCCAGCCCGTGTTGGGCGTGTCCGACAGCCCGTCCCAGACCGCGGCGGGACGCAGCAACACGAGCGTGTCGGCCATCGCCGGTTGACCGGCCACCTGTTGCGCCGCCGCCGCCGGCGGTGCGCCGCCTCGCTGGGCGCTCGCGCCGCGCGGCGACACCACGAGTGCCCCCACAGCGAGGACTACGAGCGCAAACGCGACACCTGGATGTCCTCGCACGGTCATCGCTTCACCTCCGGGAAATCCACCACGCCGCCGCTGACGAGAAACGCCATCAGGTCCGAGCTCGAGGTGTCCAGCCGTTGGACCCGCGCCGTCGGCACGATGCTCGTGAACCCCGCGATCGAATAGGAGAACGGGAAGTACACGACGACGGAGTCGTGCAAGGCCAACTGGTCCAGCGAAGTCTGCGTGATGAAACCCAGCGACCGGATCGCGCCGTCGGCCGTCATCGTCACAAGCACGGGCTTGTCGAACCGCTTCTTCTCGCCGACAAACGCCCCGATGAAATCCTTGGTGGAGTTGTACACGAGCCGCACCAGCGGCAAGCGCTCCATCAGTTGCTCAAACTCGGCCAGCAGCCCGCGCGTGAGCAGGTTTGACCCCAGGAATCCGACCAGCGTTATCAGGACGAGGGTAATCACAAACCCGGCCCCGGGCACGGAGAGGCCAAGCCAGCTGTCCACCTTCGTGAACATCTGGTAGAAGAGCCAGCCGGTGACGACCGCCGGAACGGTCAGCAGGATGCCGCGAGCGAAGTAGAGGAGGAGGCCGCGCATCGGGCGTAGGCGAGACTTGGCGGGTGGGGAGCGGGTGCCGTGGAAGTCCGGGCCGATGGCGACTGTGCCGCCAGCCTGCCACAATATTACTTCTAGTGGCGCCGGCCGACTGTCTGGGGTAGTTCCGGTCGCCGGCTCTTCCCTTGGGGGCGTCTTTTATGGCGGATACCGGATTCATGCGACGCGTCACGTTCGCGGGTGCCGCAGCCCTGCTGTTCGCTGCCCCGGCATTCGTCCGCGCGCAGGGCGCCGCGGGTCCGGCCCGATCGCTGCTGCGCGGGGCCGTCATTGACGACGCGGACGAACGACCCATTCCGGGCGCGATCGTCGCGATCGAAATCCTCCGGCTCCAGGCCACGACCGATTCGGCCGGTGCGTTCCGGATGCCGCTGGTCCCCCCCGGTCGCCATGTCGTGACCGTCAAGCGCCTCGGCTTCTCGCCCATCAGCGCCGTCCTGAACTTCGGGCCCGCCGATACGCTCGAGTACGATTTCGCCCTGATCAGGCAAGCAACGAATCTTCCCGGCGTTGCGGTCACGACCACGGCCGCCGTGCCGCCCAAGCTCGTCGAATTCGAGGAGCGCCGCCTGGCGGGTTTCGGACGCTTCATCACGCCCGACGTGCTCGTGAAGAACGAGAACCGGCGCCTGAGCGAGGTAATCGCGCAGTTGCCCGGTCCTCGCATCATGCGAGGGTGGGGCAACTACGGGTGGGTCGCGAGTTCCGTCGGGTCGGGGGCGCTGGAGCGGCGGAACCAAGTTTCCCAGGCCGACATCGCGCGCGGTGCCGACCCGAAACAGTGCTATGCCAACGTCATGCTGGACGGCAACATGGTGTACGCGGGGCGTCCGGGCGAACTGCTCTTCGACGTGAACTCGCTCGGCACCAACGCCGTCGCGGCAATTGAGTATTACCGGAATGCCGCGACGATTCCGTCGAAGTTCAACATGATGGGCAACGACACCTGCGGGCTGCTGGTCATCTGGACCAAGTAAGGCGCGCCGCCAAGCCCGTGGTGGTTCCGCGCGGACGTTTGCGCTCGTAAGATTCCCGCAATGGGAACCGTCACCTCCGCCGACGCCGCGGCATCTGCCGCAGCGCCCAACGGTGCTCCGGCGGCCAATGCCGCCACCCCGCCAGCCAGCGCGCCACCGGCGAACGCTCCGGTGGCCACCAACGGCTGGGCGGTGGCGAACGCGAAGGCGCTCTACAACATCGAAGGCTGGGGCAACGGCTACTTCGACGTCAACGACGCCGGACACGTCATCGTGCGCCCCGACACGGCGCGTCCGGACCGCTCGGTCAGCCTCTACGACCTTGCGCGGGACCTCGAGGCGCAGGGCGTCGCGCTCCCGGTGCTCATCCGCTTCTCGGACATCCTCCGCAGCCGCATCGAGATGCTCCATGCGCGCTTTCAAGACGCGATCCAGGAGTACAACTACGGCGGCACCTACACGACCGTCTATCCGATCAAGGTCAATCAGCAGCGGCACGTGGTCGAGGAGATCGTGGAGTTCGGCCGCGCGACGGGCGTGGGCCTCGAGTGCGGTTCGAAGCCCGAACTGCAGGCCGTCCTCGCCCTGCGCGACACGACGGACAACCTGATCGTCTGCAACGGCTATAAGGACGAGGAGTTCCTGCGGCTCGCCCTCATGGGCCAGAAGCTCGGCCACCGCGTCTTCATCGTCATCGAGCAGGTCAGCGAACTCGACGTCGTCCTCCAGGTCGCCGACCAGATCGGCGTCACACCCGCGATCGGCGTGCGGATCAAGCTCTCCACCGAGGGCAGCGGCCGCTGGGCGCAGTCCGGCGGCGAGAAGTCGAAGTTCGGGCTCGGGCCGTCACAGCTCATGCAGGTCATCGAGCGCCTGCAGGCCGCGAACCGGCTCGACATCGTCAAGCTGATCCACTGCCACCTCGGCTCGCAAATCACGGACATCCGGTTCATCAAGCGCGGCCTGCAGGAGCTCGCGCGCTACTACGTCGAGCTGCGTGCGCTCGGCATTGACGTCACCCATGTGGACGTCGGTGGCGGGCTCGGCGTGGATTACGACGGATCGCAGAGCACGGCGCAGGCGAGCGTGAACTACTCGCTGCAGGAGTACGCAAACGACATCGTGTACACGCTGGCCGAGACCTGCCGTGACCACGAAGTCCCGATGCCCAACATCATCAGTGAGTCCGGGCGCGCGCTGACGGCGCACCATGCCCTGCTGCTGCTGAGCGTGATTGACGTCGAGTCGGCCGCCGATCCCCAGGTCCCTGCCGTCGGCGACGACGATCATCCGCTGCTGCTCGAGATGGCCGACGACCTGAAGACGGTCTCGCGCAAGAACATCTCCATGCGGCGCATGCGCGAGATCTATCACGACGCCACGTTCGACAAGGAACGCGCCCAAACCCTGTTCACGTCCGGCGTCCTGTCGCTCAAGGGCCGCGCGATGGCCGAGCGCCTGTACCTGTGCACGGTCAACCAGATCGCGCGCGTGGCGCGAAAGCACCCGAAGTCCTTCGAGGACATCGTCGCCGATCTCGACGCGGCGCTCGTGGACCGCTACTTCGCCAACTTCTCGCTCTTCCAGTCACTGCCGGACTCGTGGGCGATCGACCAGCTGTTTCCCATCCTGCCGATCCACCGGCTGGATGAAGAACCGTCGCGCCGCGGCACCATCCAGGACGTCAGCTGCGACTCGGACGGCAAGATTGATCGCTTCATCGGCGGCAAGGACGGCCAGCCGACGCTGGCCCTGCACCCCTTCAAGGACGACGGCGAGCCGTACCTGCTCGGCGTCTTCCTGACCGGGGCGTACCAGGAAATCCTCGGCGACCTTCACAATCTCTTCGGCGATACGAACGCGGTGCATGTGCGCATGCGCGAGCAGGGGTATGAGCTGACCGACCTCGTGCACGGCGACACGGTGACGGAAGTGCTGAACTACGTGCAGTTCCGCGCCCAGGACCTGCTGACCACGTTCCGGCGCAAGGTGCAAGGAGCCAGTTCGCTCACGCGTGAAGAGGCGAACATGTTCATCGCCGAGTATGTCGCCGGCCTCGAGGGCTATACGTACCTCGAGGGCGACGCCGCGAAGTAGGGCGGCACACCCGTGCACGACCTCGGGCCGCTCCTGCTGGCGCTCGCCGCGATCCTCGTCGCCACCAAGGTCCTGGGCGACCTGGCGCAGCGGTACGGGCAACCCGCCGTTCTCGGCGAGTTGATCGCCGGTGTCCTGCTCGGCGGTTCCGTACTCGGGATCGTCCATGCGAACGACGAGGTCCTGAAGGCGTTCGCCGAGTTGGGCGTCCTGATCCTGCTGTTCGAGATCGGGCTGCATACGGAGGTGCGCTCGCTCAGGCGCGTGGGCACGCAAGCCACGACGGTGGCCTTGGTCGGCGTCGTGCTCCCGTTTGCCGGCGGGTTCTTCGGGGCGCGGGCCATGGGATTCTCGACGGTCCAATCGCTGGTCGCCGGCGCCGCGCTGACGGCAACCTCGATCGGCATTTCCGCGCGCGTGCTGCGCGATATCGGGCAACTCGATACGCCTGAGGGGCAAATCGTGCTCGGCGCCGCGGTACTCGACGACTTGATCGGCCTGGTGATCCTCAGTGTAGTGTCCACCGTCGTCGCCGGCGCGGCGATCACCGTCGGCGGCGTCGCGCTCACCACCGGACTCGCACTCGGCTTCGTCGTCGCCGCGGTCGTGGTCGGATCCGTCGCCGTACCGCCGTTGTTTCGGTTCGTCGAGCGGCTTCGCACGTCGGGCGCGCTCGGGCTCATCGCCCTGGCGTTCGCCTTGGTCCTGGCGACGATCGCGGAAGCCAGCGGTTCCGCCATGATCGTCGGTGCGCTCGCGGCCGGTCTTGTGCTCCACGGAACGCCGCAGCGTGTGGACATCGAACGGAGCGTGACGCAGCTCGGCTACTTTTTCGTCCCGATCTTCTTCGCCGTCGTCGGCGCGTCGGTTGATCTCGGCGCGCTCGCCGATCGCCAGTCCTTGATGGTCGGCGGGCTGCTTACGGTCATCGCCGTCATTGGCAAGCTCGCCACCGGGTGGTCCATCCGGAACTTCAAGGGCAATCGCTGGCTCATCGGCGTGGCCATGATCCCGCGTGGCGAAGTGGGCCTGATCTTCGCGCAGGTGGGCTTGACCACCGGTGCGATCGCGGCCGGTGAGTTTGGGGCGATCATGCTGATGGTCGTCGCCACGACACTGATCACGCCGCCCTGGTTGGGACGTGTCGTACGTCGAAGTGCCGCACCGGAGCCCGACCTCTCGGGGGATGGGCTCGACGATCTCGTGGGCGGCCGCCGGCCGACGCCGCGGGCCACGCAAGCCGTCGTCCGCAAGCACGGAGACTGAATAACGAGGACGGGGGCCGAGCCGAACTTGGCCCAGCCCCCCGTCACGTCGTTACCTACACCGACAACCGAACACCGATCACCCGGCACTCGCGGTTGCCGTTACCCCGCCTGTGCGTACCGCGCCGCGACATCGTCCCAGTTCACGACGTTCCACCACGCGGCGATGTAGTCTGGCCGGCGGTTCTGGTACTTCAGGTAGTACGCGTGCTCCCACACGTCGAGCCCGAGGATCGCCGTCTTGCCTTCCATCAGCGGGTTGTCCTGGTTCGGCGTGCTCTCGATGCTCAGCGCGCCGTTCGTCGTGACCAGCCACGCCCAGCCCGAGCCGAACCGGCCCACGCCGGCCGCCGCGAACTTCTCCTTCAGCCCATCCACACCGCCGAATGCCGACGTGATCGCGTCCGCAAGCTTGCCCGACGGCGCACTTCCGCCCGGCTTCATCTGCTGCCAGAACAGCGAGTGGTTCCAGTGGCCGCCGCCATTGTTGCGGACCGCGCCGCGCACGGCCTCAGGCACCTTGGCGATGTTGCGGCAGAGGTCGTCGAGTGACCACGACGCCAGCTCGGGCGCCTTGTCGATTGCGGCATTCAGGTTGTTGACGTACGCCTGATGGTGCTTGCCGTGATGGATCTGCATTGTCTGCGCGTCAATGTGCGGCTCGAGCGCAGCGAAGTCGTAGGGAAGGGCTGGAAGCGTGTGTGGCATGAGAGAAGCACCGTTTCGGGGGATTGAGGAAAGCTACCGCTCGGCGCCTTGCCGGAGCTAGCGCTGCGCTCCTCGCCGTTCAACTCACACGCGCTACCCGCACCGCGCACCGCGTCCCTCGCCGTTGTAGTTGCCGTTGCAGTTGCTGTTGTAGTTGCCGTTGCCGTTGCCGTTCACCTCAACCGACCACCGACCACCGACCACCGACCACTCATCACTCGCCCTTGTTCCTCGCCTTCAACCAGCCCACCATCGCCGGCACCAGCGACAGGATCACGATCGAGACGATCAGCGCCTCGATGTGCTCGCCGATGATCGGGACGTGCACGGCCAGCAGGTAGCCCACCAGCAGCATGGACCACACCCAGAACAAGCCACCGACGACGTTGTAGAACAGGAACAGCGCCGGTTTCATCTCCGCGACGCCGGCGATCACCGGCGCGAATGTCCGGATGATCGGCATGAACCGCGCGATGACGATCGTCTTCCCGCCGTGCTGCGCGTAGTACGACTCAGCCTGCTCGAGATGCTTGCGCTTGAACCAGCGTGAGTCAGGACGCATGAACAGCGTCCGGCCCATGCGCCGCCCAATGAGGTATGAGACCTGGTTTCCTGCGATTGAGGCGATCGAGCAGAGCGTGCCCAGGGTGAACACGTTGAGCTGGATCGGGCCGTCGGTCTTCGAGG
>VGVM01000096.1 GCA_016874035.1 Gemmatimonadota bacterium
ATCAGCCGAAATCGCCTCGACCCCGGCTGCCTGCAACGCCTCGGCGGCGCGCGCGTCGGAAAACCTCGATACCGCGAATACGCGGCGTGTCAGACCGTCCTGCTCCGTCGCGGTGGTCGCCGCGCGGCGCGTCATCCGCGCCAGGGTCGGCCCCATCTTCCCGCCGGCGCCAAGGACGATCACATCACCCGGGCATGACGCCAGCGCCGCGACCGTCTCAGCGCGCGGCGCCGAGAGCTGCGCTTCGAGCTCGGCGGTCGAGCGCGGCCCGCTCACCGGAACGTCGCGATCTCCGACACCGGCTTTCGCTCCAGGTCCGGCACGCGCGCGTCGGGCGCGGGGTACCCGGCCACGATCACCATCACCGGCTTCTCGTTGACCGGCCGCTCGAGGACTTCCGAAAGGAACCCCATCGGGCTCGGCGTGTGCGTGAGCGCGACAAGCCCGGCGTTGTGCAGGGCCGCTATGAGGAACCCGCAGGCAATGCCAACCGATTCGTTCACGTAGTAATGCGTACGCCGCGAGCCGTCCGGATTGTGGCCGTAGCGCTGCGCAAACACGACAATCAGCCAGGGCGCATGCTCGAGGTACGGCTTTCGTTCGTCCGTGCCGAGCGGGGCGAGTGCGGAAAGCCACTCGACGGGAGCCGTCTTGTAGAACTCTTCCTCGGACTCCTCGGCGGCCACGCGGATCGCGCGCTTGACCTCGGGGTCGTTGATCGCCACAAAATGCCACGGCTGCATGTGCGCGCCGCTCGGTGCCGTGCCGGCCGTCTCGATGCAACGCTCGATCAGCTCACGTGGGACCGCCCGCTCGCTGAAATGCCGGGTGGTCCGGCGCCGCTGCATCTCGGCGGCGAACCGGCGGGCACGATCCAGCATTTCATCGGCGGGATACTCTCGCCAATGGGGAAGCGGAATGAACGGGTAGGCAGCCGGGGCACCCGCGCCGGAAAGCCTGTCGTCGTCAGAAGTCGTCACGGCGACAAAGCTACCACGCCAGCAGGCCGGTTACCCGGCCGCCGGCGGCCAACGGACCGCTCGCCGAGCCCGTATTCCGGCGTTATCATCTTCACGACCTGCCCATCACCCCTTCTATAGAGTGGGTGCCGTGGGCTCCGCTGTATCGCCCCGCTGGAGGAATGATGAATCGCATGACCCCCATCGCCCGGATCGCCGCAACCGTCACGTTGCTGGCGAGCGCCGGAACCCTCGTCGCCCAGGCGCCTGTCGCCACCGAGTTCGACCGGCTGCATTTCCGGTCGATCGGCCCCGCCACGATGTCCGGCCGCGTTGCGGACATTGCGGTGTACGAGGCGAATCCCGCGATCTGGTATGTCGCGACCGCGCACGGCGGCGTCTGGAAGACCACCAGCAACGGCGCGATGTTCACGCCGATGCTCCAGGACCGCGGACTCATGTCCGTGGGCGCGATTGCGATGTCGCAGCTGAACCCGGACGTCGTCTACGCCGGCATGGGCGAGTCCAACAACCGCCAGAGCATTTCGTGGGGCGACGGTGTGTACAAGACCACCGACGGCGGCGCGACATGGACCCACATGGGGCTTTCGAACTCGAAGGCGATCGCGCGCATCGTGCTTGACCCGAACAACTCGAACACGGTGTTCGTTGCCGCGACCGGGGCGCTCTGGGGCCCGGGCGGTGATCGCGGCGTGTTCAAGTCCACCGACGGTGGACGCACCTGGCGCAACGTGCTGCGCGGCGACGAAAGCACCGGCGCCAACGACATCGTGATCTCGTACACCGACCCGCGCATCATGTACGCGTCGCTGTACCAACGGCAGCGCAGCGCCTGCTGCATGAACGGCGGCGGACCGGGCTCCGGTCTCTATCGGTCCACCGATGCCGGCGAAACCTGGACCAAGCTCAATGTGCCCGGCTTCCCGTCCGGGTCGCTCGGCCGCATCGGTCTCGACCTCTACCGCCGGTCCCCGAACATCCTCTTTGTGAGCGTTGAAGCGCCTGGTGGCGGTGGCCGCGGCGCGGCTCCGCCGCCACCGGCGGATGCGCCGGCGACCGGCACGGGCACGTATCGCTCCGACGACGGCGGCAACACATGGCGCCGCACCAGCACGAACAACCCGCGCCCGATGTACTTCAGCCAGGTGCGCATTGATCCGAACAATCCGGAACGGATCTTCATGGGCGGCGTCGGGCTCCAGATGACGACCAACGGTGGCAACACCTGGGAGACCGACGCGTCGCTCGTGATGCACGACGACCTGCACGCGCTCTGGATCAACCCCAACAACTCGCAGCACATCATCCAGGGCAACGACGGCGGCATCGGGATTTCGTATGACGGCGCGAAGACCTGGACCTTCCTGCCGAACCTCCCGGTCGGGCTCTTCTACCGCGTGGCCTTCGACATGGAGACGCCGTACAACATCTGCGGCGGCATGCAGGACAACTACAACTGGTGCGGACCGAGCCGTTCGCGGCACACGGCCGGCATCATGAACTACGACTGGTTCCAGATCCTCGGTGGCGACGGGTTCGCCGCGATCCCGGATCTGCGCGACTCACGCATCGTGTACACCGAGTCCCAGGACGGCAACATCGTTCGCCGCAACAAGGCCACCGGCGAGTCGAAGAGCATCCGTCCGAACCCGAACAACGTCTCGCCGGCACCCGCCGCAGGTGAGCCGCCGTACCGCTTCCACTGGGACACGCCGCTGCTCTTCTCGCCGACTGACCCGGGCGTGCTGTACGCGGCGGCGAACAAGCTGTTCCGTTCGACCGATCGCGGCGACTCGTGGCAAGTGATCAGCCCCGACCTGACGTCGAACGCCAATCGCGACACCATCGTCACGATGGGCCTGCGGAACTCCGAGACCACGATCGCACGCAACGACGGCATCTCGCAGTGGCCCGCGATCGTCTCGGTCGCGGAGTCCGCCCGGCAGCCGGGCATGATCTTCGCCGGTACCGATGATGGCGTCGTGCAGATGACCCGCGACAACGGCCGGTCGTGGCAGAACATCACGAGCCGGCTCCCGGGCTTCCCGGCGGGCGGATTTGTTTCCCGTATCGTCCCGTCGCGGTATGACGCGGCCACGGTGTACGTGACCGTGGATAACCACCGGTTGAACGACTACACGCCGCACCTGTGGGTGAGCACTGACGGCGCAGCCAGCTTCCGCCGCATCACGAGCGGGCTGACCGGCGAAGTCACGCGCACGCTCACCGAAGACCAGAGGAACGCCGACGTGCTCTACGTCGGCACGGAAACGGGATTGTTCGTGACCCTCGACCGCGGCGCGTCATGGCGGCGCATCAAGTCGAACTTCCCGACCGTTCGCGTGGATGAGATCACCCTGCATCCGCGCGACAACGCGATGCTCGTTGCGTCGCACGGGCGCTCGCTCTGGGTGCTCGACGACCTGTCGCCGATCCAGGAGTACACGGCCTCGGTCGCAGCCGCCGGCGATGCCAAGCTGTACACGCCAAGCCCCGCGCTGCAGTGGAAGACGATGGACAACCGCAACGACGAGTTCTGGGGCCACAACTTCTTCATTGGCGAAAATCCACCGTTGGACGCCGTATTGGCGATTAACCTGAAGCGGAACGTGCCCGGGCTTGGGCTCCGGATCCTGGACGCGTCGAACAAGGTGGTGCGCACGATGACCGTGCCGAACGCCAAGAACGCGCCGGGAATCCAGACCGTGTGCTGGGACCAGCGCGTGCAGCCGATCGTCGCCGACACCACGGGTCAGGCGACGGTCCAGGCGTTTGCGGGCGGCGGAGGCGGTCGCGGTGGTCGTGGCGGGACTCCGGCGGTTCCCGGAATCCCTGTGCCGATCCCGACGGCCGGCTACCTCCCGGCCAATCCGTGCGCAGTCGGCCCTGAGGCCGATGGCAGCGGTGGGTTTGGCTTCTTCGCTGGCGCCGGTACCGCCGGTCCGCACGTAGTGCCCGGGCAGTACACGGTGCAGCTGGTCGCGAACGACCAGGTGCTCGACAGCAAGCCGCTCCGCATCGTGGGCGACCCAGCGGTCCGCCTCACGGACAGCGAGCGTAAGCGCTACAACGACATCGCGGTGGACCTGCACGAGCTGCAGCGGCGTGCGACGGCGGCGCAGACGGCGCTCAACGCGCTGAACCGCGACGTGCGCGCGGCGGCCACGCGTGTCCGTGACGGTGCGAACGTGCCGGCCGATGTTAAGTCGCAGTTCGATGCATTCTCGAAGGACTTCGATGGCGTGAAGGCGAAGTTCGGCATCACGGACCCACCGCCCGCAGGAGCTGGCGGCGGTGGTCGCGGCGGCGGCGGCGGCCGCGGCGGCGGTCCGATCGCACCCGAGAATGTGCTCGGCCGGATCGGTCTCGCGAAGAACTCGGTCGTGGCGTTCTGGGAAATGCCGAGTGCGTCGACGATGCAGCAGTACAACGAGGTTCGCGCGGCGCTGCCCCGCGCGATCAGCGATGCGAACGCGATTATCGCGCGCGCTGCGGCGCTGGCGAACACGCTCAAGGCACAGAACATCACGCTCAACGTGCCCGCGCGGGTCAACTAGCCGACACGGGTACCATCAACGACTTCAGTGAGGAAGACGCAGATGCGAGTTCGTGCTTCACACATCGTCGCACCGCTCGCCGCAGCACTGGTCCTCACGCTCACCGCCGCCTGGTCAACCGACCGGGCGGCGTTGGCGTTTGGGCCCTCGGTGCCGCAGGCGCGCAACACCGTGGACTCCGCCATCCTCCGGAACTATCGGTGGCGCTCGATCGGGCCCGACCGCGGCGGTCGTTCGATCGCCGCGAGCGGCGTCCGTGGCCGCCCCAACGAGGCCTACTTCGGCGCCGTGGGCGGCGGGCTCTGGAAGACCACCGATGGCGGCGTGAATTGGAACCCGGTCACCGACGGCCAGATCAAGAGCTCGTCAGTCGGCGCGGTGGCGGTCTCGGAGACCAACCCCGACATCGTGTTCATCGGGATGGGCGAGACCTGCATTCGCGGCAACATCATGGCGGGCGACGGCGTGTACAAGAGCACCGACGCGGGCCGCACATGGACCAATGTCGGGTTTGCAGCGAGCGAGAATATCTCGAAGATTCGCATCCACCCGCTGAACCCCGACATCATCTGGGTCGCGGCCTTCGGCAAGCACAGCGCGCCGAACGCGGATCGGGGCGTGTACAAGTCCACCGACGGCGGCAAGACGTGGCGGAAGGTGCTGTACCGCGACGACAAGACCGGCGCGATCGACCTCTCGGTGGACCGCACCAACCCCAACATCCTCTACGCGTCGATGTGGGAAGCGTTTCGCAAGGAATACACGATGTCGTCCGGTGGGCCGGGTTCGGGACTGTTCAAGTCCACCGACGGCGGAGAAACGTGGACCGAGATCACGCGCGCGCCCGGGATGCCGCAGTCCGGGCTCGTGGGCCGGATGGGCGTCGCAGTGTCCGGTGCGAACCCGAACCGCGTGTACGCGCTCGTCGAGCACGAGAACGGCGGCCTCTTCGTCTCCGATGATGCGGCTCGAACCTGGAAGCTGACCAACACGGACCGCAACGTGCGACAGCGTGCCTTCTATTACACCCACGTCTTCGCCGATACGCGCAACCAGGACGTGGTGTACATGCAGAACGTGTCGCAGTTCCGCTCGACCGACGGCGGCAAGACGTTGCAGAACAACAGCGGCGGTACGCACGGCGATTTCCATGACCTGTGGATTGACCCGGACAACCCGGCGCACATGGTCGTCGCCAATGACGGTGGTGGCGCGGTCACGATGAACACCGGCACGAGCTGGACGGAGCAGGATTTCCCAACGGCGCAGTGGTATCACGTCATCACGACGGCGCACCGACCGTACCATGTCTGCGGCTCGCAGCAGGACAACTCCACGCTGTGCACGCCGAGCAACTGGAACCTGGGCGGCGGCGGTGGCCGCGGCGGTCGTGGTGGGCCACCGGCGGCGGCCGGAGGCGCGCCGCGCAACGATGCACAGATGGCCGCCGGCAGCACGGCGCTGTCGTATCAGGCCGGCGGCGGCGAGCCGGGGTACATCGCGACCGACCCGCTCGACCCGGACCAGTTCTACTCGGGCACCAACAACGGCGGCTACCTCAACAAGTTCAACCGTCGCACCGGCTACTCGCGCGAAGTGAATCCGTATCCGTGGTTCTACTCGGGCGAACCCGCGAAGGAGATTCCCGAACGCTGGCAGTGGACGTTCCCGATCATCTTCTCGAAGGCAAATCCGCGCCTGCTCTTCACGTCGTCGCAGCGCCTGTGGAAGACGCTCGACGGCGGCCGCACCTGGAACGCGGTCAGCGGCGACCTCACGCGCAGCGACCCGATGACCCAAGGACATTCCGGCGGTCCGATCACCGGCGACATGAACGGGCCCGAGGTCTATGGCGTGATCTTCTCCGTCGGACCCGGCAAGAAGAACCAGAACATCATCTGGACCGGTTCGGACGACGGGCTCGTGCACGTGACGCGCGACGGCGGCAAGGTCTGGAGCAAGGTCACGCCGTCCGACCTGCCGGAGTTCTCGCGCATCAGCCAGATCGACGCTTCGTCGTTCGACGACGGCACGGCGTACTTCTCGGCGCGGCGCCCGCTGCTCGACGACAAGACGCCGTACCTCTACCGCACGCACGACTACGGCAAGACTTGGACGAAGATCGTGAACGGCATTCGCGCAAACGAATGGATGCACGCGATCCGCGAGGATCCCACGCGTAAGGGCCTCTTGTATGCCGCGGGCCAGAACGGCGTGTACATCTCGTACAACGACGGCGACACCTGGGAGTCGCTCTCGCTCAACCTGCCGGATGTGCCCGTGGCCGACCTGATCGTCGAGGAGAACGACCTCGTGATCGGTACGCACGGGCGCAGCTTCTACGTGCTCGACAACATCGGGCCGCTGCGTCAGTACAACGCGCAGGTGGCCGCGGCCACGGACGGCTGGCTCTTCTCGCCGCCGAACGCGATGCGCTCCACCGCCGGCGCGAACTTCGCGTACTGGCTCAAGAAGCCCGCGAGCCGCGTGACGATTGACGTGCTCGATTCCGCCAGCAAGGTGATCCGCTCGTTCGGGCCGCCGGATCCAGCGGCGAACGCTGCCGCGGGCGGTGGCGGCGGTGGTGGAAGAGGCGGCGGATTCACGATGCCTGCGCCGAACCAGGTCGGCCTGAATCGCTACACCTGGGATCTGCGCTACCCGTCGGCGGTCAGCTTCCCGGGCATGATCCTCTGGGGCGCGAGCGTCCAG
>VGVM01000097.1 GCA_016874035.1 Gemmatimonadota bacterium
TCGCTCTATCCACCTGAGCTACTGGCGCAACGTCTCGAACAACTCGCGCCGCGAACTCACTCGCAGATGCATCAACCGCTGCGACGCGTTGCACTCGATACGAAGCACCTGAATCGGGGCGGCCGGATTCGAACCGGCGACCTCCTGCTCCCAAAGCAGGCGCGATACCGGGCTACGCTACGCCCCGCGAACCGGACGCGAATGTTAGTCCGCGCGACGCGCGCGGTCAACGGATCACGCGTCCTCGTGTGCTCGCGACTTCTGCGCGGCGCCGGTTGTGCGCAGCTGCTCGAGCGCAGCAGCGACCGCGCGGCCCCGATGACTCACGCGCTCCTTCGACTCGCGCGACGCCTCGCCGAACGTGATGCCGAGTTCGTCGCTGAGGAAGTGCGGATCGTAGCCGAATCCATCCTCTCCGCGCGGCACCTCGACGATCGTGCCGGTGCACTCGCCGCGCGCCGTGACCATCAACGCATGCGCGGCAATCGCGACCACGGCCACATACCGCGCGCGGCGATCGCCAACACCATGCAACGACGCGACGAGCTTGGCGTTGTTCGCGGCGTCGAGAGCCGGCCCGGCCAAGCCGTCGCGCAACGCCCAGCGCTTGCTGCGCACGCCGGGCGCACCGCCAAGCGCGTCCACGGCGAGCCCGGAGTCGTCGGCCATCACGATATCCGAGGAAAATCGTGCCAGGAAATGTCGGGCCTTCGCCTGCGCGTTCTCCTCGAACGTCTCGAAGGCTTCGATGGCGTCTTCGTCCGGCGACTCGGCGACGCCCAGGTCGGCGAGCGTCACGGGCTCGAAGCCGGCATGGCGCAGCATCGGCTCCAGTTCGCGCAGCTTCCCGGCGCTGCGCGTGGCGAGGATCATCCTCACGCGCGGTGCCGGGCGGTGCGGCGCACCTGCCCCTCCGCGACGGCCACCGATGGCGGCATCGCGATCAGGGAACGGGGAGCGCAAGCACGCGCTGCTGCTCATGCTGCAGCGCGGCGATCGCCGCGGTGCCGATGGTCAGCAGTTGATCCAGCTGGTTGCGATCGAAGGTGCCGTGCTCACCGGTTCCCTGCACCTCGACGAACCGGCCTTCCGAACTCATCACCAGGTTCATGTCCACCTCGGCGCGGACGTCCTCGGTGTACTCGAGGTCTGCGCATGCCACGCCGTCAACGAGACCGACGCTCACCGCGGCGATCATGCGACGGACCGGGGTGGCCGCGATGCGCCGTGTCGCCACCATCCACGCGAATGCATCCACGACGGCGACACTGGCGCCGGTGATCGCCGCCGTCCGCGTGCCGCCGTCGGCCTGCAGGACGTCGCAGTCCACCTTCAGCGTGTACTCGCCGAACGCGAACGAATCCAGCATGGCGCGCACGCTGCGCCCGATCAGCCGCTGGATCTCCTGTGTGCGTCCCTGCGGCTTGTCGCGTTCGCGCGGCGAGCGCGTGTGCGTCGCGCGCGGGAGCATGGCATACTCGGCGGTGAGCCAGCCCTCGCCGCGTCCCTTCTTCCATCCCGGAACGCCATCTTCGACGGACACGGTGCACAGCACCTGCGTCTCGCCGAACACGGCCAGGCAGGATCCCTCGGCGTACTTGGCGGCGCCCCGCTCGAGCCGGACGGGGCGGAGGGCGCTCGGCGCCCGGCCGTGGGGACGGCCCTGTGCGGGCCGTGCGGATGTCCCGGTGCGTTCAGTCACGCGTCGTGCCTCCGCCGATCCGTTCGATGGTTGACGTGGTGGAAAACCCGGCGGTGATCGGCACGATCACGACGCGGCCGCCGCGCGCGCGCACCACATCCGCACCGACGACCGTGTCAGGCGAATAGTCGCCGCCCTTGACGATGACATCCGGCTGGAGAACCGCTACGAGCTCGGCAGGCGTGTCCTCGCCAAATACGACGGCGGCATCTACGCAGGCGAGCGCCGCCACCAGCAGCGCCCGCTCGGCCTCGGTGCGCACGGGCCGGGTCGGTCCCTTGAGACGCCGCACCGATGCGTCGGAGTTGATCCCGACAATCAGGGCGTCGCCTTCGGCGCGGGCTGCCGTGAGCACGTCGAGATGGCCGCGATGCAGCAAATCGAAGACGCCGTTCGTGAAGACGACGGTCCCTGGCTGCGACGCGCGCCAAGCCCTGGCTGCGTCCCATGTGAGTACGCGGGACGCCGCGGCACGCGGGTCGCTCAGAACGGCCCCGCAGCCTGAGGGTTGAAGTGGATTTCCTTCACGAAGCCGGGAAACTCGAGGTTGTCGTAGTACTCCGCCCAGATCGAGATGATTTTCTGGCCACGCTTGACGTGCACGCGGCGCGCGGCCTCGGGCAGCCCGATCGAGTCGGCGAACGCCGAGAGGCGCCGCTTGATGACCGCGTCGGAGCGACTCGCCGCAAAGCGGACCTCCTGCTTCATGCGATCCTCGAACTGGTAGTAGTTCCATAGGACGCCGCCGAGGTTCACGCCGAAGTAGACGGCAGCCGAGACGACGAGCATCATCGTCAGGCAGCCGAGCTGTGTGCGTCCATCGCGACGTCTCACCATTGGGACTGCGCTCCTTCGATCACGTCGTTGATGATACGTTCGACCGCCTGTCGGCGGCCGGCCACCTCGTCATTCTCCGCATAATCGCCTTCGGCAAGCATCCCTTTCTTCTCCCAGAGCACCCGCTCGAACCGCTGGTCGAAGATCTGCACGTCCACGCGCAGTTGCAGGCGCCGACGGGCCGACGTCGCCTGCGCCGGGTTGGCGCTGAACGCCACTGGGACGTCCACATCATAGCTGATGATCGTCCCGCGCACGACGGCGTTGGCGCGCTCTTCCGCGGCCTCACGCAGGCCGAGCCGTGAGGAGAGCGCCTTGCGTAGGCCTTCGGTCAGTTCGCGCTGGAGTTCCGCGCCGGCGGTCTGGTTCTCAAACGGCAGGACGGCGACGGTACGAATGTGGGCGGGCAGGCCGCCACCCGTGAGCGAGTAGCGCCAGAGACACCCGGCGAGCGGCAGGGTCATCGTCAGGAGGAACGCGCTCCGCCTCATGCCTTCACCCGGGCCAGTTGCTCGCGCAACTCCGTCGGGATGGTGCGCGGCTTGTGATCCGGCCCGATCGCGATGAGCGTCGTCCGCGCGGTGGCGAGGCGCGCTCCATCGGCGGCTCGCAGGATGAGATACTCGAAGGCCAGCATGCGGGAGTGTACTTCCGTCAGCGTCGTTTCGATCCGCACAAGGTCATCGTAGCGGGCGGCGGCGTGAAAGCGGATGGACGCGTCGGCGACCGCGAGCACCACGCCCTCGCGCTCGACTTCCGCGTAACTCCTGATGTGCGTGCGGATGAAGTCCGTGCGTCCCATCTCACACCAGACCAGGTAGTTGGCGTGGTAGGCGACCCGCATCTGGTCGGTTTCCGCGTAGCGGACTCGTGTCTCGGTGACGACCGGCTCCACAGCGAAGAGTATGAGGCGCCAGCGACCTTTGTAAAGCGGCTTTCGAGGCGATTAGGTTGCGCAGCGATGGACGGCGCACTCCCTACCCCATGCCTGGTGCTCGGCGACGCCCACCTCGGGGCGGCGCCCGAGGGCGCCGAGCAGTCGTTGCTGGGCGCCTTGGACATCGCGGGGCGCGATGCTCGCAGCGTGCTGATCACCGGGGACCTGTTCGACTTCTGGTTCGAATGGCGTCACGCGGCACCCCGTCGCGGATTCCGGACGCTCGCTGCGTTGGCCCGCTTGGTCGAGCGAAACGTCCCGGTGCTCTGGATCGCGGGCAACCATGATTGCTGGGGCGGCGACGTGCTTCGGCGGGACGTGGGGGTGACGTACCACGTGGGCGCGTGGCGCGGGCGAATCGGTGCCTGGGAAACGCTCGTGGAACACGGGGACGGGCTGCGCGAAGTGGAGGACCGGCCGTATCGCCGACTGCGCAGGGTGCTGCGGAATCCACTGGCGATCTGGGCGTATCGGCACCTGCTGCACCCCGACTGGGCGACGTGGCTGGCGCTGCGGACGTCGCACACGAGCCGGAATATGCGACCCCGGGACGGGGGTGAGGGCCTGCGCCGCGTCGCGGAGGCGCGGCTGGCCCAGCAGGCGTCGCTGGACCTGTATGTGTTCGCCCATTCGCACGTCGAGGTCGTCGAGCGCGTGGAATCCGGCGCCGTCTTCGCCAACGCGGGCGCCTGGCTCGACCGACCGTGCGGACTCTGGGTCACCGACCGCGCGATCGCGCTTGCGCGGTTCGAGGGCGGCGTGATCACGGAGCGGCAGCGAGTCGCGAGGCGCGATTCGCGCTGAGCGTGGCCACGCGGCCACACCCGTTGGATCGCGAGCGCCAGCCGGCCTTGCCGCGTAGTTTCTCCGGACCGAGTTCACCGCCACGAGCCGACGGCGCCCCCGTCGGCGGAGACCACCTCATGCGTCGCATCGCACTCGCCATTCCCCTGTTGCTCGCCGGCGCGCCGTCGGGCGGCCCGACCCCGACGGAGTTCGCTCGGTGGGAGCAGCAGGCCGCCAACGTCACCATCACGCGCGACGACTGGGGCATCCCGCACGTCCGCGGCCGGACCGATGCCGACGCGGTGTTCGGCGCGCTCTACGCGCAAGCGGAGGACGACTTCAACCGGGTCGAGACGAACTTCATCACGTCGCAGGGGCGGACGGCGGAGTTCGAGGGTGAGGCGGCGCTCTATCGCGATCTCCGCATGAAGCTGTTCATTGATCCCGATTCGATGAAGGCGATCTACGCGAAGAGTCCGGCCTGGCTGCAGAAGTTGATGGTCGCCTGGGCCGACGGGATCAACTTCTACCTCTCGAAGCATCCTGGTGTCCGCCCGAAGGTGATCACGAAGTTCGAGCCGTGGATGGCGCTGACGTTCAGCGAAGGGAGCATCGGGAACGACATTGATGCCGTGAACGTGCCGGCGTTGCAGGCGTTCTACGGGAACGGACCGGTGCGCATGGGCGCGCGGCCTGGCCCGGAAATGCCCGCGGAAACCGCGAGCGCCCTCGAGCACTCGGACGATGAGCCCCGCGGCTCGAACGGGATGGCCGTTGCACCCCGGAACACGCGAAACGGACGCGCGCTGCTGTTAATCAACCCGCACACGTCGTTCTTCTTCCGGGAAGAGCTCCAGATGACGAGCGACGAGGGCCTGAACGCCTACGGCGCGGCGACGTGGGGCCAGTTCTTCATCTATCAGGGGTTCAACGCGACGGCCGGCTGGATGCACACCACGAGCGCGGCGGATCGTTCAGATGAGTTCCTCCTGACGGTCTCCGAGCGCGACGGGAAGTTCTTCTATCGGTTCGGCAACACGGACCGCCCGTTCGTGACCAAGCGGATCCGCGTGCCGTACAAGACCGCGAACGGCATGTCGTCGAAGGCGTTCACGGTGTACTACACGCACTACGGGCCGGTGGTGCGCGCACAGGGCGACAAGTGGGTGGCGATCCGGATCATGCAGGAGCCGCTCAAGGCGTTGCAGCAGAGCTACCTGCGAACGAAGGCGAAGAACTTCACCGAGTTCATGAAGACGATGGACCTGCACACGAACTCGTCGAACGCAACGTTGTTCGCGGATGCGGAGGGCAACATCGCGTTCCTGCATGCGAACTTCGTCCCGCGGCGTGACCCGAAGTTCAACTGGCGCCAGCCGGTGGACGGCAGCGATCCCGCGTCGGAATGGCAGGGCCTGCTCGGCGTGAACGAAGTGCCGAACTCGATCAACCCATCGAGCGGCTGGGCGTACAACGCCAACGACTGGCCGTGGGCGGCGTCAGGCCCAAGTAGCCCGAAGCAATCGGACTTCCCCGCGTACGTGGACAACGGCAGCGAGTCACATCGGGGGCGGCACGCCGTCATGGTCCTGCAGAACAAGACCGACTTCACCATGCAGGGCCTGCGTGATGCCGCGTACGATTCGTACCTCCCTGCGTTCGAACGGTCGATCCCGGCGCTCGTGCGCGCGTTCGACGCACTCGACGCTCCGTCCGGCCTCAAGGCGAAGGTGGCGCCTGCGATCGAGTTGCTTCGGAAATGGGACCTGCGATTCTCTACCACGTCCGTGGCGACGTCGCTCGCGATCTTCTACAGCACGGAACTGCAGCGTTCGGGCGGCCGTGGCGGCCGTGGCGCGGCGCCGGTGGAAGTGACGGCACCGCAACAGATCGAGGCGCTTGCCTCCGCGATGGACAAGCTCGCGGCGGACTTCGGGAAATGGGATACGCCGTGGGGCGAGATCAATCGCTTCCAGCGAATCACGAACGAGATCGAGCCGAGGTTTGACGATGCCTCGCCGAGCACGCCGGTCGGCTTTCCGTCGGCAAACTGGGGATCCTTGGCGTCGTTTGGCGCGCGCGCGTACCCGAACACCAAGAAGTGGTACGGCACGAGCGGCAACAGCTTCGTCGCGGTCGTGGAGTTCGGGAAAGACAGCGTGCGCGCGATGGCGGTCACGGCCGGCGGCCTGAACAGTGTCGTGGGATCGAAGCACTTCAACGACCAGGGCGTGCGGTACGCGGCCGGCGATCTTCGGCCCGTGTATTTCTATGCCGGGCAACTGGTTGGGCATACCGAGCGGACGTACCGGCCCGGGAACGACTGATCAACTACCGATCACGGCAACTGCTTGGGCTGGGAAACAACAGAAACGACAGATAACCACGGATACTGCCTCATGACTTCGGAACTGCGAACGACAGCGTTGGGGATTGGGATTGTGTTTGTGACCGCGACTTCCGCTGTCGCGCAGAATCCGCCGCCGGCGGCTCAGGGCGCGCCGGCAGTCCAGGGCACGGCTCCCGCCCAAGGCGCGGGGCGTGGCAACGCCCAGGGCAACCGCCCTCGACCGTATTCGCAGGTGATCACCGAGCGCGCGAAGACGGAGCGCGGGTTGATCACGGTGCACCAGATTGACGATCGGTTCTTCATTGAGATCCCGGATTCCGCCACGCGCCGCGAGTTCCTGATGGTGAGCCGGATCTCCGGCGTGCCGGCTGGATCGGGCGGATTCACGTCTGCGGGATCCAGCCGCGAAGAGCGCGTGATCCGGTTCGAGCGAGTCGGCGAGCGCGTGATGATGCGGAGCCTCGCGTATGGCGCCGTCGCTGACGATTCGCTCCCGGTCGCACGTTCGGTGGCGC
>VGVM01000098.1 GCA_016874035.1 Gemmatimonadota bacterium
CGCGGTCCAGAAATGGAACTCGTGCGGCGTGTTCGGCCGGCGCTCCGTTGCCACCACGCGACCGAGGATTTCGCCCATGCCTAAAGCTACGCGGTGATCGCCCGGAGAAACTGTTCGCAGTCCCGGACCCCGTACGCCATGACCCGCCACCGGTCGTCGGGCAGCGATACCGGCGTGCGCTCGGCGAGCACCCAGCGCGAGACTTCGTCCGCACGGTCCGTCGTGGCGCCGTCGAGCGCGACCTCAACGCGCACGACTCCCGCCATCGGGTCCACCGCGGTCCCCTCGCGGAGCCGCAGGTACCAGGTGGCGACCTCGGCACGCGATCGCGTGGCGACCGCCACCGCCGGTAGTCGGCTGCCGACCGGCAGTCGCGCGAGTGCGCCGATGTCATCCGGCGCGAGGTAGAGCGTGCGATGCGACTTCACCACCCCAACCGCGACGGCGCTGCGGGCGACATCCGGCATGCCCGCGACGCCACCGTCCACATAGAGCGGGCGCGACTCCGCCCCGCACCAGGCTGCGGCGAGCCGCTGTTCCGCCGATTCCCGCGCGGCCGACACGGCGACGCGGGCCGACGCAAGCCACGCGTCGGGATGCGCGGCCGCCGCGTCGCCTTCGCCGAGCGCGAGGGGAACGAGGTCAATGCCAGCGGCCGTCAACGCCGCGCGCGCCGGCTCGAGCGCCGCGTCCACTGCCGGCTGACCCGGCGCGAGCAACAGGTGCCGCACCGCGGGCGCTCGCCAGGTTCGCATCCGGCGGTCGTCGCGCTCACGAACGACAGCCGCGACGGTCGCATGCACCACCGGCCATACGCCTCCCACCCGATGGAGCAGGACGCTGCGCTGGACGCCATCGAGGAATGCGCCGAACGCCGCTGGCGCGGCCAGGCCGACCGCACGTGCCACGCAAGGCCCGGGCTCTACGGCGCGGACGGCGGCGACGCGCGGCGCGCTGGCTCCAACCCGGGCGACGTTCGACGCGTCCACCTCGAGCGGAGTCATGAGGGCCACCGGAGCGCCAAGCGCCCGCCCGGCGAGCCGCGCTGTCGCACTGCCCCCGAGCGTCGGCGGTGTTCCGCTTGCTCGCTCGCCCCGCTCCGGATACGTTGCCGACATGCCCCCAAGTCGCTCGTTTGCCACCGTTGCATCCATGATGGCCACAGTAGCCGTGCTTGGCGCGTGCGACAAGGCGTCCGACGACGCCCCGCCGCTGGTGCTGCCCGTCGGCGCCCCGACGCTCGACTTGGCGACCACGCCTCAGCTGCTCTTCCAGGTCTTCGGCGATACCTCGGAGCCGAAGCTGCTGCCGGTGGCGGCTGTGGTCGGCGGCGCCGTGCAGCCGATCGGGCTCACCCTCGACGGCTGGCGTGCGCTCGACAGCACCTACTTCACGCCCGGCGCGAAGTACACGGTGTACGACAACGACGCGGTCCGCGGTTCCGTGACCGTCACGCGGGGCATGTGGAACGCCGATGGGCAGGCCAACTATCCGCTGCCGGGCTGCCGGGACCTCAAGCCATTGGCCTCGGTGACGCTCGCGCTCAATGAGCGGTCGCGCGAACCAACGGTGGAGTTCCTCGCCTCAACGCACCCACTGGCCCCGCACCGCGGGGCGGCGGCGATTCCGGCGCAGGCCACGATTGATCGGCTGGGCCGGCAGTACGGGATGGCCCTCGGCCTGAGTGCTGACCTGGGCAAGGAAGACCTGGAAGCGCTCGTGTTCACGGCGCGCATGATGAATTCCGGCGCCGGCAAGGAGCCCACGCTGCTCGTCTCCTTCATTGACCCACAGGCCGGCGATGTCGGGCCGGGCATGGGCCACACGTCGCATATCCTGGCGCTCTTCGACAAGGCGGACACCGGCTATGTCGCGACCTACCGGCACGTGAAGAGCGGCGAAGGACGGACCGTCGAGTTTCAGCGCGTCGTGGACCACCTGGACGTGGACGGCGACGGCATTGACGAGATGCTCGTTGAGTCGTGGCACTTCGGCGGCAACAATGAACTGGTCGTGCTCGGCTTCAAGGCCGGCCAGTGGCATGAGATCCTGCGCACGTCGTCGAAGTGGTGCCTCGACCCGCCCGCCAAGCCGGCTGACGGCGCCAAGCCGTAGGCGCTCGGCCGGAAGCCGTCCGCGCGGCGTCAGCCCGCGCCGATATCCCAGGCTTGTTCCGTGTCGGCCTTCGAATAGGCGCGGAAGGCCGTGAGCGTCGTGGTTCGTATCAGCCCCGGCACCTCCGGGAACTGCTCCGTCACGACGCGGGCGATGTCCTCGTATTGCGCCACCTTGATCACGACGACGAGGTCCCACTCCCCGGAGACGGAATAGACGTCCGTCACGCCGGCGATCCCCGCGAGGTGGCGGGCGCATTGCGGGATCAGTTTCGGTTCCGCGCGAACGAGCACGATCGTCGTGATCATCTGTCCCTCAGGTGTTTGCGTGTGCCATGGAGTGTTCCGCTCGCCAAGCCGCCACGATGCGGCCGACGGCGGTCTCGACGGTCTTCAGGTCGGTGGCGTACGACATTCGCACCCAGTCCGACGTGTTGAACGCGACGCCGGGTACCACCGCCACATCATGCTGCTCGAGCAGGGTCGCGGCAAATGCGGTACCCGCATCCGCGATGCGTCCGGCGCCGGGCGCCTTGAAATACACGTAGAACGCGCCCTCGGCCGGTACGAACTGCAACGCCGGCTCCGAGCGGAACAGCGCGACGGCGGCATCGCGGCGGACGCGAAACTCCCGCACCATCGCGTCCACCAGCGGGTCAACCGCCGCCGCCTTCTCGAGCGCCGCGACCGCCGCGGCCTGGGAGACGGACGACGCGCCGAACGTCGTGTGCGACTGCAGGGCCGCCATGGCGCGAGTCACGTCGGGAGCAGCGACCGTCCAGCCGATTCGCCATCCCGTCATGGCGTACGCCTTCGCCACGCCATCCGCGACGATGAGGCGCGCCCGGGATCCGGCCACCTCCAGCGCGGAACTTGCGGGGTGTTCGTATGCGATGCGGCGGTAAATCTCGTCGCTGATCACCCACCAACCGTGTCGCTCGGCGAGGTCGAGCATCGCGCGGAGTTCGTCCTGGGTGTACACGGTTCCCGTCGGGTTGACCGGAGAGTTGAGGAGCAATCCGCGCGTGCGCGAGGTCGCATGCGCCGCGAGCATCTCCGGGTCAACGCGGAATCCCCGGTGTTCATCGCCGAGCACCGACACCGGTGTTGCACGCGCCAGCGCGACAATCTCGTAGTAGCTCGTCCACGCCGGGGTCGGAATCAACACTTCGTCGCCGGCGCCGAACAGCGCGAAACAGGCATTGAAGATGGACTGCTTCGACCCGTTCGATACCACGACCTCGTTGGCGCCGATCGTCTCGCCACGTCCGCGCAGCGCGGTCGCCTGCTTCGCGACGGCGGCGCGCAGGGCCAAGGTGCCCTCGGTCGGCGTGTAGCGCGTGGCGCCCGCATTCATTGCGGCCGTCGCCGACGCGCGGATCAGCTCCGGCGTGTCGAAATCCGGCTCGCCGGCGCCGAGATCGAGGATGGCGCGGCCCGCCGCCCTGAGTGCCTTGGCGCGCTGCGAAACCGCGATGGTCGCCGATTCGCGAAGCTGGGCGATATTCGCGGACGGTGAGAACCCGGCAACGGGGCTGGATGCGGGGCCGGAGGCAGGCGGCATGGTGGGGATACGATTAAATATCTGGCGAACGATATGTGCGGGGCTTACTCCGCGCCAAACCCAGCGGAGGAGTGCGTGACTGAAGTGGAAAGCAGCGGGGCGTCGGAGCGCGGAGCGCCGATCGCCCATGTCGGCGTATTCGGCTGGCCAGACGCCGCCATACGAGTCCTCGCCTTGGCGGCTCGCACCGATGCGGCACGAACCGACGTGCAACTGGTGGTCCTCGCCCCCACCGCACACGATGTCACGGCGTTGCACGCGGCACTGCGACTGCTGCCCGCAGGTCAGGAGCCGCGCGCGCACACGACGGCGCTGAGCGCTCCACGGCGCGCGCGCAGGATCGCGGCCGCGTCCGCGGGAATCGGCCCGGTCGTCATCACGACTCCGGCCATCCTGCGTGACCTGGTCACGGCGAGTGCGCTCAAGCTCGAGGCAGTGACGGCGGTCCTGCTGGTCGGCCTGGATGAGATGGAGCCGGACGCCGAGATCCTCCGAACCGTGCTCGCGGAAGTGCCGCGCGGCGGCGAGCGAGTCGCGCTGCTCGGCGCGGAATCGGAGTTCACCACGCAGATCCTGACCGAGCATTTTCACGGGGTGCGGCGGCTCCGGCCTGCGCCGGTTCCGGTCGCTTGGCATGACGAATCGGCTCAGGAACGTGCCATCACCGTCGAGGTACGGGTCATCCGCGAGGGGGCCGGCCCTGAGTTGCTCGCCGACATCCTCGAGCTGACCGACGCGCCATCCGCGGCGGTCGTCCCGGCAGATGAGCAAGTCGCCGCCCGTGCCGCGGCCGCGCTCGACTCCGCCGGGTACGGAGACTCATCGCTTGCCCGGGTCGCGGCGAGCGGAGACGTCGCCGGTGCCGCACTCGCTGTACTGGTCGGACTGCCGAGTGCGGCGGTGTGGAACACGCTGGCGCATCCGGCTTCAGCGCAGGCGCAACCGCCGGCGCGCGTGGTCGCGCTGTTCACCGCGCGCGAGAAGTCGCGGTTCGCCGCACAGTTCCCGCTCGTGCAGCTTACCCCGTTCCAACCATCGGCGGCGCTGCTCGCCTCGCGCGCAGCCGAGGAAGCCACCCGTGAGCGGCTCCGCCGCGTGCTGCAGGAAGGCATGCCGTCGCGCGAAATCACGGCGATCGAGCCGTTGTTGGCCGAGTACGACGCGGTCGAACTCGCGGGAGCTGCACTGCGCTTGTATGAGCGCGAACTCGCGCGGAGCGCCGCACAGGCGAAGGCGGTGGCGCCCCCGACCAGCGAGGCGCCCGCGCGCAGTCCGCGCGCGCCCGGCGGGTTCAAGCGGGACGATCGGAGTCCACGCGGCGAACGGCCGGCCTTCAAGCGTGACGACCGCGAACCTCGTCGCGAGCGGCCGGCCTTCGGAAGCGATGACCGCGGGCCTCGACGCGAACGGCCGCCTTTCGGGCGTGACGACCGCGGCGGTGACCGCGACCGTCCGCCGCGAGGCCGCCCGCCCCGAGACCGCGATTCGCGTGACCGCGATCCGCGCGATCGGCCACCGCGCCGGCCGCCGCGATGAGCGGCGGGATATTCCAGCCCAACGGTGGCTGGATCGAGGTGATCGCCGGCGTGATGTTCAGCGGCAAGAGTGAGGAGCTGATCCGGCGCGTGCGACGCTCGCTGATCGCCCGGAAGCGCGTGCAGGTGTTCAAGTCACACCTCGACGACCGCTACTCAGGCGTGCACGCGGTGGGCTCGCACGACGGGCGCACGATCGAGGCGCTGCCCGTGGATTCGTCCCAGCAAGTTGCGCTGCGACTGGACCCATTGGCGCAGGTGGTCGCCATTGACGAGGTGCAGTTCCTCGACCGTGGCATCGTGCCGCTGGTGAAGGACCTCGCCCTCAGGGGGCGTCGCGTGATCCTCGCCGGCACGGACACCGACTTTCGCGGCGAACCCTTCGGCCCGATGCCGGACCTGCTCTGCACGGCCGAGGTGGTGGACAAGCTGCACGCGATCTGCGTCCGCTGCGGCGCGCCCGCCACCCACAACCAGCGCCTCATTGACGGCAAGCCCGCGCGCTACGACTCGCCGGTGGTCATGGTGGGCGGCGCGGATGCGTATGAGGCGCGCTGCCGCGCCTGCCATCGCGTCGACGCGGCAACCGACGCACAGGGGCAGCTGCTGTAGCGAGCACTCGCCGGGCCCGACGATCCGCGGCGCGGAGTCAGGCCGGCGGTCTCAGGGCACCGCGCGATTGTTGCCGCGCAGGCGCGCGAGGTAAGTCTTGATCTCCGCCCAGGTATCGCCGTCGCGCGAGTCTATCTCGGTCCACTTGTAGTCCACGTAGCGACCGGTGAGCGGGAAGAACGGCGGGCGTCGGTTGGTCTTTTGCTCCTGACACGGATCGAGGGCGCGATTGAAGATCAACCCCGAGTTCGCGGTCCCCGTCGAATGCGTGGGGCGATAGATCTTCTGCACCGCCCCGCCCGTGAGATTGATGCACCCGCCGGACGTGTTGGTGCCGTTGCACGCCAGCGGCGTTGAGAGCGCCTGGGCGGCGGTGGAGTCCTCGACGCCGAAGGGCCCCGAAATCGGCATGATGATGCCGTGAATCGTAAAGTTCGGCGTACCGAGAAACCGGTAGGTCCCGCCGGGGTCCGGGCGCGGGTGGTTCAGACCGTTGTTGGCGATCCGCGCACTCGAGGTCGAGATAAGGCCGAGGAAGTTCCGGCACAGCGCCTGCGCATCGGTTGGGTCGGGGTCGTAGACCCGGTCATTCACGAACACGACGGCGCCATTGACGTACAGGGTCGCGAACCCGCGAAGCGTGTCGCTGACGAACAGCGGACCGGAAGTGGCCGAAATCACGCCTCGCGACGCGGAGTTGTACGTGGAACTGATGGGCCAGAGCGACGTCAGCTCCGTGGACTGCATCACGGCCGCCGGCGGCGACGCGGTGTTTGTACCGCCGTACGTGCGCCAGCTCCCCAGGCGGAACTGGGCCGCGTCGCAGACGCCGGTGTCGCGTATTGCACAGCGGCGAACGTTCGGCGTGAATGTCGTGTCTTGGCCGCCGTACTGTGCGCCTGAGGAGCACCCTGCGCCGGTCGCACCCCAGCCCCACGGAGTGCTTGCGGTGCTCGAGTCGATCGCCGAGCACGAGCTGTTGACATACCGTTCGGCAAGCATCAGGTATGGGCTTCCCGCGGGGAAGCACCGCGAATACCCCGTTCCGTAACTCAGGATCTTGTTGATCGCCCCGGCGGTAGGGAGATTGCCGCTCCTCGCACGCATCGTCGTCGTGTCCGCGGTTGTGATCAACGGCGCCGTACTGCCAAGTATCCGCGTCAGCACCCACGTTTCGCGGAATCGCGAGACCGGGAAGAACTCGCGACGACCCGAAATCGTGACGAGCAAGCCACATTGATTCAGCGTGACAATATTCGAAATCGAGCCAGTGGTCTTCGGCATGT
>VGVM01000099.1 GCA_016874035.1 Gemmatimonadota bacterium
GTCCGAACTCGTGCAGGAAGGCATCCACCTGCCGCCTGTGCGCCTCGCGCCCGGTGGCGTGCTCGATGAGGCGCTGCTCGAGTTGATCCTCGCGAACGTGCGAACGCCGGCCGAGCGGCGCGGCGACCTCGACGCCCAGCGCGGCGGCTGCGCTGCCGGCGCGGACGGTTGGCGCGCCCTGCTCGCGCGCGAGGGCTCGGCGCGCATGCGCGCCGCCTGCGATGCGCTGCTCGACTACACCGAAGCCCGTGCGCGCGCGCGGCTGCGCGAGATCGGCGATGCGACCGGTGCGGCGGAGGACTTCCTCGAGGGCGACGGCATGAGCGACACGCCGGTCCCGATCCGCGTGGCGCTGCGCATCCATCGCGGTACGCTCGCGCTCGATTTTGCAGGCACGTCACCGCGCGTGCGCGGGAACATCAATACGACGCGTGCCGTCGCCCGCGCCGCGGCCGTGTTCGTGCTGCGCTCGCTGCTCGATGACGACGTGCCGACCAATGAGGGCATCTCGCGCGCCGTGCGCATCGCCATGCCGGACGACTGCCTCCTCGACGCGCGCTGGCCGTCGGCGGTGGCGGCGGGCAATGTGGAGACGTCGCAGCGCGTGACCGACACGATCTTCGCCGCCTGCGCGAACGCGGGGATTCCCGTGCCGGCGCAGGGACAGGGCACGATGAACAACGTGACCTTCGGTGGCCCCGGCTGGACCTTCTACGAGACCCTGGGTGGCGGGCAGGGCGCTTCGGCGCGCGGGGTGGGGCCGTCGGCGGTGCACGTGGGCATGAGCAACACGCGCAACACGCCGATCGAATCGCTCGAACACGCGTACCCGCTCGACATCACGCGCTACGCGATCCGGCGCGGGTCGGGCGGCGCGGGAACGCACTTGGGCGGCGACGGTGTCGTGCGGCGCTACCGCGCGCGGGAGCGCTGCACGGTGACACTGGTGACGGAACGCCGGACGCGCGCGCCGCGCGGTGCCGCCGGCGGCGCTGACGGCGCGGTCGGCCGCAACCTCCTGAACGGCACGCCGCTGCCCGCCAAGTGCCGGTTGGAACTGCAGCCGGGCGACGAGATCACGATTGAGACGCCGGGGGGCGGGGGATGGGGCGGCCCGGCGAAATCCTGATGGCCGCGCGTGGATCGTGCCCGCGACTCCCGCCTAGACCGCCGACCCTTCCTGCGACCGCCGCCGCGCCGGGTCCACCAGTGAGAACACGCCGCCGGCGATGAACGCATCGAGCAGGGCGCGGTCAATCGCGCCTTCCTTGGCCTCGGCGCCCAGGATGTCGAGTGCGCGTTCCAGCGGTACCGCGCGCTTGTAGGGCCGGTCCGTCGCGGTCAGCGCGTCGAAGATGTCACTGATCGTCATCATCCGGGTCTGCACCGGGATGCCGTCCGCGCCGACCTGCCGTGGGTAGCCCTTGGCGTTCAGCTTCTCGTGGTGGCCATGCGCGATCGACGGGATCCGCCGCAGTTCGCGCGTCCACGGAATCTGCTCCAGGAACCGGAACGTGTGCGTGACGTGCGATTCGATCTCGCGCCGCTCGCGCGGGTCAAGGTTCCCCTTGTTGATCATGAGGTAGCGCAGCTCGTCATCGGACAACAGCGGCTTCTCGACGCCGTCGAAGTCCACGAATGTCCGCGCGTTGATCGACTCGAGCTCGTCGAACTTCCCTTCGGGGAGGATCGTCGGCTCGTTCGCCTGCACGATCGAGTCGAGATACCGCTGCAACTCCGAGCGCTTGGCCATGCGCACCGAGTCGAGCTCGGCGAGCACGTGCTCGTAGCGCTCCTTCCCGTAGTTGAAGAGGTACTCCGCCCGTTCGCGCTCGTATTGCAGGTCCGCCCGCTGCAGCAGGTACTGGAACCGGTGCTTCACGATCGCGAGGTCGCTCGGGTACAGCTTCTTCTGCTTCACGAGCACCTGCTCGCGCACGCCGACCTTGCCAAAGTCGTGCAGCAAGCTGGCGTAGCGGATCTCCCGCATCTGCTCGCGGTTGAACTTGACGTCGCGGTACGCGCCTTCGCCGCCGCGGTCCACCGCCTCGGCGAGCCCGCAGGTCAGGGTCGCCACGCGGAATGAGTGACCGCTGGTGGTCGGGTCCCGCGACTCGATCGCCGTGACCGCCGCGGTCACGAACCCCTCGAACAGCTTCTCGATGTCCTCGTACAGCCGCGCGTTCTCGATGGCCACCGCGGCCTGCGAGGCGAGTGCGCTCACGAGGTCCACGGCGTGCGCATCGAACGGCAGCACTTCGCGCTCGACCGACCCGGGCGTCGCGAGCGACGCGCCGAAGTCGCGCTTGCGGTTGATCAGCTGCACCACACCGATCACCTCGTCGCGGTGCGACCGCATGGGCAACACCATCATGGACTTGGTGCGATATCCCACCTTCTCGTCGAACGAGCGGTTCATCGAATACGGGACGTCGCTGCCGAGCAGGTACACGTCCAGGATGATCAACGGCTCGCCGGTCGCGGCCACGTACCCGGCGATTGACGCCGGGCTGATGGGGATCACGGTCTCCTTGAAGCCCAGGTTCGGCAGCGTGTGATTCTGCGCCAGCTTGAACCGGAGCCCCGCGGGTTCGTCGTTCTCGTTGCGCTCCACGAGGTAGAGCGAGCCGGCGTCCGCGGCGCCAATTCGCCGCGCCTGCGTCAGGATCATCTCCAGCAGCGTCAGCAGGTCGCGTTCGGTCGAGAGCGCGACCCCGATGCGAGTCAGCTCATGGAGGTCATCGGCGCTCCGCGTCTCGCGGCGCATCGCGCGCCGGGCGCCAACGAGCGCCGCCGCGTGGCGGAGCGCGCCGCGGATCGCGATGCGCTGCGCATCCACCGGCGTGTCCGCTGCGACAAAGCCCGTCAGGATGTCGGCCGGAATCGCCGCGTCCGGGGCCGCCGCGCCCGGGTCACCGACGCCGAGCATGGCCGCGACGCCGGCCAGCGCGTCGAGCGGGGCACGATCCTCGCCCGCCGCGAGCGCCAGCGACCGGTCGAGCAGCACCAGGGTCGGTCGCTCGGCATCGAGCGTCGTGGCCGCCGGCAGCAGCGGCACCCGCCGGACCTCGACATCCAGCCCGCCGAGAGCCGGTATGGCGCGACCCACGGGGCAAAAGACGAGTGCGTTCACCAGTCGCCGATCTCCATGCACGAAGCAAGCACCAAAGCACACAGCCCGCCGGAGCACATCTGGCTCCGGCGGGCTGAAGCTACTCGCTGCGCGGCGGCACCCGCCACCGCGCTGGTGTCCTGCGGGTTACTTGCCTTCGAGCTTCTTGAGCGCCGACTGCGGCGCTTCGTACGCCGGGAACGCGGCGATCGCCTGGCGATACAGCGTCACGGCCTTCTCCTTGTTGCCACGATCCTGCTCATCCAGCGCGCGGGAATACAGCATCACGGCCTGGAAGGGGACCTTCTCCTGCTTCTTCGTCGCGGACGCGTGCTGCTCCTGGTCGCGCGCCGGGATGGACGGCAGGTTCAGCCCCGAGTTCATCTTGGCGGCGAGCTGGTCCACGAGCGGCAGCAGCGCATCGGTCCGGCCTTCAACCGAGAAGTCGCCACGCTCGACTTCGGTGGTCTCGGTGTTGAACACGCGCCCGGACAGCCGGATCGTGTTCTTGCTGAGCTCGGTGATGTACACGCCCGTGACCATGTGGTGCGCGCCGACGATCTTGCCGAGGCGAACCGTGGTCTGCGGGTCAATGCGGCCGTCGCTGGCCAGCTTCTGCTCGTCGAGCACCGCCTGGATGCGGTCGCGCTCGACGACGCGGATGTTGCTGTTGGCCGCCATCGCGTTGATCAGGAGATCGGCGATGCCCTTGCCAAGCGCGGCAAGGTCGGCGTTCGCGGCGCCAAGCGCCGAGTTCGTCCACGGGAGGACGGCAACAGTGGGCTTCGACTGCGCGACCGCGCCCTGCGCGACGAGCGCGAGACCTGCGACGGTGGCGAACATACGCTTGATGCTCATGGACCTGCCTCCTCAAAGTAACCCCGTTTCACCTGCGGATTTCGTGCGGACCTACACCGTCAACGTCAGCCCTTCAGCTGCGGCCAGCACCTGCACATTCGACCCCTTTTCCTTCACCAGCGCCTGGCACTCGGCCACGCGTCGGTCCAGCTCGTCATCCGTACGCCGCGGTTCGTGGTGGAACAGCACCAGCGTTTCCACCCCTGCGGTGATCGCCAGCTCGGTGGCCTCCCGGAACGTCGAGTGGCCCCACCCCTGGTGAAAGTCGTACTCCTCGGTGGTGTACGTGCTGTCGTGCACCAGCACCTTCGCCCCACGGCAGAACTCCCTGAACTTTTCGTGCCACCCCGTCGGAGTCTTGTAGCCCGGCGCCTGACCCAGCTCGTTATCCGAGACATACACCAGACCCGTCGGTTTGGCCCTCGGTTCGGTGAACCGGTAGGCCAGTGCGCCGCCCGGGTGCCGAACCTCCATCGCCGTCACTTCGTATCCATCGCCGGTGCTGCGCTCGCCCTCGGCCAGCTCCCGGAAGTCAATCGTCGCATCCAGCTGCTCGAAGGTGACGGGGAAGACCACCGGTGACATCTGGTCCCGCACCACTCGATCAATGCTCGTTTCCAACGCCTTCGAACCCCAGATCGTGAAGTGGTTCCCACGACCGAAAACCGGGGCGAAGAACGGCAGTCCCTGAATATGGTCCCAATGGGCATGCGTCAGGAAAATGTCGCCCTTCACGGGATTCCCGTTCGACCGCTCCAGGAGCGACCGGCCGAGCTCACGAATCCCGGTTCCCGCATCGAGGATCAGCAGCCATCCCGTGCTGGTCCGTACCTCGACGCACGGGGTGTTGCCCCCGTACTTCACGGTCCGCGGACCTGGGCTTGGGATCGACCCCCGAGTCCCCCAAAACTGGACACGAAGGCTCACGGCGTCATCCTCGACACCATGCAGAATACCACAGATAGGTTTCGGACGGAAAGGCGGGTGGTCACGTGGCGCTTGTGATACGGGTCACGGGGCGTTTCACGCTGGCCGGCGGCCTAGTCTCGCTGCTGGGCGCGCTTGGACAACGCCGCCTTGTCGGCGATCCGGATCCGGCGGCTCTCGACCGACACCCAGCCCGAATCCTGGAACTCGCGCATGGCCCGCGAAACCGTCTCACGGCTGGCGCCGATCAGGTGCGCGATCGTCTGGTGGGTGAGCGGCTTGTCAATCAGGTCGCTTCCGCCCTCCTCGGCGGCGTCCAGCAGCATGCGCGCGATGCGCCCCGGCACGTCGAGCAGCACCAGCGACCCGATCTTCCCGTCGGCGCGCCGCAGCCGGCGCGACAGCTCGGTCAGGAGCGACCACGCGACCGACGGGCTCGCCTCGACCCGGCGCCGGAAGTCTTCCCGGCGGAGCACGAGCAGCGTGCTCTCTTCCATCGCAATGACGTGCGCTGACCGCGGTTGGTCGTCAATCAGCGCGAGTTCGCCGAAATGCTCGCCGACGCCCAGGATGCCCAGGATGACCTCGCGTCCGTCCTCGGCCACCAGTACCACCTTGACGCGCCCCAGCCGCACGACAAACAGCGAGTCGCCCGGGTCGTCCTCGAAAAGGATGACGCTGCCTTTCGGGTAGCTCTTCTCCCTGAGGAGCTCGGCAAAGCGCCCGAGCTCGACGGAATCGAGACCCTTGAACAGCGGGACGGTGGCGAGGAATTCGGTCGTGGTGGCCATGGTAGGGGAGCCGGATTCGAGACGGGCGCAGGTACCCCGCGAGCAAGAACCGGGCCGCCCGGAAATGGGGGAAAAGCGTAGGTACGGGTCGCGCGCAAGAGTGTCAAACCAAACGCCCGAGCCCGGACGGCGAATGCTTGCAAATCGCGGCTCGGCGTGCGCAACGCGACGGCGCCGACGCGCGTATTTTACACGATTGCTGTAGCGTGCCCCCGGGGCCGTTGACCCCTTGGGGGCATGTTGCGTGATGCCCACTCGACTTCCTGCCTGACGTGACCCGCTTGTTCCGCCCGAACGCGTCGCTCGCGACGCTCGCCGCCCTTTCGCTCTGCGCAGCGCCTGCCGTGCTCGCCCAGCCGTCCGCCAAGCGGGCGACCGCTGTCCGCCTGACCGGTCCTGCGCCACGCATTGACGGGCGGCTCGACGACGCGGTGTGGCGGGGCGAAGGCGTGATCGAGGATTTCGAGCAGCAGCGACCTATCGAAGGCGCCACGCCGTCCGAGCGCACGCGCGTGTTCGTCCGCTATGACGACGACGCGCTGTACATCGGCGCGCGGATGTTCCGCGACGAGCCGGGCAAGATCTCGCGCACCATGACGCGGCGCGACGGCATGGGGAACGCCGAGCGCATGCAGGTCACCTTCGACCCGAGCCGCGACCGCCGCACCGGTTACGCGTTCGCGGTCTCCGCCGCGGGCGTCCGCGCCGATTACCACCACTCGCAGGACGACGAAAACCGCGGCCGCGAAGGCCAATACGACCCCGTGTGGGAAGGCGCCGCCCAGGTGGACTCCCTCGGCTGGACCGCGGAGTTCCGGATCCCGTTCAACCAGATCCGGTTCCCGAACGCCGACGTCCAAGAGTGGGGATTCCAGATGGACCGCTGGATGCCGGACAAGAACGAAGACATCCAGTGGATCTCGATCCCCACGAGGGAGACCGGGTACATCTCCCGTTTCGGCACGCTCACGGGCATTCGCGGGATCAAGGCGAAACGGCCGGTGGAACTGCTGCCGTACGTGGCCACCGACGCCACGCGCGCCGCCGTCACCAACGCAGCGAACCCGTTCCGGAACCCGACCAAGGCGCGCGTGGGCGTTGACGCGAAGTTCGGTATCGGATCGAACCTCACGGTTGACGCCACGATCAACCCGGATTTCGGCCAGATCGAGGCGGACCCGGCGGAAGTGAACCTCTCCGCGTTCGAGACCATCGTGGAGGAACGGCGACCGTTCTTCACCGAGGGTGCGCAGTTGCTCCGGGTCGAAGGACCCAACTACTTCTATTCCCGGCGTGTCGGGTCTCCGCCACGCCGCTCGGCGAGCGGCGACTTCGTGGATCAGCCGCGCGCGAGCACCATTCTCGGCGCGGCCAAGCTCACCGGGCGTACGAAGTCACGCCTCTCGGTGGTCGCCGTGCTCGC
>VGVM01000100.1 GCA_016874035.1 Gemmatimonadota bacterium
TGCCGAGAAACGTCCGGCAGCGCCCCCGGCGACGAACAGGTGAATGTCCTCGGGACGCGCGACGATCGGGATGAACGAATCGGGCTCCCGCTTGCACCAGATCGGGAGGCTTCGGTTGTAAACCTTGCCGTAGCGGTGATTGAAGCTCAACTCGCCAAACGTGTTGCCGGCGTTCGACCAGAGGTACGCCCGCACGTCGGCGCGTCTCCAGCCATGCGCCGCGATCATTTTCGCGTGCTCCACGCCGAGAATCACCGCGCACGCGCCGCCGGCGACCGCCGGGTTGCTTGCGATCGTGCTCATCGCCGACACCATGCTGTCGAGGATGCCCTGCGGGTCGTTCGCGACGTGGTTCGTGACACTGTGCGGCGCTTCGGCGGGTATGACGAAGACCGTGCTGTCTTCCGGCCGGTATCCCTGCTCGACGTGATACGGCGCCCACGGGCTCTGCTCTTCGTTCTCTGCAATGCAGTAGGTGTACTTGCCCGGATGGCCGAGCGTCGCCTTGTCGAGCTCGCCCGCGATGCCGCCGCCCGCCGTGAGCATCACGAGGCGTATCGCGCGGCCGATCGTCGCGTTCGCGCGATTGCCGGGCCCGAAGAGATTGCAGCCGGCGTTCATGCCAATGCTGCGGCGAATCGGCCCGTTCACGATGACGAGCGGCGCCGCCATGTGCGTGCTCGCCTGGAGCGCGTTCAGGTTGAGCCTGGCATCGGCCATCGCGACGAGCGCCGCGCGGACCACCGGCGCGTATTCCGGCTTCGCGCCGGCCAGAACAATGTTGATGGCGAGCACCTGGCGCGTGAGGCTTCCCATGCGCGGCGGCACCTTGCATTCGACGAAATCGGGCTCTCCGCCGAGCGCTTCGACGACGTCAGCGACTTTCTCTTCGGTGGGAACGATCACCGGCAGCCCGTCCGACCACGGCTGCGCGAGGTACCACTCCGCGAGGTCCACGTCGTCACGCACCCAGAGCTCGTCTCCGGGCGCTTTCACCGACGCGGCCGCTGCCTCTGCCATCGACACTAATCCGCTTTGACGTTCGCCCGCTTCGCGACGTCCGTCCACTTGACGAGCTCCGCGTGCACGAACTTCGTCCACTCCTCGGGACCTCGCGTGTCGGGCACGACGCCGCGATCGAGCATCCGCTTCTGGATCGCCGGCTGGTGAAGGACCTTGGCGACGTCCCTGCTGATCTTCGTGACGACCGCCTTCGGCGTCGCTTTCGGCACGACCATGCCGCCCCAGCCTTCCGCTTCGAAACCGGGATAGCCGAGCTCCGCGACCGTGGGCGTGTCGGGCAAGAGCGGCATGCGCTTCGGCGTCATCGTTGCGATCGCCTTCATGCGGGCGGCCTTGATGTGCGGGAGCGTGGCGGCGACGGTGTCGAGCAGCAGCGGAATGTGACCGCCCAGGAGATCGGTGGTGGCCGGTCCGCTGCCCTTGTACGGCACGCCGACGAGCTGCGCGCCCGTTCTGAGCTTGAAGAGCTCCGCGCCGAGCTGAAGCGAGCTCGCGCCGTAGCCCCAGCTGATCGTGCTTTTTTTCGAGGCGTCGATCAGCTCCTTCAGCGTGTTGTACGGCGCCGTCGGATGCGCGACGATCACCCACGGCACCGTGAAAACGCCGTGCACCATCGCAAAGTCGCGCGCCGTGTCGTACGGCAGATTCGAATGGATCGCCGGATTCACCGCGATCGAGCTGCTCGTTGCGAACGTGATGGTGTGCCCGTCAGGCGTCGCGTTGCGGCCGGCCATCGTGCCGGGGACGCTCGCGCCGCCGGCGCGGTTGTCGACGATGACCTGGTTGCCCCACATCTTCGTGAGCTCCTCCGCGAAGAGCCGCGCGACGATGTCCGTCGCCTGCCCCGGCGGAAACGCCACGACCATACGGACGGGCTTGGTTGGGAATTCCTGAGCGAATGCCGGCGCGACAAGAACGAGCGCAGCGGCGAGCAGGCATGCAATACGTTTCACTGTCTTCCTCCTCGTTGTATTCGTAGGGTGCGCTACCAGCGCACCCTACGTCAGTCGACTTCAACGATCAGCGCGTCGCCCTGGCCGAAGCCGCCGCAGATCGCGGCCGCGCCGCGCCCGCCGCCGCGACGGCGGAGCCCGTTGATGAGCGTCATCACGACCCGCGCGCCGCTCGCGCCGAGCGGATGGCCGATCGCGACGGCGCCGCCGTGCACGTTGGTGCGGCTGCGCAGCTTCTCGGCCTTCGTGCGATCGCCGCCGACGAGCACGAGCGTGCTCAGGAGCGGCGTCGCCGCGTACGCTTCGTTGATCTCGAGCAGGTCCCAGCCCTGCGGATCGATACCGTTCCGCTCCGCCACCTTCCGGATCGCCACTGCCGGCGTCGTGCTGCCCGAGGTCGGGCCGCCGCAGACCTGCGTGTAATCGACGAGGCGCGCCAGCGGCTCGACGCCGTGCTCCTCGGCCAGCGCGCGCGTTGTCGCGACAATGAACGCGGCGCCGTCGTTCAGCCCCGGCGCGTTGCCGGCTGTCACGGTCTTGCCGCCGTAGACCGGCTTCAGCGCGGCGAGCTTCTCGAGCGAGGTATCGGCACGCGGTGACTCATCGGCGATCATCCGGACATCGCGGCCCTTTGCGTCTTTCACGTCCACGCCGAAGCGCTCGAATTCGAAATAGCCCTCGCCGTCGGCCGCGAAGTAGCGCTCGTGGCTGCGGAGCGCCCACGCGTCCTGCTCCGCGCGCTCGACGCCCTGCCTCACCGCTTCGTCCCCGGTGTAGACGGGGATGGGACGGTCGACCATGAGCCCACGCATGAGCAGCGGATCGGTGGCCGCCACGTCGCCGATCTTCGCGCGCTGCCGCGGCCACAGGACCGGCGTGCGGCTGAGCGATTCGAAGCCGCCGCAGACGATCGCGCGCGCCTCGCCCAGCTTGAGGTCCTTCATCCCAACGCCGATTGCAGTCATGCCGGAGCAGCACGCGCGGTCGATGCTCGCCGACGGCGTCTCCTCCGGCAGCTTCGAAAACAGCACCGCCTGCCGCACCGGCGTCAGCACATTGGCGCCGATCATCCCGACGCCGCCGTAGAGCGCATCCACCCGATCGGCGAGGCTCCCCGCGCGGTCGAGCACTTCGTTGATGGCAATGGCGCCGAGACGCGGCGCGTCGATGTCCTTGAGCGCGCCTTCGAAGCGCCCGAACGGCGTGCGCGCGATCGCGACGACGACGATGTCTTTCCCATCAGCCATGGGTAGCCTTTTCCCGCTCGCGCATGGCAGCGGCCTTGAGCGCAGGTTTGTCGATCTTGCTGTTCGCGTTCTTGGGCAGGTGATCGACGAAGTTGAAAATCTTCGGCGTCCTGAAGCCGAGGATGGGCTTGCAGTGGGCCTGGAGTTTCCCGGCGTCGAGTGCCGCGCCGGCGACGGTGCTTACGTAAGCAACCGCGATCTCGCCCCACTTCTCGTCGGGCACACCCACCACCGCCGCTTCCAGCACCGCCGGGTGGCTCGTCAGCAGCGCCTCCACCTCCTGCGGATAGATGTTGAAGCCGCCGCTGATCAGCATCTCCTTGCTGCGGCCGGCAAGCGTGATGAACCCCTCCGCGTCGCGCGTCGCGAGGTCGCCCGACCAGAGCCAGCCATTGCGAAGCACCTTCGCGGTCTCCTCGGGCCGGTTCCAGTAGTTGCCCATCATGTGCTCGGAACGGATCGTGATTTCACCCACCTCGCCCGGCCCCACTTCCCGTCCGTCGGGCGCGCGCAGCGCGACTTCGACGAACGTGTACGGCCCGCCGATGCAGCCGATTCGAGGCTTCCCGTCGGCGCCGAAGTGCTCGCGCGGGTGCAGGAGCGTCACCGTCATCATGGCTTCTGTCAGCCCGTAGTTCTGCGTGAGGATCGGCCCGAAGCGCTTCAGCGCCTTCTCCAGCGTATTGAACGGAATCGGTTCGGCGCCGTAGCCGATCGCCCGAAGCGCCGACAGGTCGAGCGTGTCGATGTCCGGGTGATTGACGATACGCGTGAGCACCGTCGGCACGCACGTGAAGACGGTTGCCTTCTCGGCTGCGATGGTGTGCAGGATCGCGTCCACATCGCCGCCTTCGACGATCACGTTGCATGCGCCGCGCAGGAACCACGCGAGGAAATACGCGCCGCTCGAATGCGTGAGCGGACCGACGTGCGCGAACACGTCGTCGCGGCGAATGTCGCGGTCGACCAGCATGTTGCGGTACATGGCCGCCCAGTTGTGGTGGGTCAGCACGACGCCCTTCGGCTTCCCCGAGGTGCCCGAGGTGTAGTTGATCGAGCACACGTGCCCCGCGTCGACGTCGGCGAGGACACGCGGACCTTCGCGCTTCGACAGGAGATGCGACCAGTGCGGTCCGTTCACTGCGTCGTCGGAGTCCACGTGACAGAACCACACGTCAGCGAGCCGATCCGACACTTCCGCAGCACGATCCGCCGTCACCTGGTCGAAGAAAAGCGCCTCGGCCGCGCAGTCCTCGAGGATGACGCCCACCTCGTGCGCGGTGAAGCGCGAGTTGATCGGGACCCGGACCATGCCCGCGCGCTCGAGCGCGAGCTGGAGGAACACGATCTCCGGCCGGTTGGGCATGAACATCCCGACGCGTGCGCCGGGCGAGAGGTGGACCGTGAGCGCCACCGCCAGTGAGTCAACGATCGCGTCGACTTCGGCGAACGTCCAGCGCCGGCCGGCGTAAGCGAGACACGTCCGCGCGGCGAACTTGCGTGCCGCGAGCGCCGCCAGCGCGCCGAGAGGCGGTCCGGCCATCATGCGGCCGTCACCTCCACGGCAGCGGTCGCGCCTTCGCAGACGTTCCACGCAGGCATCCAGGCGCTGTGGCGGCCGTCACCGCCGGCGACCACGATCCACAGGTGGTCCGGCGTGGAGACGATCGGCACGAGCGCATCGTCGTTGCGCTCGACCTCGGGCCCCCAGCAGCCGGGCGCGTAGTAACCGCGGCCGCGCAGCGCGCGCACCGGCAGCCGGCAGTGCTCGAACAGGTACTCGCGCACGCCACGCTTCGAAAAGCCGCTGCGCGCGATTTCGCTGGCGTGTTCGGGACCGAGGCAAACGACAACCGGCACGTTGCGCTGATAGTAAACAGGCGCGCCGATCATGCGCATCGCGCCGGCGAGCGTCTCCAGCACGCCGACACCCGTTTCCTGCGTGCCTTCGGTGACGGCGTAGATCCCGCGCGTCGCGACGGCCGACACGGTTGTCACGTCGTGCCCGTGGCCGCGGTCGACGCGGAACGGCTCCCACGGCGTGCGCGCCTCATTCTCGGAGAAGCACATCGAGATCTTCCCCGGCCAGGCGAGCGTCGACTTCTCCATGCCGTCCGGCTTCGCGCCGCCGAGGTTCCTCATCACGAGTCGGACCGCGCGGCCGATCGTCGCGTTCGCTTTCACGTTGCCGCCGAAGCACGCGGTGCCGGCGTTGATGCCGAGCTTTTCGGCGAGCGGCCCGCTCACGATCAGCACCGGCGCGGCGCCGCCGGTCGTGCAGGCGGTCGAGCCGACGTGAAACTGCGGCTGGAGAAGCGCCTTGATTGCCGCCACGACGACGGGGAAATATTCCGGGCTGCAGCCGGCCATCACCGCGTTGGCGGCGACCTTCTCGATCGTGACGGTGCTTTTCGCCGGCTCCATGCGTCCGAGCGCGGTGTGCGGCGCGAGCGGTGTGTGCGCGAGCATCTCGCGCACCAGCGCTTCCGTCGGCGGCACGACAGGCAGCCCATCGGTCCAGCTCTTCTCCTCGAACAGGCGCTGGGCCGCCGCGAAGTCCGCGGGGGCTTTGTGCCGGCGCGCAGCGCGCGCTTGCGTGGCGGCGCTCATGCGGCGCGCGTGAGCCCGCCGGCGACCGAGCCGACCAGATCGCGCGCGATCGTCTTCACCTCGTCTTCGGTCTTGCTGGCAAGCGGATGCGGCAGCACGACGATGGGATGGCCTTCGAGGCCGAGCGTTTTGGCGCGAAGCTGCGCGGCCGTCTGGAACGCGGCGGTGATCATGAGAACGACGGGCTTACCGAGCTTCTCGAGTTCGTGCGTGTCGTGGAGACCCCACGCTATGCACGACCCTCAGTCAGCGACACCATGGACGAAGGCGTCGCACTTCGAGGTGAGCTCCTGCAGCACGTCCGGCGGCGTCGGCACACTGGCGTTGCGCTTGCGGTAGTAGGACACCGCCGACACGCCGTAGCGGGTCTTCAGCAGCGCCTCGACCTCGCGCAGCGTCTCTTCCGCCATGTGCTTCGAGTTGTCGATGAGACCGACGCGCGCACCTTCGAGCGTCTTCAGACGCGGCGCGAGCGCGGCTTTCTGGACGTCGTCTTCCGCCGCCGGATCGACGACGATAATTTCCGATGTCATATGGTCACCCCTGGTTGTCATAATCGTCGTCCCTGCGCAAAGCACGGACCCAGGAACGTTGCCTGGATTCCTGCCTGGCGCAGGAATGACGATGCTTTACGAATCCCGTGGCGCACGGTGCCGTCAATTAACCGCCGAAATATTCGCGTCCTTCACCACCTTCGCCCACTTCTTCATCTCGGCCGTGTAGAACGCGCGGAACTGCTCGGGCGTGCCGGGCGCGAGCGTCACACCCTGCTTCATCATCATAGCCTTCAACTCATCGGCGCCGACGATCCGCCCGATTTCGGCATTGAGGCGCTTGACGACGTCCGCCGGCGTGCGCGCAGCCACGAGGACGCCATACCAGATACCGACATCGAATCCGGGGATGCCGGACTCCGCGACTGTCGGCAGATGTGGGACGTCGGGCGAGCGCTTCAAGCTCGTGACCGCGAGAAGCTTCAGCCGTCCATTGTCCGCGAACGGCTTCGCCGTGATCGCCGAGGGGAACATGAGCTGGATGCGCCCGCCCACGAGGTCGGGAATGGCCGCGCCGGTTCCCTTATAAGGAACGTGCGTGATGTCGATCTTCGCCATCGCCTTGAAGAGCTCGCCGGCGAGATGCACGCTCCCGCCCGTGCCGGCG
>VGVM01000101.1 GCA_016874035.1 Gemmatimonadota bacterium
CACCTGCGCGCCGGCCATCCGCTCGGCGTCCTCGAGCGCCTTCGTGATGCACCGCGTGGACTCCTCGATGTCCGCGACCACGTTGCGGCGAAGGCCCGTGGTACGCGCCTGCCCCACGCCCAGGATGTTCACGGTCGGGTGCTTGGGCAGGTCGCCAACGACCTCCGCGATCACCGCGGTGGTCTTGGCGGAACCGATATCGAGGCCTGCAACGAGGTTGTCGGTATTCATGGGATTCTTGCGATGACTTGATCTTTGAACCTCAGGTCCAGCTCCGAGGCAGCCACCCCGCGCCGCATCAGGTCCTGCTCCACCGCGACTATTTCCGCCAAGCGGGCCGTGGTGACTCCGGGCGCCGCTATCACCAGGCGCGGTGACGGCCGGTCGAACCGGATCTGCACACCACCGTCGGCCCCGCGCCGCACGTCGCCGATCCGTGAGTACAGCGACGGCAATGCGGCTCGAACCTCACCAAGCAGGCGGAGCGAGAGCGTGTCCCGAGTCCTCAGCACTGGCAAGTCCACGCTCACCACCGTAGGGTCAACGGGAAGCGTGCGCCCCGAATCGTCCACCGGTACCAACGCGCCAGCCGCCTGGACCAGCGCGACCGGAGGGTTCTCCGTCACTTCCAGCACGAGCGTACCCGGGAGCTGTCGTCGAATACGGACATCGCGGACGGACGGATGCTCCCGAGCCCTTTGGGCGACCGGCTCGACGTCGTCCCACACGGACGCCGTCGAGTCGAGTCCCAAACGCGAAACGATCTCATCGGCGCTGGCGTAACGAGCGCCGCGAACCTCCACTCGCGTCAATCGGAAGAAGTCCAGCTCGCTGAGCGCCGGGCGCCCCCAGAACGGCGCGGTCGCCGCTGCGAGCAGCCCTATCAGGAGCCCAACCCGGCGGACACGCCGCTTCCAGCGCGGCGGCTGCGCAGCAGTTGCAGGCGCGGGGCCGCCCGGACCAACCTCGATCACTTCCGCTGCCCCAAAAGCGCCACGAGCTCACCGCCGGTCTTCGTGATATCGCCCGCGCCGACCGTCAGTACCACGTCGCCGGCGCGACAGGCAGCGCCAAGTGCGGCAGCCGCCTCGGTGCGCGGTCCTGTCCACACGGGCGCCTTCCCCGAGCGCGCCATCAGGTCTGCAATCAGTGCACTCGTCACGCCCGCGATCGGCTGTTCACGCGCTGGGTAGATGTCGCAGAGGAATACGGCGTCCGCTGCACCCAGCGCATCCGCGAAGTCCGCGGCGAAGTCGCGTGTCCGGGAATAGAGGTGCGGCTGGAAGGCCACCACGATCCGCCGACCACCGAACGCGTCACGCGCGGCCGCGAGCGTTGCGCGAATCTCGGTCGGGTGGTGGGCGTAATCGTCGATCACCGTGATGCCCGCGACGTCCCCCACGCGCTCGAACCGGCGTTCGACTCCGCGAAAACCGGCGAGCCCACGCGCCAGCGCATCGAACGGCAGGCCCCATGCGCCGATCCCCACGGCAATGGCCGCCAGGGCGTTCCGCACATTGTGCAGGCCCGGTACGGCAAGCTCGACGGCGCCGAGCGGTTTGCCATCGTACACGACCTCGAACGACGTGCGGCCGTCCGCGTTCGCGATGTTGCGCGCCACCATGCGAGCGTCGGGGCTCGTCACGCCGTAGCGCACGACCTCCGCGGTCGCGGGGCTCGGCAGGCGGTTCGCCCACTCGTCATCCGCGCAGATCGCCAGCCAGCGCGCACGCGCGGCGAACGTCGCGAAGGTTTCCCGGATGTCGTCCAGGTCGCGGTAGATGTCGAGGTGATCCGCCTCGATATTCGTCACCACGGCGACGTCCGGTGTCAGCGCGAGGAACGAGCGATCGTATTCATCCGCTTCGACGACGAACACTTGGTCCGCGCCCGTGCTGAGGTTGCCGCCCCACGAGCGCACGCGCGCGCCGACCACGCCGGTCGCATCCACGCCGGCGCCCTTGAGCGCCTCGGTCACCATGACGGTCGTCGTGGACTTGCCGTGCGTCCCGGCCACGGCGACGAGCCGTTCACCGCCTGCAGTGGCCTCGGCGAGCGCCTCGGCACGGCGTACGACAGGAATACCCGTCGCACGAGCGGCCGCGAGTTCCGGATGATCCTTCGGCACCGCCGATGTCACGACGATCGCGCGGCAGCCGGCGACGTGCGACGCGTCGTGGCCCTTTGACGACGAAATCCCCAGCCGATCGAGATCCGGCGTGCCCCCGCCTTGATCGCAGCCCGTGACCGTCGCGCCGCGCCGGACGCAGAGCTCGGCCAGCGCGCTCATCCCCGCCCCGGCGATGCCCATGAAATGCACGGGGCGTGGGTCTTTAGGGTCAATCAGCGGCATGTTCGGCGAGGTGCAGGATGTGGGAAGCGATGACATCGGCCGCATCCGGGCGCGCCCGGCGACGCGCGCCATCACCCAACGCGCGCAGCCGACTGGGCTCGCGCAGCAGGGCCGCGATGTCCGCGGTGAGTCGCTCGGCGGAAAGCTCCGCCTGCGGCAGGTGGATCGCTGCGCCGGCCGCTGCGAGCGACCGCGCATTGGACGCCTGGTGATCGTGCGCCGACGTCGGGAGCGGCACGATGATCATCGGGACGCCCCAGGCGCACAACTCGGACGTGCCCATCATTCCGCCACGGACGAGCGCCAGGTCAGCCGCAGCGTACGCGGTCGCGATCGGCGACAGGTACGGGACGACACGAACGTCCGGACGCTCGAAGGCCTGGTAGAGGTCGTAGTGGGCCTTACCCGTGGCCCAGATGACGCAAAGGTCCGCGGGCAGTCCGCGTTCGATGAAACCGAGTGTCGCGATATTCAGCGCGCGCGCCCCCTGGCTCCCACCGAACACCAGCAGGACTCGCGCGGACGCCGGGAACCCCCAGCGCGCGCGGGCAGCCGCAGCATCCGGACGAATCTGCGGCGGCGGATCAATGGGATTCCCCGTGTCGCGGTACACGCACTTCCCCTTCGGCAGGTGGCGCTCGGCCTCGGGAAAACCGAGGTATGCCTCTCGCGAGAAGCGCGCGAAAAACCGCGCGGTCGCACCCGGGAAGCTGTCGCCGATGTGTTGCACGATGGGCAGACGATGCGCCGCTGCCCACGCCAGTGCGATCCCGCTGGCGTAGCCGCCGGTGCCGACGATCAAGTCAGGCCGAGTCGCCTGAACCACGCGCCCGACCGCCCGCCACGCGGACGCGGCGCCGGCGACCGTGCGCCAGTTCCGCCACGGTTGGTCGCGATAGAGTGGATGCGCGTTGACCAGCGTGTGCGCGAACTCCGTGGTCGGGAGCACGTCGCGCTCGATCCCGCGCAGAGCGCCGACGAAATGCGCCTCGACCGCCGCATTCCGGCGCACCATCGCCCGCGCGATGGCCAGCGCCGGGTAGAGGTGTCCCCCGGTCCCGCCACCGGCGAACAACACGCGCACACCACCGCCCGTTGGCCCGCGCAAGGCGCGACCTACGCGTGCGCCGAACTTCGCGACGGCGCCGTATTGAAGGGATTGCTCGCCATGGTGGCCACTCGCTCGCGCACGCTTCCGATGTTCACGAGGATGCCCGTCACCAGCATCGAAAGGATCAGGTTTGAGCGCCCGTACGAGATGAACGGAAGCGTCAGGCCGGTGGTCGGCAGGAGCCCGATCACGACGCCGATGTGGAGATATGCGGTGAGCAGCATCGTGACGGTCAGGCCGATCGCCACCAGTTGCTGGAACTGCGTCTGCGCCTTCCGGGCGATACGGAAGCCAAGCCATCCCCAGGCGGCGTACAGGAGCACAAGGCCGAACATGCCGACGAAGCCCCACTCCTCGCCGATGCTCGATCCGATGAAGTCGTCGTACGAAAGAGGCAGGAACCCGTTCTGCTGCCGGCCCTCACCGAAGCCGACGCCGAACCATCCGCCGGACCCGACGGCGATCAGCGACTGTTGCAGCTGGTAGTTCACCGTGGCATGCGCGGCGTTCGCGGCATCCGCGAAGCCGAGGAGTCGCTCCATGACATACTGGAGCCGCTGCGCCTTCTCCCACACGATCGGCACGGCGAGCAGCCCGAGCAGCACGAAGTGCCCGAGCCGACCGCCGCCCGCGAATACCACGACGCCCATCTGGACCGCGAAGAACACCACCACGGACATATCCGGCTCGAGCGCGGCCATGACGGCGAGCGACCCGACGACCGTGGCGATCGGCAGCATGCCGCGCGTGAAGCGCCGCATCTGGTCTCCCTTCTTCACAACCAGCATCGCCGTCCAGATGATCACGGCCAGCTTGGCAAACTCGGACGGCTGCACCGACCCGCCGAACAGGAAGCGCCGGGAGCCGAGGATGGGCGGCGAGATGGACTTCGTGAACGGGAGTACGGTGATCAGCATCCCGCCGATCGCGCCGATCATGATGATCCAGGCGTACTTCCGCCAGCGCTCGGCATCGGTCTTTGCGGCGACCGCAAACGCCACCAACCCGATCGCGACACCGCTCAGCTGCTTGAGGAGGAAATACGCGCTGCCCTTCTGCATCTCCATCGCCTTGAAGGCGCTCGCGCTGTACAGCGTGGCGAGCCCGAACGCGAGCAGGATGCCGCTCACGACGATCAGGGCCCGGGCCTCGACGTCAATGCGCCAGCGGAGCCGGACACCGGGAGCAGCGGCCTCGCGCGTGTCGTGGCCGCGCGCCGCGCCACCGAGGCCGGGGACGGCGATGGACGTCACGCGCCGGACCCGTCGGCGGCAGCGCGCGCGAGGCGGCGAAAGGTGTCACCACGATCTTCGTAGTTGCGGAACATGTCAAAGCTCGAACAGGCGGGAGCCAGCAGCACGGCATCCCCCGGACGCGCGACCTCACCCGCCCGGCGGACGACCTCCTCGAAAGACGATTCGAGGCGCTCGAGCGGCACGTCGCCGAGCCGGCCGCCCAAATCCGCAACGATGAGCGGCGCCGACTGCCCGTAGGCGATCACGTGGCGCGCGTGCGCGGTCAACGGTGCCGCGAGCGATGCGTACGACTCGTTCTTGTGCTTCCCGCCAAGCAGGACGACTGCGGGCCGCGTCATGCCTTCGATCGCGACGCGCGCCGACGCGACATTCGTCGCCTTCGAGTCATTGATCCAGAGCACGCCATTCCCCTCGGCAACCGTCTCGAGACGGTGTGGCAGCCCCGCGAAGGTCCGGAGTCCGGCCGCGATGCGCTCCCGCGCAGGCGCCGTGCCGAAGGCGCGGTCGGCGGAGGCGACGGCCAGGGCCGCCGCCAGCGCGTTCGCGACGTTGTGGTCGCCCTTGAGCGGGAGGTCGCCCCGCGCGAGCAGCGGTGAGCCGAAGAGCATGAGGGTGTCGTGCGCCTTGTCGAACTGCGCGTCCACCTGCAGTCCGGCGACCGAAAAGTGCCGGTGCGCACCGGGAACACGCTTTGTGCGCCGGAGGACCTCGACGTCGTCGGCATTCGTGACCCAGGCCGACGTCGCATTGGCGTTCGCGAAGAGTCGGTCCTTGTCGGCGTAATACTCCTCGACCGTCTCGTAGCGATCCGTGTGATCCGGCGCGAGGTTCGTGAGCACGCCGCACTGCGGCCGCAGGGAGAGCGTGTCGTGCAGCTGGAACGAGCTCATTTCCAGCGCGATCCAGGCCGGTGGATTCGGCATCAGGGCCACCTCGCTCAGCGCGAGCCCGATATTCCCCGCGGCGATCGCTTCTGCGCCACACGACTTGAGGATGTGCGCGATCAGCGCCGTGACCGTTGACTTGCCGTTCGTGCCGGTCACCGCGATGGTGCGCGCCCGGCCGAGGGACCAGAGCGCGAGTTCGACCTCGCTTACGACCGGTACCTTGGCCTTCCGCGCAGCGGCGACGGGCGCCGCGCCGGGTGGCACGCCCGGACTCACGACCACGAGCCCCGCGCGGGCGATGCGCTGCAGGTCGTGGCCGCCGCGCTGGACCGAGACACCCATCGTCTCGAGGTCGCCGGCGTCGGCGTCGGCCGAGGCATCCGATGCGTACACTTGTGCGCCCTCACGCCGGGCCAACCGCGCCGCGGCGACGCCGCTCCGCGCGAGGCCGATGATCGCCACTTCGCCGCGCGTGAGCCGCTCGTTCATGTCAGCGCAGCTTCAGTGTCGCGAGCGCCACGAACGCGCAGAGGATGCCAAGGATCCAGAACCGCACGACCACCTGCGATTCCGGCCACCCCTTCATCTCGAAATGATGATGCAAGGGCGCGCGCAGGAAGACGCGGTTCGCCTTGGCGTATTCGACCCCGTACCGACGTTTCCGCCACTTGAAGACGACCCGCTGGATCAGCACCGAAGCGGTCTCCGCGACGAACACGCCGCCCACGAAGACGAACAGGAACTCGGACTTGAGCAGCACCGCCACTGCCCCGATGGCACCGCCGAGCGCGAGCGCCCCGGTGTCACCCATGAACACTTGCGCGGGCTTCGCGTTGAACCAGAGGAACCCGAGGCAGGCGCCCACGATCGCCGTGCAGAAGATCGTGAGTTCCCCGGCACCGCGCAGGTGGAACAGGCCCAGGTATTGCGAGGCGTCCACGCGCCCCATCGCGTACGCGAAGAACGAAAACGCCATCATCGCGATCGCCATCAGCCCCGCGGCGAGGCCATCGAGCCCATCGGTCAGGTTCACCGAGTTCGAGATCGCCGTCATCACGAAAGTCACGAACGGCACGTACACCCAGGCGAGCCCCATGGTCGCCGGGACGATCAGCACGTCCTTGAAGAACGGCACGGTGGTGGATGCGCCCGGGAGCTGGCTCAGCGGGAACTTCCACAGGTAGAGCCCGAGCACGACGCCCAGCGTCACCTGCCCCGCCAGCTTCCAGCGCTCAACCAGCCCTTCGTTCTTCAGGC
>VGVM01000102.1 GCA_016874035.1 Gemmatimonadota bacterium
GCTCGACCCGTTGGCGATGCGCGCGCACTCGGCGAGGATGTCCGTTCGGGCCATGGGGTGAATGTGGCGCGGAAGCGCGCGGCCTGCCAGCCGCGCTCGCTACCGCACTTCCATCAACTGCACGCGGAAGAGTAGCGTCGAGTTCCGCGGAATCGGGCCGACTTCCTTCCAGCCGTAGCCCAGGTGCGGCGGGATGATCAGGATGCGCGCACCGCCTACGCGCATGCCCGCGACGCCAATCTGCCAGCCCCGGATGACCTGGCCGCCGCTCATGCGAAAGGAAAATCCGGCGGAGCTGTCCACCTGCGTGCCGTTTGCCAGCAGGCCGCGATAGGCGACGGTCACGCGACTCTTCGCCGTTGCCTCGGCACCCGTGCCGACGGTCATGTCGCGGTAATAGACGCCCTCCGGCGTCCTCGTGTAGTCGGCGAGGTTGACACCCATTTCGGGCGCGATGGACGACTGCGGGATCGGCTCCGACGCCCCGCCGCCTGCCGACGCGGCGCCGCCGGCACAGGCCGCGACTGCGGCGCATGCCAATGCAGCCATCGCGACGACCCCGCGACGAGGTGCGCGCGCACGTGCGTGCCGACCGACCGGACGCATGGGCTACTTCCGCAGGTACGAATCGGTCTTGGCGATCCAGTCCGCGCGCGGCGGATCGAACACGTCGAGGTCCAGCGTATCCACCAGCGCCTCGGCCTTGTGCCAGACCATCGAAGGGATGTGCAGGACCTCGCCCGCCATGACATCAATGACCTGCTTTTCGTCCTCGCCGATCCAAAACCGCAAGCCACCTTCGAGGATGTACGTGTACTGCTCATTCTCGTGCTGGTGCCGCGGCACGATGCAGCCCTTCTTGAGGAATACCTGCGCGAGCATCATCCGCTGGCCCCAAAGCAGCTTGCGGGAAAGCATGGGCGAGACGGCTTCCAGCTCGACGTCATTCCAGCGGTTGTGTGTGACCGATTGCGGCACGGGTGGCGGCTCCGGTTCGAGGCAGGGTGCGAAGACTCAAACGTCGCGTCCGCGCGGTGGCCGGGCAAGCGGCGCGGCCCTAGGTTGACGCGATGAGTCGCGCCATTGAGTTCGGCCCGCCACGCGTGATCGGCGTCCGCTACGATGCACAATCCTCGTTTCGGCGCGGACCAGCCGGCGCGCCGCCCCTCATCCGCGCGGCGCTGCACTCGAGCGCCGGTAACCTCTGGTCGGAATCGGGTGTTGACCTGGGAGTGGCCGGCAGCTGGTCCGACGGCGGTGACATCGAACCCGGTGCGCTGCCGTCCACCAACGCGCGCGACGTCGTCGGTGCGATCGAAGGCGAGGTTGATCGCGTCGTCGCGGCGGGGCACCGGCCGCTGATACTCGGCGGCGATCATTCGATCACGTACCCGATCCTCCGCGCGGTCGCAAAGGGCTTCGGGCCGCCCACGGTCCTGCACATAGACGCGCACGCCGACACCTACGACGAGTTCGAGGGCAACCGCCTCTCGCATGCCTGTCCGTTCGCGCGAATCATGGAGGAGGGGCTCGCATCGCGGCTCGTGCAGGTGGGGATTCGCACGCTGACCGGGCACCAGCGCGACCAGGCGCGCCGATTCGGCATCGAGGTGATTGACATGATCGCGTGGGCGGGCGGCGCCCGTCCGAACCTCTCTGGCCCCTTGTATATCTCGCTCGACCTGGACGGGATCGATCCAGCGTTCGCGCCCGGGGTGTCGCATCGCGAACCCGGCGGGCTTTCCGTCCGGGAGGTCATCGGCCTCGTCCAGTCGGCGCCGATCCCGATCGTTGGCGCCGACCTGGTCGAGTACAACCCGGATGCCGACGTTGACGGCATGACTGCGACGGTAGCCGCGAAACTCGTGAAGGAACTGCTGGCGCGGATGATCAGCGGCGCGCGCTGAGGCGGGCGGTGGACAGCGACGGCAGTTGACGCCGCGCCCAGGCGCGTGCATTCTCAATGCGGCGCCCGATCCGCGCCCAACCTCATCGGACCCTGCCCCAGCCGGGGTCGAACGCGAGGCAAAGGGGAGCACATCCTCGGGTCATGATTGCCGTCAGCCCTTTGCTGCACCGGGGCGCAGTGCTGGGGAGTGCGCCGTGGTGCGCCCAAAGGAGACACTGACGATGACTACCGGAAAAGACCTGAAGCGGCTGGTTCGCGCCCGTATGGCCAAGACGGGCGAGTCGTACACGACCGCTCGCATGCACCTGTTGCACGCCAAGCCGGCCAAGCCTCAACGAAGGGGAGCCGGCACAGCACCACCGAAGCGCGACTTTGAGGCGCTGAGCGGGATACGGAACTCCACGCTGGCCGCGGCTACGGGCTGCGCGTGGGAGAAGTGGATGAAATCGTTGGACTACTACAGCGCGAACGCGAAGAACCGCCGCGCGCTGGCCGCCGTCATCGTGACGAAGTACCGGACGAGCCCGTGGTGGGCGTCGCGTCTGGCGGCGGGGTACGAACGGATCGTTCAAACACCAGGCTGAGGCAGGTGACGCCACCCTCCGCTTTCGCGAACTCGGAAAGCGGAGTGGTGCGCACCTCGAAACCCAGCGCGGAGATCAGTGCGGCGGTTCGCGGATGTTCCGCCGCACAGATCACCGTTCGTCCGATCGTGAGCACGTCGGCGGCAAAGGGCTCCACGGGGTCCACTTCGACCATGTCGAACCCGCGCAGGTCGCGCAGTTCCAGCCATGCCGGGTTGACCAGCAGTCGTCCATCGGGGAGCGCGGTGCATGCGCTCTTCAGGTGCAGGCAGTCGCGCATGCCCACGCGGCGCACGACGTAGCCGTACGGACGCAGTACATGCGCCAGCGCGGCCGCGCCGGCCTCGTTCGTGCGTGCGGACTTGCCGACCAGCACCATGCGGCCGCACACGGCGACATCGCCGCCGTCGAGTGTCGCCGGCAACGCCAGCTGCTCGACGGTGCGGCGGTGCTTCCGGAGTTCCTCGGCGAGCGCAACAACCTCGCCACGACGCGATTCTGCGCCGGGCATCGTCATCACCGCGAGTTCATCGAACACCAACGCCGTGTCCTCCACGAACACGCCATCGGCGAACGCTGCGTTCGCGTCCAGCACGATCACGTCACAGCCGCAGGCGGCGAGCAGGTCCCGATACGCCGCATGCTGTTCCCGCGCGCGCGCGATGTTGATCGCGTCACGCCCCACGAACGACCGCTCGCCCTGCTCCAGCGCGTCGGGTGGCAGATGCGTGATCGCGACGCGGCGGATCGGCGGAATGTGCGACGCGACGCCGACGCTCGGCGCCTCTACCCCGCTCACGGCGCGCCGAACCCGCCGAGCACCAGCGAGCGCAACTGCGCGACGCTTTCCGGCGTACCCGTGAGGAAGTCCTCCGGGAACGTGCGATACCGGAGGATCGCGTCACGAATCTGCGTGCCGAGGTAGAAGTTGTAGCCGAATCCCGCGAGGTACTGCAGACGGAGGTTGCTGTCGCGATTCACCTCGGCGTCGGCCACCCAGGGCGCCAGCTCGCGACCACGACCGCTGTAAGTGCGGAGGAGGTCCATCGCGGTCCCGTAGTTCACCTGCTGCAGCGATGCCTTCACCGGAGCGTACTCCGGCCGATCCAACCTCGCCTGCCACGCATCAATGTCGATCGGTTTTTCGTCCAGCCGCCCGACGAGCACGACGTCGTAGCCGCTGCCGTCGTGGTGATCGTTCCGCCAGACGGATCCGTTCGGAAAGACCTCAAGGAACGTCGCGATCTCGCTCTTCACGACCTCCTCGGTGCTCTCATAGAGCGGCACCCACTGCGTGACCACGCCGCCCGGGTTGAGGTGCGCCTTCACGTGCTCGAAATACTCCTTCGTGTAGAGCGTCGCGGCACCCTTCACCCAGGGGTGGATCGGGTCAGACGTGATGACGTCGAACTTCTCGCGCGTCGTCAGCACATAGTGCCGCGCATCGTCGAACGTGATCCGCACCTTGGGATTTGATGCGACCCCGTGGTTCGCGTCGGCGAAGTAGTTCCCCACCGTCTTGGGAATCAGCGGCTCCATCTCGCAGATCACCATCCGCTCGAGCGTCGGATGGATCGAGATTGCGCCGGCGGTCACGCCGGCACCGAACCCGACGACCAGCACCGACTTCGGGTTGTCATGCATCAGCACGGACAGGTGTCCGAGCAGGCGCTGCAGGCGCATATCCTGCGGCTCCTCGGATGCCTCGACCTTGCCGCTGACGTGGAAGTTCTTGTAGCCGGCCGGCTCCTGCGTGACGGCAATGGACGAGTTGATCCCCTCGCCGACGAAGAGCGCGTTCGGGTCGCCCTGCCACGGGAACGATCGGCCCCAGGCGATGAGTCCGGCCGGGACCGGCTTGAGGTTCACTGCCGCGAACAGCGCCGCCAGCACCAGCGCGGCGAGCGAGAGCGCGTGCACCGGCCCGAGGATCGCCGACCTGCGCCCGCCTTCGCCCTTCGACTCCGAGAACAGCGGCACGAGCGCGATGAGCCCCGAGATCACCGACAGCATGATCAGCGCGCGCTGTGCGCCCTGCGTGCCGACGAAAGGCACCAGCGCCACGCCCATGCCCACCGAGCCGGCGATCGCGCCGAGCGTGTTCGCGGCGTACACGCGGCCCACGACGCGCCCCGGGTCGTCGGACTTCGAGGTCGCCGCGGCGAGTGCGAGCGGGAAGCTCATGCCCCAGAGGATCGCACCGGGCAACATGGTGAACAGCGACCGCACAAAGTCGAGCTGGAAGTTGAACCAGGCACTCGGCGCGAGCGAGGCATTGATCGGCCAGCGCGGGAGGTCGCCGGCGAGCAAGTACGCGCCCCACGCGGTGGTGAGCGCGAGCATCAGCTGCACGAAGCCAAGTGCGGTGCGCGGGCTCTTCGCCTCGCGTGCGATCGCCGAACCGGCGACGCTGCCGATCCCGAGCCCGATCAGGAACACGCCGAGGATGACGGAGAATGCGTAGGTCGTCGCGCCGAAGAGGAGCGAGAGCAGTCGGGCCCACACGACCTCGGCGCCCAGCGCCGTCATGCCCGAGAGCGCAATCGCGATGTACACGCCCCGCGGCTGCCAGCCGGTCACGCCGACGATCTCCGCGCGCGCGATCGCGGCCGAGGCGCGCAGGCCGGGTTTCGCGGCTTCCGCACCACCGGCCTCCGGCTTCGCTGCGGGAGCCGTGTACGGCGCCCGTTTCGCGATGACCATCGCCAGCATGGCGACCGCCAGGTTCAGTGCCACCGCCACGAGCGATGCCGTCATGAGGTCGAACTCACGCAGCAGCCAGAAGCCCGCGCCGAGGCAGCCGATGACCGCGCCGACGATGTTGCCACCGTAGAAGAAGCCGAGCCATGACACGCCCTTCGGCGTGGCCTCGACGTACCTCGCGATCGCCGGGAGCGTCGCACCCATCAGGATCGTCGGGGGGAGCAGCAGCAGCGCGCTCACAAGCGCGCGGAAGACCACGCTGCTCGGCCCGCCGCCGTCCACCGCCGTGTAGAGCCGTCCGACGAGCGGCATCAGCACGATCAACATTGCGCCGATGATCCCGATGAACAGCTCGAGTTTCGCGTACACCCGGAGCGGATGTTCGGCCCGATTGACATGCGCGGCGAGCACGAGCGACCCGATGCACATCCCGCCCATGAAGGTGCCGAGCAATACCGCCAGGGAAATCGCCGAGGATCCGATCACCAGCTGCAGGACCTGGAACCAGACGATTTCGTAGATCAGTGCGGCGCACCCCGAGCCCACGAAGAGGGCGAGCATCAGGGGGAGGGTGCGGTTCGGCGCGCTCGGAGTTTGCATGGCGCCCAAGATACCGACCGCTACACTATCGCAGCCAGCGCTCCGCGAGTTGTTCGAGCCGATCGTCGCCGCTCGCGCGCGCCTGGGCGAGGATCGCGCGCACATGTTCGTTCAGCCGTGCGTCGCCCCAGTAGAATCCGGTCGCCTCCTCACCGGCTCCGGTCTCGCCGGCCCGGGCGGCCTCGAGGATCATGCGCGCGGCGGCGGCGGCGAAGCCGGCGTCGTCCGGTGGCGGGAGATGCGCGTACCGCTTCGCGCGATCATTGCCGCCGGCGTCTTCATTGACGAATGCGCGGGACATGGAACCAATAGATGCTCGGCGCCTACCAGTCGCAAGCGTGGCCTGGACCGAAGAATTGGTAACTCTCGTGCAGTATTGATCACGATGCCCGCCGAGCGTACTGTTAGGCTGGCACTGACATCCTCCGTGGAGAATCCAGTGCCGGTGACCGCCCGACTTTCCCGAAACTTCTATGAGACGCTTGGCGATTCGATCGCAAACGAACTCGTGGACTGGATGAACGCCGTGGACCTGAGTTACCGACAGGATCTCCTGCAGATCAACGACGCGAACGTGTCGCGGTTCAACGCGACGATTGACGCACGTTTTGCGGACGCGCGGGCGCAGATCGAGGCCCGGTTCGCGGATTTGCGTGCCGAGATGGACTTGCGGTTCACGGAACTGCGCGCCGAGATGAACGGGCGGTTCTCCGCGGTCCATGCGGAGATGGATCGCCGGTTCGCAGAGACGAACGCGGCTATCGCGCAACTGGACAAGCGGCTCAGCGCCATCGAAGCGCGGATCGAGACCGCGCTCGGCCCCGAACTCGACGCGCGGTTCGCAAGAGTCGAAACCGCGCTCGGCTCCGAACTCGACTCGCGGTTCGCAAGAGTCGAAACCGCGCTCGGCCCCGAACTCGACGCGCGGTTCGCAAGAGTCGCAACCGCGCTCGGCTCCGAACTCGACGCGCGGTTCGCAAGAGTCGAAACCGCGCTCGGCCCCGAACTCGACGCGCGGTTCGCAAGAGTCGAAACCGC
>VGVM01000103.1 GCA_016874035.1 Gemmatimonadota bacterium
GGGGATCGACCATGCCGTCGATGTAGATGTAGTGGCGGTCGATGCGGCGCATCGCGGCGCCGGCGGCGGATGCCATGTCGTGGCCGGAGCCGGTGGCGCTGATCGCCGAGCCGATCAGCAGGCTGTCGGGCTTCGGCAGCCGCGGCGTCCAGTTGGCGAGCACCCGCTTCAGATCGCTCTCGAACCCGCCCGTGGCGAGCACCGTGCTCTTCGCGCGCAGCGTCTCGGTGGCGCCGGTGCGCAGCTGGCGGACGACGACGCCGTCCACGCGGCCGTTGGTCACGACGAGGCGCTCGACGCGCGTATTCCAGCGGAAGGACACCGTCGGCAGCGCGAGGGCCGTGCGGAAGATGGGCATGACGAGATGCAGCGCGCGGCCCTTCGTGAAGTGGAAGCGCGGCACGCTGTTGCCGTCGGCCTCCGACGCGCGCACGAACTCGACGCCGAGCGCCGTCGCCCAGTCGTAGATCATCGCGCGCGAGTTCTCGACGTAGAAACGCGTCCACTCGGGGTCGCCGTCCTCGGTCCACTCCATCCAGTCGCGGTAGGCCAGGTCCGGCGAGTCCCTGATGCCGGCCTTCTCCTGCACGGGCGTGCCGACGAGCGCCACGCCGCCCGCCAGCACGGCGTGCCCGCCGGCCACCGAGTTCATGTCGATGACGAGGACGTCGACGCCGGCCCGGCCCATGTCCACCGCGGCCGTCAGCCCTGACAGGCCGGCGCCGACGACGATGACGTCAGGGGCGGCCGGCTGCGGCGCGGACGCCTGGGAGGCGATGAGTGCGGCGCCGAGCCATCCGACCAGTGCCACGAACAGAAGCGTGCGAAGTCGATGATTCATATGGGATATAGTTCGCCGCAAAGTTTACCCCCACTGAGGAGCCGCCTATGTCACCACGACGCGGACGACGCGAGTTCATCCAGGCAGCCGGCGTAACCAGCGCGGCGCTCCTCGCGGGCGTGCAGCCGGCTCAGGCGCAGACGGGCGGCCAGCGTCCGGCCCCCGCGCGGACCATGGGCGCGAAGTTCCGGGAGCTCCTCCAGAAACGCGAGCCGTTCGAGTGCATCGCCGCCTACGACGTCTTCACGGCGCGGATGGTCGAGGAGATGGGCTACCCGTCGCTCTTCCTCGGCGGGTCGCTGATTGCCGACTACTACGGGGAGCCGGTGTGGGTGACGTCGCTTGGCGAGCGCCTCGAGTACGCGCGCCAGATCTGCGAGAACGTGGACATCCCCGCCCTGGCGGACATAGACGAGGGCGGCGACCCGATGGTCATCTACCGCACGACGAAGCAGTACGAGAAGGCCAGCGTCGGCGCCATCCACTTTCTCGACAGCAACCCGGGCCCGATGGGCCGCGTCACCGGCGTGATCCCGGTCGCGAAGATGGTGGACAAGATCAAGGCCGCCCTCGACGCGCGGTCGGAGATGGTCGTCACCGTGCGCTGCACGGCGGCGTCGATGGCCGGCGGCGAGACAAAGGACCAGGCGATCGCGCGAGGCGCCGCCTACGCCCAGGCGGGCGCGGAAACGATCTGGTTCACGGGCATGACGCTCGAGGACATGCCGCGGGTGGCGGACGCGATCAGGATCCCGGTGACCGCGCAGCTCGTCAACGACAACTCGGTCGCGCAGGCACGCGCGGCCCGCGTGACGGTGGGAGTGTACGCGTCGCTGCTGCAGAACATCGCGCAGAGCGCCGTCTACGACGCGCTCATGGAGCTGAAGCAGACGGGCATGATGCGGAAGACGTCGGGCGGCGTGCGGCTCGGCGGCCGCATTCCGGCGGACTTCCGCGCGCGGGTCATGCGCGCGAACGAGGTGACCGAGCGAGGCAAGCGCTACAACATCGGCTGACGCTGTCAACACGTAGTGTCCGGCTTCAGCCGGACCACACTCTGTGCACGGACGTACGTAACGTGCGGGCCGGTCCCGGCGTAGCCACGGTGCGCCGCAGATGGACGAGCGACGAGCGGGAGGTGGACATCAACGGCGATTCGCGCGCCCAACAGATGGGGGACTGAGCGCGATCCGTCGTCACTTCAATCTCCCATGAGCGCCGCCAGAGAGAACACGGCAGCGAAGAGGGCGTTGGGGACGCTGAGAGCCACGGCCAGCCACGCAATCACCTTGTTCCCGGGACCACCCACGCTACGGGTCGCCAGCGCACCCCCGAGTACAGCTGCCACGAACCATGCGATCGGTACCAGGCGCACGATGTCCGGCGGGAAGGGCTCGGCGGTCAGGTACGAGAAGTAGAGGCCTCCCACCAGGCCCGAGGCGATCGTCAGAAGCAGGGCGCGCGCTCCGCTTGACGCCCCTCCGTTCAGCATGTCGACCCGGCGCTCCGCATCAGCGGCGACGTGAGCGCGGAGATCAAGACAACGCCTCGATGTCGGCCAGATCCTTCGTCCGGCCGGTCGCGCGCGTGTTGCGGATGAAGGCGTCGAGGCCAATGAAATCCACGTGAAGGTCACCGAAGGCGGCCCGGATCCGCCCCTGCCATGCATCGTCGAACGTCAACGCCGTGAGATCAGTCAGGATGTCGATGCGTCCGGGCGCGACGCCCATCTGGTAGGTGACGCCGGGCCGCGCGAAGTCCGCCTCGCTGAGGTCGAGCATCGGGGCGCCGAAGGCCTCCAGCGCGCAACAGATCGACAGAGTCCTGGTTCATCAGGGGCCCGGCCGCTCAACTGCCACTGTTGCTGCGCCAGGCGCCACACGTGCAGCACGCGTTCGGCCGCCGGCAACTGGCGCCAGTAGGCGAGATCGTCCCTGTCGGCGTCGGCCGTGACGGATAGCGGCGAATCGTGATCGGGGATCGTCGCGTGGTCACCGGGCGAGCATCGTACGGCCGGAGTATAGCATCGGCTGATGAGCGCAACGGGCGCCGATGCGGGCCGCGGCGCGGGTATAATCCGCGCGGGTTTCCCAATCTCATGGGGCTGACGTCAGGCGCGCGCCTCGGCCCGTACGAGATTCACTCGCTGCTCGGGGCGGGCGGCATGGGCGAGGTCTACCGCGCCCGCGACCCGCGCCTCGGGCGCGACGTCGCCATCAAGGTCCTGCCGGCGGCCCTGTCCACGGATGCGAGCCGGCTGCACCGCTTCGAACAAGAAGCGCGCGCCGCCGCGGCGCTCAACCACCCGAACATCGTCGCCGTCTACGACCTCGGCACGTTCGAGGGTTCGCCCTACATCGTCTCCGAGCTGCTGGAAGGCGCCACGCTGCGGACGAAGCTCGAAGACGGCGCGCTTCCCGTACGGCGCGCCCTCGACTATGCCGTGCAGATCGCACACGGCCTTGGCGCCGCGCACGACAAGGGCATCGTCCATCGCGACCTGAAGCCGGACAACATCTTTGTCACCCCGGACGGCCGGTTGAAGATCCTCGATTTCGGCCTGGCGAAGCTCACGCAGGCAGCGGTCGCCGCGGCCGGCGGATCCATCGCGGCGACGGCGGCCCCTGACACGCTGTCAGGCATGGTCCTGGGCACCGTGGGCTACATGGCGCCCGAGCAGGTCCGCGGCATCGCAGCCGATCAGCGGGCTGACATCTTCGCCTTCGGCGCCATCCTCTACGAGATGCTGGCCGGTGCGCGCGCCTTCCAGGGCGACAGCGCGCCGGAAACCATGACGGCAATCCTCAAGCAGGACCCGCCACATCTCTCATCAACGCAGCCGCACATTCCCGCCGGGCTCACACGCATCGTCAACCGGTGCCTGGAGAAGAATCCGGCCGCGCGCTTCCGGTCGATCGACGACGTCGCATTCGCGCTGGAGGCACTGTCCGACACCGGCGCGATGGGAAGCGCTGCGGCGTCCGGCGGTGCCCCAACCTGGGCCTCTCGTGCGCTGTTCGTCGGTGCGCTGGCGTTCGTGATGGCCGCGCTCGTTTTGGTCTGGAGGTTCACGCAAACGACGCCTCCCCAGCCACCTGTCACACGAGTCGATCTGAATCTTCCGACTGATACCGAATTGCCGAATCAGACCGCCAGTGCGGTCGCTCTGTCGCCTGACGGCCGGACCGTCGCATTCGTGGGCGTTCTAGGCGGTGTCAGACAAGTCTATTTGCGAAGTCTGGACCAGCTCGACGCCGTCCCCCTTCGTGGCACCGACAACGCGCAAATCTGCTTCTTTTCGCCAGACGGCGGAGCAATCGGTTTCATTTCCACCGACCTGGTATTGAGGGTCGTCTCCCTGACCGACCGCCTGGTTTCGACCGTCACCAGGGACGCCGAACTGACGATGGGAGCGCAATGGCTGGAAGACGGGAACATCGTCTTCACGAGGGGCGGCGCGCTCTGGCGTGTCCCTGCCGCTGGCGGTTCAGCCGTCCAACTCACCCAGCTCGATACGAACCGGGGCGAGGTTCTGCATGGATGGCCCACAGTAGTCGAAGGAACGACGACCATTCTGTTTGCAGCGATTACCGGCCTCGGGCGTGGCGCGGCGCACATCGAATCGCTCGATCTCGTCACGGGCACACGACGCGTCGTCGTCGATTCGGGCAGCGCTCCAGCCTACGCCGCAAGCGGCCATCTGGTCTTCTTTCGCGATGGGGCGCTGCTTGCAGCTCCATTCGATCCGGAACGGGTAACGCTCGCCGGCCCTGCCGTTCGCGTCACGGAAAACCTCGGACTCGCGGCGCTTACGGGCACCCCCATTTTCGCTGTTTCACGATCGGGTTCCCTCCTGTACGTCCCCAACAACGCGGTCAGGAGCCGTCTGGTCTGGGCAGGTCCGGGGCGGCCGGACGAATCGTTGAGCGACACTGCGAGAATTTATCGAACGCCCAGCCTGGGTGCCGATGGACGAACGCTCGTCGTTCAGTCGGGGGGCGATCTCTGGATGCAGGATATCGCCCGCGGGACCTTTACTCGGATAACTTCCGAGGCCACGATGGGCAACTCCTTCCCGGTACTGACACGGGACGGAATGCGAGTCATCTTCCGCACTCTGACTGGCCTCCATTGGCTTTCCACCGACGGCAGCGGCACTCTCCAGCAGATCGCTGGAAGCACAACGTCTTCCGATTATCCAAGCTCGGTTTCTCCGGATGGCCGAACGCTGGCGTTCACCCGTCAGGACCCTGAGACGTCTGGGGACGTCTACGTGCTTTCGCTCGATGGCGGCGATTCACCCCGCGCGGTTGTCAACACGCCCGCCTACGAAGGAGGGCCGCAGTTTTCACGCGACGGAAGGTGGATGACGTTCGTGTCGGACGAGTCCGGTCGCATGGAGGTCTATGTGCGACCGTACCCAGGGCCGGATCGGAGGTGGCAGGTCTCGACCAATGGTGGGACGCATCCGCGCTGGAACGGACAAGGTACGGAGGTCTTCTACCGCAACGGCAACAGGATGATGGCCGTGAGCGTCTCGAGCGGCTCGGATGTTGCGTTTTCGCCGCCACGCCTTCTCTTCGAAGGACGCTATGCGTTCAGCGGCATCCAGACGATCGCCAATTTCGACGTGCATGCGGACGGAAGGTTCGTCATGGTGAAAGACGAGTCCGATTTCGGCCGCCTGAATCTGGTCCTCAACTGGTTCGAGGAACTGCGGCGCCTGGCGCCGGCACAATAAGGGACGCAGCGCCGCCGAGGCGGGCCACCGAGAAGCCTCCCCCGACATCAGCGATCATGACAGCCCCTCGATGTCGGCCAGATCCTTCGTCCGCCCGGTCGCGCGCTTATTGCGGATGAAGGCGTCGAGGCCAATGAAATCGACTTGCAGGTCACCGAAGGCGGCGCCGACGCGCCCAGGCCATGCATCGTCGAACGTCAACGCCGTCAGATCAGTCAGGATGTCGATGCGTCCGGGCGCCACGCCCATCTGGTAGGTGACGCCGGGCCGCGCGAAGTCCGCCTCGCTGAGATCGACCATCGGGGCGCCGAAGGCCTCCAGCGCGCGCATGACGCGGGCGGCGTTGTCCGGCGTTGGATCGATCCAGACGTCGAGGTCTCCGGTCCCGCGCGGCCGCCCGTGGACAGCCAACGCGTACGCGCCGACGATCAGGAACCGGACGTCAGCGGCGACGAACGCGCGCAACAGATCGACAAAGTCCTGGTTCATCGGGCGGTCGGCCGCTCAACTGCCACTGCTCCTGCGCCAGGCGCCACACGTGCAGCACGCGTTCGGCCGGCGGCAGCTGACGCCAGTAGGCCAGATCGTCCTTGTCGGCGTCGGCCGCGGAAGGATATCGGCTGATCGTGATGGGGGATCGTCGCGTGGTCACCGTGCGGACATCCGTACGCCCGGAGTATAGCATCGGCTCATGAGCCCGAACGGGCGACGATGCGGGGCGCGGCGCGGGTATAATCCGCTCGCTTCCGCGACATCATGACGCTCAGTTCCGGCGCGCGTCTCGGTCCGTACGAGATCCAGTCCCTGCTCGGCGCCGGGGGGATGGGCGAGGTCTATCGCGCCCGCGACCCGCGCCTCGGGCGCGACGTCGCCATCAAGGTCCTGCCGGCGGCCCTGTCCACGGACTCGAGCCGCCTGCACCGCTTCGAGCAGGAAGCGCGCGCCGCCGCCGCGCTCAACCACCCGAACATCGTCGCCGTCTACGACCTCGGCACGTTCGAGGGCTCGCCCTACATCGTGTCCGAGCTGCTGGAAGGCGCCACGCTGCGGACGAAGCTCGAAGACGGCGCGCTTCCCGTACGGCGCGCCCTCGACTATGCCGTGCAGATCGCACACGGCCTTGGCGCCGCGCACGACAAGGGCATCG
>VGVM01000104.1 GCA_016874035.1 Gemmatimonadota bacterium
GAAGAAGCCCGCGAAGAAGCCCGCGAAGAAGCCCGCGAAGAAGCCCGCGAAGAAGCCCGCGAAGAAGCTCGCGAAAAAGTCCGCGAAGAAGGCAGTACGGCGGCCGGCCGCCACACCCGCGCCGGCACCCAACCCGTGGGAGGCCTACGCCTCGCAACTCGCCCAGGAGTCGAGTGTGACGGCGAAGGTGATGCGCGCATTCCCGGCCGACCAACCGCACTTCCAGCCGCACCCGCGCTCGTCGAGTGCGCTCAAGCTCATGTGGACGTTCGTCGTCGAGCAGGCGATGGCGCTCGACGCGATCAAGGGCACGCTCAAGATGCCGCCGCAGTTCCCGGCGCCGCCGGCGACGCTCCCAGAAGTGATCGCGGCGTTTGAGACGAAGGTCGCCGAGGTCGTCGCCGCCGCGCGTGCAGCGAAGCCGTCGGACTTCACGCGTCCCCAGCCGTTCTTCGGCGGGCCGGGCAAGCTGCAGGACTTTCCCGGCGGATTCCTCGCGAACTTCATGCTGAGCGACCAGATCCACCACCGTGGCCAGCTGTCGGTGTACAACCGCATGGCCGGCGGCAGGGTGCCGTCGATCTACGGCCCCTCGGCCGACGAGCCCTGGTAGGTCGCTGATCCGGTTTCGCGTGCGTCCAGCGGCGCTCGTCGCCGGTTGTTTCGCTGTCGTGATGACGGCGACCGGCTGCGGGCGCCGCGCCTTTGCGCGCGCACCGGACGCAACCACCGGCGCGTTCGCGGACCCGCGAGACCCCGAGGTCAACCGACGCGCGCCCGAGCGGTTCGGCGTACGCCTCGAGACCAGCACCGGCACCGTGCTCATCGCAGTCGTGCGCGCGTGGGCACCGATCGGCGCGGATCGGTTCTTCAATCTCGTGCAGAGCGGATTCTACGACGGCCAGCGTATCTCCCGCGTCCGGCCCGGCTTCATTGCGCAGTGGGGGCTTCACATGCAGCCCGCCGTGATCGCGGCGTGGAAGAACGCGTTCATCGCGGACGATCCCAACCGGCAGACCAACGCGAAGGGCACCATCGCGTTCGCGTTCAAGGATCCCAATACCCGGGCCACGCAGGTGTACATCAACCTCGCGGACAACACGCAGCTCGACGCCCAGGGGTTCGCGCCCTTCGGCCGGGTCACCGCCGGCATGGACGCGGTGGAGCGTTGGTACGGCGGCTACGGCGAGACCGCGGGTGGCGGCCTCCGAGCCGGAACGCAGGGCCCGATCGAGGCCGAAGGGGCGGCGTGGCTGGACCGGAACTACCCGCGGCTCGACCGCATTATCACCGCGCGCATCGTCCCGTAAGTCTCCGCCGCGGAGGTCGTGCACCGACCGAAAACTGCCAGCGGACCAACGGGCCGGGGCGTAAGTTCTCTAATGAATGTACCGGTGGCGCGTTTCAGGCCCCCGGTACAACGTTCGAGACCGTTTCATCACCTTCGGCCCCGCACATGCATCGCCTCTTTTCCCGCCTCGCTTCCGCCGTGACGGTTGCCGTCATCGCCGCGCCTGCCGTGACCGCGCAAACGCTCGACTCCGCCAGCATAGCCGGCCTGCGTTGGCGCAACGTCGGCAACGCCAACTTCATGGGCCGACTGGTTGACGTCGTCGGCATCCCCGGTCCGTCGAAGACGATGTTCATCTCGGCCGCGGCCGGCGGCATCTGGAAGACCACCAACAACGGCATCACCTGGCGCCCGGTGTTCGACGACAAGCGCGTGGCCTCGATGGGCATGCTCGCCATCGCCCCGAGCGACACCAACATCGTGTGGACCGGGACGGGCGAGCCGAACTCGCGAAACTCGATCGAGCCGGGCGGCGGCGTGTACAAATCCACCGACGGCGGCATTACGTGGCAGCTGAAGGGCCTGGAGAAGACGCAGCACGTCGGTGGGGTCGCCGTGCACCCGACCAACCCGAACATTGTGTACGTCGCCGCGCTTGGCGCGGCGTGGAAGGCCAACCCCGAGCGCGGGCTCTACAAGACCGCGGACGGCGGCAACACGTGGCAGCTGGTGAAGTTCATCAGTGACAAGGCGGGGTTCGTTGATGTGGACCTCGACCCCCGGAACCCAAACGTGGTGTGGGCCGCGTCGTGGGAGCGCGTGCGCACCCCGTATTCGCTCAAGTCGGGTGGCCCTGGTTCGGGGCTCTGGAAGTCCACCGATGCCGGTGCGACCTGGACGGAAGTGAAGGGCAACGGGTTCCCGGAGGGCCTGAAGGGGCGGATCCGCGTGGACATCTCGCGCTCGAACCCCGACATCATGTACGCAATGGTCGAGGCGCAGCGTCCCGAGCTCAGCGCGACCGTCGTGATCCCGGAACGCAATCCGCCACTCAACGGCCTCTACCGGTCGGCCGACGGCGGCCGGACCTGGACGCAGCAGAACAACATCAACGTCCGGCCGTTCTACTATTCGAACGTGGCGGTGGATCCGCGCAACCCGGATCGGGTGTACTTCTCAAGTACGCAGTTGCAGGTGTCCGACGATGGCGGGAAGACTTCGCGCGGCGCGAAGCAGGGCACGCACATTGACGATCACGCGATCTGGATCGACCCGAACGACCCCGAGCGTATTGCGGTCGCCAACGACGGCGGGATCACGATCAGCTCCGACCGGGGCGGGAACTGGATCCAGGGCCAGAACCTCCCGATCGCACAGTACTACGAAGTCAGCTATGACATGCAGGTGCCGTACAACATCTGCGGCGGCGCGCAGGACAACGGCACGTGGTGCGGCCCCAGCCGTCGCCGCGGTCCGGTCGGCAACGCCGATTGGTACACGATCAGCGGTGGCGATGGCTTCTACGCGGCACAGGATCCGATCGACCCGAACATCGTGTACGGCGAGTCGCAGGCGGGCAATGCATCGCGCCTGAACCTGAAGACCGGCGAGCGCCGCACCTTCCAGAAGCCGCAGTGGCAGCCGACGTACCGCATGTGGGAAGACTCGATTGCCGTGGTTCGCGGTGATCCCCTCAAGCCGCCCACGCGCGAGCAGGCCGCGGCGTTGGCGGCCCTGCGTGCGCAGCAGGTGAAGGATTCGGTTGACCTCAACATGCGGTTCAACTGGAACTCGCCTTTCTTCATCTCGCCGCACAACAACAAGGTCATTTACTTCGCCGGCAATCGCGTGCTGAAGAGCAGCGACCAGGCGGAAAGTTTCCACTTGATCTCGCCTGACCTCTCCAAGAAGCTCGCCGCCAAGCTGGACACGTCGTTGACGTGGACGGGCGGCATCACGCTCGATGCCACGGGCGCGGAGACGTATGGCACGATCGTCACGCTTGCCGAGTCGTACGTGAAGCCCGGGCTCCTCTACGCGGGGACCGATGACGGCAACGTCTGGAAGTCGCACAACGACGGTGGGGCCTGGGAGAACCTGACGGCGCGATTCCCGGGATTGCCGGCCGAGACCTATGCGGCACGCGTGGAACCCTCGCACTTCGACACGCTGACCTTCTACGTGGCGTTTGAGGGGCACCGCACGAACGATTTCACGCCGTACCTGTATGCGACGGATGACGGCGGGAAGACGTTCCGCTCGATTGCAGCGGGCCTGCCGAGCGACGCGCCCGGGGACTACGTGCGCGCGATCCGCGAGGACGTGAAGAACCGGAACCTGCTGTTCGTCGGCACGTCGATCAGCGTGTACGCCTCGCTCGATCGGGGTCGCAGCTGGTTCAAGTTCGCCGCCAACCTGCCGTCGGTTCCGGTGTACGAACTGAAGGTGCACCTCCGGGACGGCGAACTGATCGCGGCGACACACGGCCGCGGATTCTGGATTGCGGACATCACCCCGCTGCAGCAGATCACGGCGACCACGGTGGCGAGCAGCCAGCTGTTCGCGCCGAAGACTGCGTTCCAGTGGGGCGAAGGCCCTCAGCTCGCGGCGAGCGGCAACGGCAACGGGCAACTGTTCTTCACCACGGCGAGCCCGACATATGGCGCGCCGATTTCCTACCGTGTCACGGCGGGCACCGGCACAGCGCGTGTGCTGATCACCGATGTTGCCGGCGACACGATCGCGAACCTGACCGGCCCGGGCACGCCGGGGCTGCACACGGTGAACTGGGGCTTCAATGGGTCGCGGCGTGTGCCCGTGATGCCACCGAGTCCATCGGCCGCGGCACGGCGCGACAGCATCCTGCGTGCCGTGCGCATGCCGCACGTGCTCGATTCGCTGCAGAAGGCGCGGTACGACAGCGCTGCGCTTGCACGCGCGCGTGAGCTGCTCACGCCTCCTGCCGGCGGTGCGGGTGGGTTCGGCGGGCGTGGCGGTGGCGGTGGCGGCGGTGGTGGTGGTGGCGGCCGTGGCGGTGGGGCGTCCCAGCCGTGTCACATGCCGCTAACGCAGTGGGACTCGTTCTGCGCTCGCCCGGGTGAGGCGCCCGCTGGCGGCGCCGGGGGCGGCGGCGGGGGCGGTCGAGGCGGCGCCGGTGGTGCCGCTGCACCGATCGGTCCGGAGAGCGATCGCGTGAAGCGCGTATTCGACATCATCGGGCTCAAGCTGCCGGCCGGTGGCGGACGCGGCGGTGGTGGTGGCGGTGGTGGCGGGCAGGCCGGCGTGCAGACCTTCACGGCCGGCACGGGCGAATACCTCGTCACGCTCGTGCTCGGCAACCAGACGTTCAAGCAGAAGCTCCGCGTAGAACGCATCAGTGGTGGCGACGAACCGACCAACCCATTTGGGAGCGATGAGCGTCCCCCGCGTTAGTTCATTCGTGCCGGATATCGTGTCGGAGACGCGCGTTGCCGTGACCGCTGGTTTGGCGGTGGTCGCGGCCGCCACGCTGCTCTGCGCGCCTCCCGCAGCGTACGGGCAGTCCGGCGCGGCACCGGCCGCGGCTGCATCCACCGTCGCCGGTGTGTACACCGCGGCCCAGGCGTCGCGCGGCGAAGTCGTGTACAAGGCGAAGTGCCTCGAGTGCCATGTCCCCACGGATTACACCGGCGAGGCCTTCACGGCGAAGTTCGTCGGCGGCACGGTGTACGACATGTTCGAGCAGATCCGGAGTTCGATGCCGCAGGACAACCCGGGATCGCTTTCGCCGCAGGAATACACCGATGTCGTGGCGTTCCTGTTCCAGCTGAACGCGCTTCCGACCGGCGACGCCGAGCTCCCGCTCGAGAAGGAGGCGCAGAAGGCGATCAAGGTTGAGGCAAAGCCGCCTCTTCGCGCATCGGCGCGCACGGTACGAATCACCCACGGGACTTACCATGGATCGTCGCGGATTCGTTAGGGCCGCCGGTATTGGCGCAGGGCTCGCGGCGGCGAGCCGGGTGGGGCGCGCCGCGCCCGCCACTCGACTGGACGTGTTCACGGGCGGCACGCCCGACGCGCCGGCGGCGGCACCAGCGCAGTCACGCGGGCTCCCCGATGTGATCGTGATCGGCGCGGGCGCCATGGGGGGCTGGACCGCGCTGAACCTGCAGCGCCAGGGCAACAAGGTTCGCCTGCTCGACGCGTGGGGCCCCGGGAACTCGCGGTCCACTTCGGGCGACGAACTGCGGGGTATCCGGTCGAGCTACGGCGACCGCGCGGGCGACACCGCGGCGCAATGGGGCGGTTGGGCGAAGCGCGCCATGCAATATTGGCGCGACTGGGATGCGACGTGGGGCAGGGAGATGAAGATCCAGCTCTTCTTCACCTGCGGCGACCTGATCATGCGCGCCACCAACGATGCCTTCATCCGCAACAACCGCGCGCTGTGGGACAAGATTGGCGCGAAGTACGACGTGCTGACGAAGGACGAGGTGATGTACCGGTTCCCGCAGTACCACGTCGAGGACATGGAGTTCTTCCTCTACGAACCGGACGCCGGGATGGCGCGCGCGCGCCGTTCGTGCGAGGCGGTCGCCGGCGTGTTCAAGCAGTTCGGCGGCGAGTTGGCCATCACGCGCGCGTGGCCGACCACGCAGATGGCCGGGAAGATGCCGGCGTTGCAGACGTCGAGCGGCGACATGATGAGTGCGGGCACCTACGTGTTCGCCGTCGGCCCATGGCTGCGCAAGGTCTTCCCGGTGCTCATGGGGAATCGCCTCCGCACGCCGATGGGAAGCGTGTTCTACTTTGGCGCGCCTCCGGGCGAGTACCGGATGCAGTACCCCAACTGCCCGACGTTCAACTACCCTGGCGCGACCGGTTGGCCGTCGGCGCCGGACGACAACGTCGGGTTCCGCGTGCGCGCCGGCGGCGGCGCGCAGGGGAATGATCCCGATTCGAGCGAGCGCATCTTCGACAAGGCGGCCGCGCAGCGCATGGTGGACTTTGTCAACCTGCGGTTCCCGCTCCTCAAGAACGCGCCCGTGCTGAAGGAACATTCGTGTCATTACGAGAGCGGCTCCGGCGGCAACTTCATCATTGACAAGCATCCGGACATGGACAACGTCTGGCTTGTCGGGTCCGGCATGGCCGAGGGCTTCAAGTTCGGTCCAGTGATCGGTGAATACGCGGCGAATCGCATCCTGTGCCAGGACAAGGAGCCACAGCTCGCAGACGCGTTCCGGATCCCGCTGCAGGAGTTTGCCGTGACCGACCAGTCGGGGTTTGGCGGCGGGGGCGGTGGCCGCGGCCAGCAAGGGCAGGGCGCCGGCGGTCGAGGCGGTCAACCGGCGGCCGGCGCAGCGGGACGCGGCGGCCAACCAACAACCGGTGCAGCGGGACGCGGTGGTCAGGCGGCCGGCGGAGCG